>BBSL01000096.1 GCA_001319865.1 Burkholderia sp. E7m39 | reverse complement strand
TCAGCAAGCAGACAGGCGCGCTGGCGCTGAACACCACGCAACCGCTCGTCGCGCTGAACGACGCGGCAACCCATCTTGGCTTGAGAATGAGTGACGCGGCCGCGACATCGCTCGATGCCTTCTATGCGGAAGCGATAACGGCCTGGTCGGCGCGCGTGAAACGCTGACGCGCGTGGAGCGGCGCCAAACTCACAGACGGTCAGAGACGGTCAGAGACAGCAGCAAAAAAGCGGGCAACAGCCAATGAACCAACGCACGGCGCCTGGCGCTGTCAGCCCTCCGCGCCGAATGCCGACGGCATGCGCTCATGCCGTCAGTTGGACGGCGTGGTCTTGCGCGGCATGCCGAAGCCGCCCAGCAATGCCGCCAGCGGCTGTTTCGAAGCGGGCTTCTGCGGCGCGGCAGGCGTTTCGTCGCGCTTGGCGGCGGCCGTCACCGCCGAAGGCGACGGCTCATACGGCTTGAAGAAGAAATCGTCGACGGGCTGCTGGCGATGATGCGTGCCGTGCGACGGACGCTCGTGCGCGCCCGTCGTGCGGCGGCGGCTGCCGCGATCGTCGCGCTCGCGCCGCGAGCCACGCTCGTCGTGATGATGACGCACGGGCACGTCGACGGTCAGACGCTGCACGTCCAACGGACGCTTGATCAGCTTCTCGATGTCGGCGAGCTGCTTGCGCTCGTTCGGGCTGAACAGCGACAGCGCATCGCCCGATGCACCCGCGCGGCCCGTCCGGCCGATCCGGTGCACGTAGTCTTCCGCGTTGAACGGCAGATCGAAGTTGATCACGGCGGGCAGCTCGGCGATATCGAGACCGCGCGCTGCCACGTCGGTGGCGACCAGCGCTTCGATCTCGCCGCGCTTGAACGCGTCGAGTGCCTGCATGCGTTCGCTCTGCGAGCGGTCGCCGTGAATCGCCGTCGCGACCACGCCGTCGCGCTCGAGCTGGCGCGCCAGACGGCTCGCGCCGATCTTGCTGTTGCAGAACACGATTACCTGCTTGAGGCTGCGCTCGCGGATCAGCTGCACGACGGCGCCCGTTTTATCGCCTTCGGCCACTTCGTAGACGATCTGCGTGACGTTGGTCGCCGTCGAGTTGCTGCGCGCGACCTCGATAGTCTGCGGATTGCGCAGGTAGGTGGCCGCGAGTTTCTTGATTTCGGGCGAGAAAGTGGCCGAGAACAGCAGCGTCTGACGCTCGCTCGGCAGCAGATTCAGGATGCGCTGCAGATCGGGCAGGAAGCCCATGTCGAGCATGCGGTCCGCCTCGTCGAGCACCAGCATCTGCACCTGGCCGAGATTGGCTGTTTTCTGCTGCACGTGGTCGAGCAGACGGCCGGGCGTGGCGATCAGGATTTCGACGCCGCGCCGCAATTCCGCCGACTGCGGGTTCATGTCGACGCCGCCGAACACGACGGCACTGCGCAGCGCCGTGTGCTTCGCGTACGACTGCACGTTCGCGGCGACCTGGTCGGCGAGTTCGCGCGTCGGCGTGAGGATCAGCGCGCGGACGGGGTGACGGGCAGGCGACGCGCTCGTGCTCGCGAGCGGCAACAGACGCTGGATGATGGGCAGCGAGAAGCCGGCCGTCTTGCCCGTGCCCGTCTGGGCGGCGCCCATCACGTCACGGCCGCTCAGCACGACGGGGATGGCCTCCGCCTGGATCGGCGTCGGCGTCGTGTAGCCCTGCTCCGCGATGGCTTTGAGGATGTCGGCGTGCAGGCCGAACTGGTCGAAGGTCGCGTTGGTAGGCGTGGTTGCTGTGTCGGACATGGTGGCTTTCGCTAAAAATGCGCCTGCGCGGGAACCGCTTGCGCGTTGCCAAGGCGGGCGCCTTGGCGTCCGCATCAACTGTTTCTGCAGCTTCTTCTGCAGCGGCCGGGGCCGCGGAGGGCATCAGGATGAAGGCGGAGCCACGACGTCCCACGCAGGGTCCGATGTCATATCGGCAAGCATGCGGCCGGCTCCGGCCGGCGGAAACATCCACCGGAAAGGGCGGTATTGTAGCACTTCGGCACTAACACCCATGGCGCGGGCGCGGCGTTTCTGCTCCCGACCGTGACGCGGCGGCAAAAAACTGGCTCGACAGGCTCGCGCACCCGCGTGAAGGGCCCTGCACCACGGCGCCGGATAACGGCCGACGCGGGCAGCGTAGACACCGCGCGAGTCAATCCGATGACAGCGCGATGATAGCGCCGCCGATAACGCAATTGACACCGCGCGATGACAGGCGCTGCCAGCACGCCTCAACCGCCGACGCGCCCGCCCTGCTCACCACGTCTCGCGCATCACCATCAAGCGCAGCTCCGTCATGTCCTCGATGGCGTAGCGGATGCCTTCGCGCCCGAGCCCCGAATCCTTCACGCCGCCGTACGGCATGTTGTCGACGCGGAACGACGGCACATCGTTGATGACCACGCCGCCCACTTCGAGTTCATCCCAGGCGAGATGCGCGTGCGCGAGCGAATCGGTGAACACGCCCGCCTGGAGGCCGAAGTCGCTGTCGTTGACGGTGGCGAGCGCGGCTTTGAAATCGTCGAACTTTTCGAGGATGGCCACTGGCCCGAACGCTTCCTTGCGATACAGATCGGTGTCACGCCCCACGTTCTCGAGCAGCGTCGCCTCGAACATCGCGCCGTCGACCTTGCCGCCCGCGACGATCTTCGCGCCCGCCTTGACGGCGCCGTCCATCCAGCCCGCGAGGCGCCGCGACTCGGACTCGGAGATCATCGGCCCGACGAACGTCTTTTCGTCCTTCGGATCGCCCATCTTCAGCGACTTCGTCTTCGCGATCAGCTTTTCGCGCAGCGCGTCGTAGAGCGACGCATGCACGAGAATCCGCTGCACGCCGATACAGCTCTGCCCCGATTGATAGAACGCGCCGAACGCCAGCCGGTCGACGACGTAATCGAGCTTGTCGCGCTGGTCGCCATCGACGATCGCGGCCGCGTTGCCGCCCAGCTCCAGAATCACCTTCTTCTTGCCCGCCTTCGCTTTCAGATCCCAGCCGACGGCGGGCGATCCCGTGAACGACAGCAGCTTGAAGCGCTCGTCGGTGGTGAAGAGATCCGCGCCGTCGCGATGCGCGGGCAGGATCGAAAACGCGCCCTTCGGCAGATCCGTTTCCGCGAGAATCTCGCCGATGATCAGCGCGCCGATGGGCGTGCGGCTTGCCGGCTTCAGCACGAACGGCACGCCGGCGGCGAGCGCGGGCGCGACCTTGTGCGCGGCCAGATTCAGCGGAAAGTTGAACGGCGAAATGAACGAGCACGGCCCGATGGGCACCCGCTTCACGTACGCGTGATAACCCTTCGCGCGCGGCGAAATTTCCAGATTGACGATCTCGCCGTCGATCCGCACGGATTCTTCCGCCGCGACCTTGAACGTGTCGATCAGGCGCGTGGCCTCGCCGCGCGAATCGTTGATCGGCTTGCCCGCTTCGATGCACAGCGCCATCGCCAGTTCGTCGAAGCGCTCGCGAAAGCGTTTCACGCAGTGTTCGAGCACGGCCTGACGCTTGAACGGCGGGAATGCGCGCATCTCGGGCATCGCGGCGACGGCGGCGCCGATCGCCTTGTCGATCGCCTTCGCGTCGGCCATCGCGACGCGCGTCGCCACTTCGCCGCTGAACTTGTCAGTGACTTCGAGATCGGTGTTCGCGGCCACGGGTTCGTTGGCGAGATAGTACGGATAGCTCTTCTGCAACATGACACGCCCTCCTTTGATCAAGTCGGATTCGCAGATCGGATTCGCAAGCCCCTTGGCAGCGCAAACTCGCGCGGCAAAACCATCCTGAGCGCTGGCGTCGCGGCGAAGCTCACGGCGAACCGCTCACAGCTGCGCCGAAAGCCGTTTGATCTCGCGGTTCAGCACGCGCTCGTTATCGGAGTAATCGATAGGCACATCGATCACGTGGACGCCCGGCGTCGCGAAGCACTCGCGCACGAGCGGCGCCAGTTCCGCCGCCGCGCCCACGCGATGCCCATGCGCGCCGTAGCTCTTCGCGTAGTCGACGAAATCGGGGTTGCGCAGCATCATCCCGTAGTCGGGGAAATTCATGTTCTCCTGCTTCCAGCGGATCATGCCGAACGCGTCGTCGCGGACGATCATCACGACCAGGTCGAGCTTCAGCCGCACGGCCGTTTCCAGCTCCTGCGAGTTCATCATGAAGCCGCCGTCGCCGCACACGGCCATCACGTTGCGCTCGGGATGCACGATCTTGGTCGCGATCGCCGACGGCAGCCCGGCGCCCATCGAAGCGAGCGCGTTGTCGAGCAGCAGCGAGTTCGGCTCGTGCGCGCGGTAATAGCGCGCGAACCAGATCTTGTACATGCCGTTGTCGAGACAGATGATCCCGTCGACAGGCATCGTCTCGTAGACGTCGTGGACGACGCGCACCGGATACATCGGAAAGCGGTCGTCGTGCTGGCCCTTCGCCAGATGCGCCTCGAAATGCTCCTTGATCTCCTTGAAGCGCGCGAAGTCCCAATGCTCGCCCTTGCCTTGCAGCGCTTCTTTCAGCTGCCACACGGCATTCGCGATGTCGCCGACCACTTCGATCTGCGGAAAATACACCGGGTCCACTTCGGCACCGAGGAAGTTCACGTGGATCACGGTTTTCTCGTTCGCATCGGCGCCGCGCATGAAGAACGGCGGCTTTTCGATTACGTCGTGGCCGACGTTGATGATGCAGTCCGCGTGATCGATCGCGCGATGCACGAAGTCGCCGTCCGACAGCGTCGCGTTGCCGAGCCACAGCGGATGCGATTCGTCGATCACGCCCTTGCCCATCTGCGTCGTGAAGAACGGAATGCCGATCTGATCGACGAATTCGCGCAACATCTTGCGCGTGGTCTTGCGATTGCCGCCCGCGCCGATCATCAGGAGCGGGTGCTTCGCGTCGACGATCGCCTTCACCGCATGCTCGACGGCCTTTTCTTCGGCGACGGGCCGGCGGCTGTAGCTCTTTGGAATCGGCTTGCCGTCGCCTTCTTCGTGCGCGACGTCTTCGGGCAATTCCAGGTGCGTGGCGCCAGGCCGCTCTTCTTCGGCCTGGCGGAACGCCTCGCGCACCGACGCGGGAATATTGCCGATCGATACGATCTGCCGCGTGTACTTGGTGAGCGGCTCCATCATCCGCACCACGTCGACGATCTGGAAGTGGCCCTGCTTGCTCGACTTGATCGGCTTCTGACCCGTGACCATCAGCATCGGCATGCCGCCGAGCTGCGCGTAAGCGGCCGCTGTCACGAAGTTGGTGGCGCCGGGGCCGAGCGTCGCGAGACAGACGCCCGTGCGTCCCGTCAGACGTCCATAGGTGGCGGCCATGAAACCCGCCGCCTGCTCATGGCGCGTGAGCACGAGCTTGATACGGGAGCGGCGCAGCGATTCGAGGAGATCGAGGTTTTCTTCGCCGGGAATGCCGAACACGTACTCGACGCCTTCGGCTTCCAGCGATTTGACGAACAGATCCGATGCTTTCATGGGAAGGTCTCGCTTGACGAACGAACGCGGACCGGGCCGTCGCGACGCCATGAAGCGCGTCATGCAACGGCACGCGGACAAGGATGATCGAAAACGATGACGGCCGCGCAACTGCATCGAAAAGGGCAAGCGGCCTGTGGCACACAGCTTACTACCGGAGGGGAAAACGTGTCGTCACCCGGGCAACGGCACGGCTGACGCCAGCGAGAATGCGAAAAGCGTTACGGAAATACGGAAAGGGGCGCGATTCGCGCGAAGTCCGACCAGCATCAGCGCACGATCGTCACGCAGTCGGACAGCAGCGGCGGCGCATTCTCGCCGAGCATCGCGTCGTACAGCGTGGCCTGTGGGCCCTTGGTCCACCACGTATAGCTGCCCGCCTCATACTTCGCGCCCGAGCCGGACAGCACATTGACAAACAGCATCTGCTTGCCCTTCACGGGCAGCACCGCGAAGCTCTGACCGTTGGTTGCATTCAAATAGGTGACGTGCAGGATGCGGCCCGTCGCGCAGGTGTACTTCTGCGTTACCCGATGCGCGGTCCGGATATCCGGCAGCGGCAGCAATTCCGCCGCCTGTACCGCTCCCGAAGCAGCGGCGAGCGCCACGACGACCATCCACCCCCACCGCCTCATGCTCATCGATTTCCTCGTTTCTTGACGCCGTGTTGTGATGACTGACTGCCTGACGACTGCGACGGGCTTGCGCGTGCCCGGATCGATCACGGTTAAATCACGGGTCGATCACGTCGGCGCAAGCATCCGTTGGCGCGGCGGCCACGTGGCCCACCACGGGAACGATCTTCAGTCCCGCCGACGCGATCCGGCACGGCGCGGCAGCCAGTCCGCACCCACCCAACGCAGACGCGAGCGTCAAAGCGGGGACGAGCAGTGCGATACGCCGGGCGGTATTTCGTGCGGCATTTGGTGCGGCATTTGGTGTGATATGTCCCGCGATATGTCGCCTGATAAGCCGCAGCATCATCCCGCTCTGCCCCACACCTGCCTGATCCGTTTTCAACGCGCCCCGCTCCTTCGACCTGCAGACGCCCTCATATCGCCAACATGCCGCGCCCGCACGCACGACGGCTTCTACTTGCCCGACACCGGCTTGACGAAGGCCGCCGCCTGCTTTGCGCGCTGCAGCGCCTCGCCGATGTCCTTGCCCGTCGCGAGCGCCACGCCCATGCGACGCCTGACGAAGCTCTCGGGCTTGCCGAACAGGCGCAGATCGGCGCCCGGCACGGCGAGCGCCTGCGCGACGCCTTCGAACGCGATGGCCGTCTCGTCGAGCCCGCCGTAGATCACGGCCGACGCGCCCGACGCGCGCAGCGCTGTATCGACGGGCAAGCCGAGAATGGCGCGCGCGTGCAGTTCGAACTCCGACAGGCGCTGCGACGCGAGCGTCACGAGCCCTGTGTCGTGCGGACGCGGACTGACTTCCGAGAACCATACGTCATCGCCGCGCACGAAAAGTTCCACGCCGAACAGCCCGCGGCCGCCCAGCGCCGCCGTCACCTTGCCGGCGATTTCACGCGATAGTTCAAGCGCCCGCGGGCTCATCGGCTGCGGCTGCCACGATTCGACGTAATCGCCCGCTACCTGAACGTGGCCGATGGGATCGCAGAAATAGGTGGCGGTCTGCTGCGTGGCGGGATCGATTGCGCGCACGGTCAGCTGCGTGATCTCGTATTCGAAATTGATGAAGCCCTCGACGATCACGCGCCCATGATTCACGCGCCCGCCCGCCATCGCGTACTGCCACGCGGGCTCGACATCCGCGTCGCTCCTGAGCACCGACTGCCCCTTGCCCGACGACGACATCACCGGCTTCACCACGCACGGATAACCGACCTTCGCGATGCCCGCCTTCAACTCGTCGAGCGAATCGGCGAACGCGTACGGAGAGGTGGGCAGACCGAGTTCCTCGGCGGCGAGACGCCGGATGCCTTCGCGGTTCATCGTCAGCTGCGTGGCGCGCGCCGTCGGAATCACCTCGGCGACGCCGTCGGATTCGATCGCAGCGAGCGCGTCGGTGGCGATGGCCTCGATCTCGGGCACGATCAGATGTGGCTGCTCAGCTTCGACCAGCGCGCGCAGCGCCTTCGCGTCCGTCATGTCGATCACATGCGCGCGGTGCGCGACCTGATGGCCGGGCGCGTTCGGATAGCGATCGACCGCGATCACTTCGACGCCCAGGCGCTGCAGCGCGATGATCACTTCCTTGCCCAGTTCACCCGCACCGAGCAGCATGACGCGCGTGGCGGAGGTCGAAAGCGGGGTGCCGATGCGTTGGCCGATCTGCATGGATGCTCCAGAGAATTTTGACGAAAGCAGGTGGAATGAATGACTGCGGCGATGTTAACATGCGCGGCCCCTGCAACTGCGCCCGCCGCGTGCCGATAACCCCGATAAGCCCCGGATCGGCTGCGCCGGCAAATCACGCCGCTTGCGAGCCGGCGGGCATCGTGAACGGCGCGCATGCCTTATGTCCATCCGGCCTATGCATTTCGGCACCCGCGCTTGCGCTCGCATGCGGCAAGCGTAGTGCGATACCCTTACGCCTTCGCCAGTCTAGAGAGGAACGACGATATGCAGCCCACGTCCGACACGCAACGCGACGCACGCCCGAGCGCCACACCCGATGCATCGCCGGATGCGCCCGACGCTGCCGCGCGGACGTCGGTTGGCCGGCGCACGGGCGCAGCGCTGGCTGCCGTGTCGATGGCCGTGTCGCTGTGCGCGCTCGTCGCTGCCTGCTCGATGCCGAAACATCTCGACGCGGATGCCCCGCCTCCCGACCCGTTCAATCGCGCCGCGACGCAACTGCTCGACAACACCGACTGGCAGCTGAGCGGCTGGAAGGTCGCGGGCGGCGGCACGCGCGAGGTGCCCGGCGCCGCCAGCGATGCCGGCGCGGAACCCATCACGCTCGTGCTGTCGGCGCAAACGGGTCAGCGCCGGGCCAGCGGCTTTTCCGGCTGCAACCGCTACTCGGGCACCTACTCGCTGGCGGAGGGCAAGCTGAGCTTCGGCCCGCTCGCGGGCACGCGCATGGCGTGCGCGACGCCGGGCGGCAAGATCGAAGGCGCCTATCTCAGCGCGCTCGCGCATATCGAGCACTCAGGCGTCGACATGCGCAAGCCGCAGCAGCTTCAATTGATTCTCGACAACGGCGACACGCTCGTGTTCGCGCGACGCGGCCAATGACCGCCCAGCCGGCGACCGTCGACAGCCAGCGCACGCTGCATGCGGCGGCGCGACGGCTGCGCTCTGGCTGCGCGTGCCCGGCCGCGGTTCGCGCCGCGTTTCAGGCTGCGCGGCTACAACTTGCGACACCGGCTTCGGAAGCGCGCCGCGTCGCCCAATTAAACTCGACGGGTTGCGCAAGCGCCTCGTCATTCGTTGATGTCTAGCATGCAAACGGTAGTTTTCGGCTGGTTCGGCGCTTCCGCCGTCTGGTTTCTTCCCCTGTTGTGGCGTCTCGTGAAGTCCGCGCTGCCGGGTGGCGCAGGCCTGCGCGGGCCCGGCACGATCCGGTTGTGGCTCGGCTTCGTCTGCGTGCTGGTCGCGAGTTGCACGCTGGAAGCGTCGCTCGTCAACGTGCAGGGCATGAACGGCTTCGGTCATGCGCTGGCTGCGGGGCTCGTGCATCTGCTCGGACGCGTGGCGACCCCGCTCGCGATGCTCGGGCTGTTCCTGCTTTCGCTGCCGTGGCTGATCGGATTCCGATGGTCGTCGTTCGTCGCGTGGGCCAACGATGCATTCGGCCTCGGCCTGTCGCGCCGCGCCCGCGCCGACGAGCCGCGTGTTCCATCCCGCGCCGCCGATACGGCGCCTTCGCACAGCAGCGCGCCCATCAACACGATGGCGCCGAAAACCAACGGGCGTTACGCACGGCCCACCGTCTGGCGCCCACCCGCGACGACA
>BBSL01000095.1 GCA_001319865.1 Burkholderia sp. E7m39 | reverse complement strand
GCGGCGGTGGGTGCCGTTGCCTCGGGCGTAAGCGCCGATGCGCTGGGAATGCCTGCGGGATCGAATCCGGGCGCACATCCGGGTACCAATCCGGGCACGAATCCGGGCCCGACCGGCACCGTCCGTAGCGGCCCGGCGGGCATCACGGGCGCGAGCCGCCGCTCGCACCGCCCCACGTCCTGGGCGCCCGCCGAGCCCGTGGCACCCGCCGGCTGGCTCGCCGCCGATGGACAACGTGCTCATTCGCGCGATGCGGGGTCCGCGTCGATGGAGGGCGCGCGCGTCACGGCAACGCCGCCTACCGTGTTCGGCAGCACGGCCGCGTTGCAATCGTCGAAAGCGGCGGCCCAGGCTGCTGCGCGAAGCATGTCGGCGAATGCAGCTGTTTCGACGGGCCGGTCCGCCAGCGTGCGAACCGCGGCGCCTGCGCACAGCCGTCAGCCCGCTTCCATCGAGCCGCTCGCGCCCGCCGCACAGGGGCGTCGGCCTGGCGTCGCGACATCGCCGTTCGCGCGCCACGCCACGCAGAATTTCCGCGTTCCGGCCTATTCGCGCGCCAATGCATCGGCTGGGTCATCGGCACAATCCGCTGCGCCGGCGGCGAGCGTGCAGGAAACGCTGCGCAGCATCGAGGAGAACGCCGCACGCTGGACGACGCTCGCGGGCGCAAGCCTCGCGCGCCGCACGGCCAGCGATCCCGCCAAGGTTGTCGAGACGCGCGACGATGCCGTCATCCACGCCGCGGCGAACGGGGCGGCGAACGCGGCGGCGAACGGCGCGAGCACGGTCGGCAGCCAGGCGGCAGGCGGCGTGGCGGCCGTTGCGGCCGTCGATGAGGCGATGTCGGCGCTCGAGGCGGCGATCGCGAGCAATCAAACCGCTACGACGTCCGCGCCAGTGCCCGAAGTCGATCCCGTATCGCCCGATCAGCCGACTGCTGCCGTTTTCGCGGAACCGGTTGCGGAGCACGCGGCATATTCGATGCAGGCGGACGAGATTGATCCCGCCGCTTCTTTCGACGCCGTGCCCTCCGGTGACACGCACACAGCGCCTGAAGTGCAAACCGTCGATAACGCCAGCACCGAGGCACCAGCCGACGTTTCGGCAACCATTCCAGCGGCACCAGCGGCGCCGTCGATCGCGAAACCGGACGCCGACGCAAACCCATTGCCAACCGACGCCCGCGAACCGTCGTTTGCCCATAGCGACACGCGTGTGCAAGCCCGGGCTGGCGCAGAAGACGAGGTGCAAGCCCCCATCGCGGAGCCGGCCACGGCAGACACGGCGATGCAACCTGCCATCGTCGACCCAGCGGCTCAGGCCGACGTGACGCAAACCCCGGCGAGCAACCAGCCGGACGTGCAGCGCACCTCCCTGCCCGCAACCATCGCGGGCAGCGTCGCGCCAGACCACGCGCTTGCAGCACATCTCGCCGCGCCGTCGCACGAAGCGCAGCCAACGCCGTTCCACGAACCCGCTCCCGCCGATGCCAGCGCATCAGCGACGCAAGACGACCATTCGACGGCGACGGCACCGCACGTACCGGCCGAACGGGTATCGCCCGCCATTGAAGAGAACCTCGACGCGCAACCGGCCGCGCCCGCCGTTGCGCCGTGGGATGCGATCACGCAGTCTGTGAGCTTGTTGCGCGTGGCCTCCGCGGCCGACGCGCCGATGCAGCCGCCTCGCCCGGTCGTATCGCACGAGGCCGCCTACGCCGATATCGTCGCACCGCTCGAACCAGCCGTCCTGACGAAGGCACCCGATACGGCGAGCGACGACACGCCGGAAGCACCGTCGAACGTCGTGCGCTTTCCGGGCGCGACGCCCGCCGCGCAGACGGCCGGTCACGGTGTCGCGCCTCACGCTGCCGCGCTTGCTGACGACCATCCGCGCACGCCAGGCGAAACCGCCGACGAGCAAGATCGCCAGGTCCCGCAGGACGCCCCGCCGCCCCGCCCTGCCGTGCGCGGGCACAGCGGTCCCGCATTCGAGTTCCACGCGCCCTCCGCCTCGCATATCGAACTGCCGGCGCTCGATCTGCTCGCGCCCGCGTCGTCGGATGCCGAGCCCGTCAGCGACGAAAAGCTCGCCGAAACAGGCGCGCTGATCGAACAACGGCTGCAGGAATTCAAGGTGCCCGTGACGGTCGTCGGTGCGTCGGCGGGACCGGTGATCACGCGCTTCGAAGTCGAGCCGGCGCTCGGCGTGCGCGGCAGCCAGATCGTCGGGCTGATGAAGGATCTGTCGCGCGGTCTCGGTCTAACGTCGATTCGCGTCGTTGAGACGATTCCTGGTAAGACCTGCATGGGTCTCGAACTGCCGAATGCCAAGCGCCAGACCATTCGCCTTTCCGAGATTCTCCAAGCCGAGGTCTATCAGCATTCCAAGTCGAATCTGACGCTCGCAATGGGCAAGGACATCACCGGCCACCCTGTCGTGACGGACCTCGCGAAAGCGCCGCACATGCTGGTCGCGGGCACGACGGGTTCGGGCAAGTCGGTCGCGATCAACGCCATGATCGTCTCGCTGCTGTACAAGGCGACGCCCGAAGAGGTGCGCATGATCATGATCGACCCGAAGATGCTGGAGCTTTCCGTCTATGAAGGCATCCCGCATCTGCTCGCGCCCGTCGTTACCGATATGAAGCTCGCCGCGAACGCGCTGAACTGGTGCGTCGGCGAAATGGAGAAGCGCTACCGGCTGATGTCGGCCGTCGGCGTGCGCAATCTGCAAGGCTTCAATCAGAAAATTCGCGACGCCGCCGCAAAAGAAAAGAAGATCGGCAATCCGTTCTCGCTGACGCCCGACGCGCCGGAGCCGCTGTCGCCGCTGCCGCTGATCGTCGTCGTGATCGACGAACTGGCCGACCTGATGATGGTCGCGGGCAAGAAGATCGAAGAACTGATCGCGCGGCTGGCGCAAAAGGCGCGCGCGGCGGGCATCCACCTGATTCTCGCGACGCAGCGCCCGTCCGTCGACGTGATCACGGGTCTCATCAAGGCCAACATTCCGACGCGCGTGGCGTTCCAGGTGTCGTCGAAGATCGACTCGCGCACGATTCTCGACCAGATGGGCGCCGAGTCGCTGCTCGGCCAAGGCGACATGCTGTTCCTGCCGCCCGGCACGGGCTATCCGCAGCGCGTGCACGGCGCGTTCGTCGCCGACGAGGAAGTGCACCGGATCGTCGAGCATCTGAAGCAGTTCGGCGAGCCGGAATACGTCGAGGG
>BBSL01000094.1 GCA_001319865.1 Burkholderia sp. E7m39 | reverse complement strand
CGCGGCGCGCGTCGATTTCGGCCGTGCAGCGGCAGTTGCGCATCGGCTACAACCGTGCGGCGCGACTCGTCGAGCAGATGGAAACGGCGGGCCTCGTGTCGGCGATGGGCATTAACGGCGGCCGCGAAGTGCTTGCGCCGGGCGCCGAATAGCCCTCTCGCGCATGCAGACCGGCCGCGCGGCAGGCGTCAGACGAAGCTCGCCCCGCGGCCAACCGGTTCAGCAGGCACCTTCGGCGTGCCGCCTCGCAGAACCGATCAGATCCCAACCGCCATCAAGCGGGCGATACCCACTTGAAGTCGACGGGCGAACCGAGATCGATTCGCTTCGGATTCGCTTCGAGCAGACCGCTTTGCTGATCACGGCGGAACACGTAGGCCGTATCGCTATTTTGATTGCCGACGATCAGCCAATGCCCCGTCGGATCAATTGAGAATTCTCGCGGCGCTTTCCCAAGGCTCGACTGACGGCCCACTTCGCGGATATGGCCGTTGGCGGGATCGACGGCATAGATGACGATCTCGTTCGCGTCGCCACGGTTGCTCGCGTACAGGAAGCGTCCGTCCGGCGACAGATGGATCGCGGCCGCCCCCACCTGCCCCTTGAAGCCGGGCTTTGTCATCGGCACCACCTGCAACTGCGTGAGCTTGCCGTCGTCGTAGCGGAACACCGTGACGGTCGCGGCCAGTTCGCTCGTCAGGTACGCGTACTTGCCGTCGGCGCCGAACACCAGATGGCGCGGGCCCGAGCCGGCTTTCACGTCGGTGTAGCGCTGCTCCGTCGGGCCGAGCAGGCCGCGGCTGCCATCGGGCGTGTAGCGGTACGCGTAGAGCTTGTCCGCCCCGAGGTCTTGCGCGAACAGATACTTGCCGTCCGGCGAGAACACCGTCGAATGCACGTGCGCGTTGTCCTGGCGCCCTTTCACCGGTCCGCCGCCGTCGTGATGCACGGTCAGCACCGACGCGCCGACCTGGCCGTCCGCCTGCAGCGGAAACACCGCGAAGCTGCCCCCGGGGTTCGCCGCGACGGAATAATTGGCCGTCGTCAGGTATTTGCCGTCCGGCGAGATGCTCAGGTAGCACGGATCATTGCCATCCGACGACACGCGGTTCAGGAATCTCAATTGCCCGCTTCTCGCATCGAAGCTAAAGGCGCTGATGCCGCCGCGCTGGTCGGCGGGGCCGTTGTCGCCGGGCTGCTCGTTGACGGAGTAAACGTAGCGCCCGTCGCGCGACGCGATCACGTACGACGGGTTGTCCGTCTTCGCCGACGATATCTGGGTTGCATCGCCCGTTTTCGTGTCGAAGCGGTAGACGTAGATGCCTTCGCTCTTCGGACCCGTGTAGGTCCCGACGATCAGATCGTAGACGCCGTCAGCGGGCGCGGCAGGTGTGCCTTGCGCGAAGGCCTGCGTAGCGACAATCGATACCATGAGTGTCAAACCTCTTATTATCGAACGTAGGGGATGGCCTGGACGGGAATTGAAAGACTGTGGCACGACATACGCTATGACTCCTGTACGACGCTGCATGACGACCTCCTGGCGATACGGTTATTCGGATCGTGTGTGTCGCTGGTCTGCCGCGCGGTCCCGCCGGAGGGTGCCGTTTATCGTGACGTGCCGTCGCGTGACGCTATCGCGACGTGACGGTGACGTCGCGTGATCGCCGCCAGCCAGCCGTCGTGGCCGTCGTCGTTTGTCGTTGTTTGCCGTATTTCGGGCAAGTATAAGAGCGTTGCTCGCGATGGGACAGTCACGCACGCGGGCACGGATTGTCTGCAGGTTGTCTCACAGTCGTCAATTCCAACAAAGGAGTCGCCATGAACATCCATCTCACTCTCGGCCCGCTCGTCGCGCTGATCGCCGGCATTCTCATTCTGATCATGCCTCGCCTGCTCAATTTCATCGTCGCGATTTATCTGATTCTTATCGGATTGATCGGGATCTTCGGCGTCGGCGGCACGGCGCATCTCTGAGGCGCGCAAACACGCCCGTGCATGCCGTCCGCTGCGCAAGCAGAGCATGCATGAGCGCGCGACACGCCGATGACAATCGAACACGGTAACGACGCCATGGCGCGCGTCGACACGCGGGCCGCGCTTGCGGTCCGTGAATCGACTACGCGCGATGGAATGCGGGCGCCGGCGTCAGCCGTTCGACAGTTGATCGAGGCGCCAGCGCCCCTGCAAGGACAGCCCGCCGACGGCATAATGACCGTCGGTCTCGCTATAGCGCTTGAAGCAGGCGCGTTCGATCAGGAATGCCGCAGCCGTTTCCATCCCATTGCGCGAGATGCCGAGCGTGCGGAAGTCGAGTGGAAGAAGCGAGTCGTCAGGCAGTTGGCTCGCGGCGGAGAGAATCGTGATGCAGTCGGATTTCGACGGGTTCAGCATTGCTTATCCTCGAAAATGGCGCCGTCGCCGCGTGCTGCGACCCCGAACGCCGGTGGGCTGCGATTCGTCAGAAGTCACGTTCAAAAACCGATTGTAAGCAGCTAAAAACAGGATTGCCAATACCTCGAATGTGCGCTCGCCCGCGAACCATTGCGCGTTGCGCGAGTCAGGTAACAACGACGCCTGCGCATCGTCCGGCGCTGCGCAGGCACGCACTTCTTACCCGCTGACCGACCGCCCTATCATGTCCGCACCTATCGAAGACTACGCACTCATTGGCGACGGCCACACGGCCGCGCTGGTCTCGCGCGATGGTTCAGTCGACTGGCTATGCTGGCCCCGTTTCGACTCGGGCGCATGCTTTGCCGCGCTGCTCGGCACCGAGGACAACGGCCGCTGGCTGATCGCCCCCGCCGAAGACGGTGAACGCAACGAAGCCGGCGAGCGCGCCAGTGACGACAATCGCGACACCGAGCGCGCCGTGAAATCGGACGCGAAGCCCTTGCCTCGCCAGGCGGACAAGCCGCCCGCGCGCACGAGCCGACGCGACGAGGCCAACGCCCGCGCAGAACAAGACGCATCGCCCGGCGACAACGCTGCAAATGCGCAAACCCGCGGCGAAGCGCCGCCAAAGCAAACGGGCTTCGCGCGCGCCACGCGCCGCCGTTACCGCGGCGAAACGCTGATCCTCGAAACCGACTTCGAAACGCCCGACGGCGCCGTCACGCTCATCGACTTCATGCCGCCCGGCAACGGTTCGTCGGAGATGATCCGGATTGTCGTCGGCAGGCGCGGCAAGGTGAACATGCGCATGGAACTGGTGCTGCGCTTCGACTACGGCTTCTCGATTCCGTGGGTGAGCCGGCTCGAGCACGAAAGCGGCATCAAGGCGATCGCCGGGCCGGATACCGTCGCGCTGCGCACGCCCGTCGACATGCGCGGCGAGAACATGAAAACCGTCGCCGAGTTCACCGTGTCCGAAGGCGAGCGCGTGCCGTTCTCGCTCACGTACACGCAATCGCATCTGCACATTCCGCCCGTGCGTGATCCGCATTCGGCGCTGGCGCGCACCGAGAACTACTGGCTCGAATGGTCGGCGCGCGGCACCGTCGAGGGCAAATACGCCCAGGCGATCCGCCGCTCGCTGCTGACATTGAAGGCGCTCGCCTACGCGCCGACGGGCGGCATCGTCGCCGCGCCGACCACGTCGCTGCCCGAGAAGATCGGCGGTACGCGCAACTGGGACTACCGCTACGTGTGGCTGCGCGACGCGACCATCACGCTGCTCGCGATGATGCGCGGCGGCTACTACGACGAAGCGCGCGCGTGGCGTTCCTGGCTGGGCCGCGTGATGGCGGGCTCGCCCGAACAGCTGCAGATCATGTACGGCCTCGCGGGCGAACGGCGGTTGCCCGAATTCGAGATCGACTGGCTGCCCGGCTATGAAAACTCGGCGCCCGTGCGCATCGGCAACAATGCCGTCGGCCAGCTTCAGCTCGACGTGTACGGCGAAGTGATGAACGCGCTGCATCTGGGGCGCGTCGGCGGCCTGCAGAACGACGACACCGCGTGGAACGTGCAATGCGCGATGCTCCGCCACCTCGAAACGATCTGGCAGGAACGCGACGAAGGCATTTGGGAAACGCGCGGCGGCCGTCAGCACTTCACGTTTTCGAAAGTGATGGCGTGGGTCGCGTTCGACCGCGCGATCAAGTCGGCGGAAGCGTTCCACCTGCCCGCGCCGCTCGAGCACTGGTACGAAGTGCGCGCGCAGATTCACGCGGATGTCTGCCAGAAAAGCTGGAACGTCGCGCTCAATGCGTTCACGCAGACCTACGGCGGCGACGAGCTCGACGCGAGCGTGCTGCTGATGCCGCTGCTGGGCTTTTTGCCGCCGTCGGACCCGCGCATCGTCGGGACTGTCAATGCAATCGAAAAAAACCTGATGCACGACGGCTTCGTGATGCGCTATCGCACGACGGAATTCGACGACGGCCTGCCGCCCGGCGAAGGCACCTTCCTCGCCTGCAGCTTCTGGATGGTCGACAATCTCGCGCTGCAGGGACGCGTGCAAGAAGCGCGCGACATGTACGAGCGGCTTTTGTCGCTCGCGAACGACGTGGGGCTGCTCGCCGAGGAATACGACCCCGTCGACGGCCGGCTTGTCGGTAATTTTCCACAGGGGTTTTCCCATGTGGCCCTCGTTCACACGGGGCTCAACCTGATGAAGCACGAACAGGAGATGGCACGCGCCGCCGGCCAGCCGCCGCACAACGGACAAGGCAGTCAGCCGCCAGCTGGCATGCCAGATGCTGGTATTGAATCGACACCCATCGTCTAAAGAAATCGGGCGTGGTGTCGATGACATGCCTATGACATCCGGAGCGTGCGCCACCGCACTGTTGTTGCATTGCACAAATCGTATGCCTTCTATATCATCACCCGAACCAGACGGCCGATAATCTCGCCACCAACCATCCACACGTAACCAAGAACGGCCCGCCTCGTCGCTGCGCATCACAACACGCTGCCCTGCGCGAACCGCTAACGCCGGAGCACCCATGCTCTATCAAATCCACGAATTCCAGCGGGCACTTTTGAGCCCGCTCACCGCCTGGGCTCAGGCTGCCTCGAAATCGTTTGCGAATCCGGCCAGCCCGCTCGCCTATGTGCCGGGCGCGACGCGTCTGTCGGCCGGGTACGAGCTGCTGTACCGCCTTGGCAAGGACTACGAGAAGCCCGAGTTCAATCTGCACCAGATCGTCAAGGACGGGCGCAACATTCCCATCGTCGAACAGACGATCATGGAAAAACCCTTTTGCCGGTTGATGCGCTTCAAGCGCTATTCCGACGACAGCGACGCCGTGACGCAGCTGAAGGAAGAACCCGTCGTGCTGGTGTGCGCGCCGCTGTCGGGTCACCATTCGACGCTGCTGCGCGACACCGTGAAAACGCTGCTGCAGGATCACAAGGTGTACATCACCGACTGGATCGACGCGCGCATGGTGCCGCTCGAAGACGGCCCGTTCAACCTCGACGATTACATCGCGTATATCCAGGAGTTCATCCGCCATATCGGCGCGAAGAACCTGCACGTCATTTCGGTGTGCCAGCCGACCGTGCCCGTGCTCGCCGCCATTTCGCTGATGGCGAGCCGCGGCGAAGACACGCCGCGCACGATGACGATGATGGGCGGCCCGATCGACGCGCGTAAGAGCCCGACGGCCGTCAACTCGCTCGCCACGCAGCATTCGATCGAGTGGTTCGAGAACAACGTGATCTACAACGTGCCGCCGAACTATCCGGGCTTCGGCCGCAAGGTATATCCGGGCTTTCTGCAACACACGGGCTTCGTGGCGATGAATCCGGAACGCCACGCCGCCTCGCACTGGGACTTCTATCAAAGCCTGCTGCGCGGCGACGAAGAAGACGCGGAAGCGCACCGCCGCTTCTACGACGAATACAACGCCGTGCTCGACATGGCCGCCGAGTACTATCTGCAGACCATCCGCGTCGTGTTCCAGGAATTCAGCCTCGCTGAAGGCACGTGGGAAGTCGACGGCGAGCCGGTGCGCCCGCAGGACATCAGGAAGACAGCGCTCTTCACGATCGAGGGCGAACTCGACGACATTTCGGGCAGCGGCCAGACGCGCGCCGCCCACGAACTGTGCACGGGCATTCCGGAAAGGAACCGTCGGCATTTCACGGCGGAGAAGTGCGGCCACTACGGCATCTTCTCGGGCCGCCGCTGGCGCACGATCATCTATCCGCAGTTGCGCGACTTCATTCTCGAACACACGCAGAAGGCGACGCGCGAGACGAAGGAACGCGTCGAAGCCTGAGCGCAAGCCGCCTGCCGCAGCCGCTTCGACAGGTTGCGGCTGCATCCAGTCGATACGAAAACGGCCTCTCACGAGGCCGTTTTTCATGGAGCGCGCGCGTTCAGCGTCGCATCAGATACGCGAGCAGGATCTCGGTGTTCATCTGGATCACTTCGCTGCGTTCAGCGGCTGCGCTGAAGTCGCGGCCAAGCGTCGCTTCGAGCGTGAAGCGGTTCGACACGATGTAGTAGCCCATCCCCGACAGCGTCACATAGAAGCGCAGCGGATCGACGTTCGCGCGAAACAGGCCGGCGCGCTGGCCGCGTTCGAGAATCGAGCCGAGGGTCGCAACGATCGGCGAGATCATTTCGCGGATGCGCGTGGACTTCTGCATATAGCGCGCCTCGTGAAGATTCTCGTTGTTGACGAGTCTCAACAGCTCGGGATGATCGCGATAGTAATCCCACACGAAATGCGCAAGACGCGTGACGGCTTCCACAGGTGCAACACCCGCGAGGTCCAGCGTGCGCTCGGCTTCCGTGAGCGCGCTGAACGCATGTTCCAGGACTGCCGTGAAAAGCTGCTCCTTGCTACCGAAGTAGTAATAGAGCATGCGTTCATTGGTCTCCGCGCGGCGGGCAATCTGGTCGACGCGTGCGCCGAACAACCCACCATTCGCAAACTCTTCGGCCGCCGCGAGCAGAATGCGGCGACGAGTGCCTTCAGGATCTCTTTTGATTTTCGGCTGATTCATGGTGGCATGTGCTTCGTGAGCCGCGTTAATCCGGATCGCTCGCCGTCCAATTGCCTGGCCTTGCAACGGCGG
>BBSL01000093.1 GCA_001319865.1 Burkholderia sp. E7m39 | reverse complement strand
TGATCGAGGATCGGCTGCCTCAGACGCAATGCACGAAGTGCGGCTATCCGGATTGCCGCGCGTACGCCGTGGCGATCGCCGCAGGCGAGGCCCATTACAACCAGTGCCCGCCGGGCGGCACCGAAGGCGTCGCGCGGCTCGCGGCGCTGCTCGGCAAGCCTGTGATACCGCTGAATCCCGAAAACGGCATCGAACGTGCGCGGCCCGTCGCGTTCATCGACGAGAACCTGTGCATCGGTTGCACGCTGTGCATGCAGGCATGTCCCGTCGATGCCATCGTCGGTGCGCCGAAGCAGATGCACACGATCGTCGCCGAACTGTGCACGGGCTGCGACCTGTGCGTGCCGCCCTGCCCCGTCGACTGCATCGCGATGATCCCCGTCACCGGCGATGACACCGGCTGGGACGCCTGGAGCCAGCCGCAGGCCGACGCCGCGCGCGAACGGCACGACCGTCGCTGCGCGCGACTCTCCGCCGAACGCGAAGCAGCCGAAGCGCGCGCCGCCGCGAGACGGGCGTCGGCAGGTTCAGCGTCGGCGGGTTCGGCGTCGGGTTCAATGGCTGAATCGAGCCTGTCAACCGTGGCCGCCCACCCGACCGTCGCGACTCCCGCCGCGCCCGCCGACGACGCCGAAGCGAAAAAACGCGCGATCATTCAGGCCGCGCTCGAACGCGCGCGCCAGAAGAAGGCGGAAAACGCCGCGCATGGCATCGGTCCGAAGAACACGACGAACGTCAGCGCGGACATGCAGGCGCAGATCGACGAAGTGGAAGCGCGCCGTCGTCGGCTGGGAATCGCTGACGATCACGCCGAACCGGCGCCGAAGCAAGACATCGACCAACCCAAAAAGTCCTAACCTCGCCGCATGAACGCGAACAAACGACGCGCGATCTACGAAACGCTTCAGAGCCTGAATCCGCATCCGACGACCGAGCTCGAATATTCGACGCCGTTCGAGTTGCTGATTGCCGTGATGTTGTCCGCGCAAGCAACGGATGTTTCGGTGAACAAGGCGATGCGCCGGATGTTTCCCGTCGCGAACACGCCGCAGAAGGTGTTCGATCTTGGCGAGGAAGGCGTCGCCGACTACATCAAGACGATCGGCCTGTATCGCACGAAAGCGAAGAACGTGATCGCGACGTGCCGCATCCTGCTCGACCAGTATGGCGGCGAGGTGCCCGCGGAGCGCGAGGCGCTCGAGAGTCTGCCGGGCGTCGGCCGCAAGACGGCGAACGTCGTGTTGAACACGGCGTTCGGGCAGCCCACCATCGCCGTCGATACGCACATCTTTCGGGTTGCCAATCGAACGGGACTCGCGCCTGGCAAGGACGTCCGCGCCGTTGAGCAGGCGCTGGAAAAATTCACGCCCGCCGAGTTCCGGCACGACGCGCACCATTGGCTGATCCTGCATGGACGCTACGTGTGCAAGGCGCGCCGGCCGGAGTGCTGGCATTGCGTGATCGAACCCTTGTGCGAGTTCAGGCCGAAGACGCCGCCTCCCGATCTCTGACGCCTCGTGCCGCCCTTGCGGCCGGCGGATGTCGCGCGCAGTGCGCCGTCCGGCCATCCGCCAGCGCCCGCCACAGGCCCGGCGTAAAATGTCTGATGCGCACGCCGTGATCGAGCTTCGGCCGATCGCCGCCCCGCGCCGTCAGCCCACCCGCTTTCACCGTCCGAAGTCCGCCGATGTTCAATCCCAGCCGCGACGAAGTCCGCCGTTTTTTCACCGACACCTGGCGCAAGCAGCGCGCGGGCGACATCCTGACCCCGCTCGAAGCGATCGCGGCCGACTGGATCGTCGAGCATCCCGAGTATCACGCCGAACTCACGGACTCCGAAGCCGCCGCGGCACAGGACTATTCACCCGAGCGCGGGCAGACCAACCCGTTCCTGCATCTGTCGATGCATCTGGCCATCAGCGAGCAACTGTCGATCGACCAGCCGCCCGGCATCCGCGCCGCGCACGACCGGCTCGCGGCGCGCCTTGGCTCCACGCACGACGCGCAGCACGCCATCATGGAGTGTCTCGGCGAAACGATCTGGGAAGCGCAGCGCACCAACATGCCGCCCGATACCGACGCCTACCTTCAGCGCATCGAGCGCCGCGCGTCGCGGGATTGACGCAACCCGCTCCGTCGCGACACGAAACCAGTCGCAGGAAAACAAACACCCCGCCGTAGCGGGGTGTTTGTCATGAGCCATCAGCGAAGCTGACGCGGCTTATTTCTTCTGCACGAGATCGCCGTTGAGCGATTCGATATAGGCGGCGAGGTCCTTCATGTCGTTGGGCGACAGGTTCTGCACCTGCGCCTGCATGATCGCGTTGTTGCGGCCGAGGTGCGGGTTGCCCGTGCCCATCTGGTACTGGCGCAGCGCCCAGTACACGTAATCGGCGTGCTGACCCGCCAGCTTCGGATACTCGGCGCTCACCGGCTTGTTCAGATTCGGGCCGTGGCAGGCCGCGCAGTTGTGGCTCTCGGAGAGCACCTTGCCGTTGCCGGCATCCGCCGCGTGCGCTGCGTTCGACGCGACGACCACACCCGCCAGCGCGACCGACGCGCATGCAGCCTTGATCACCGTATGAAGTGCGTGGGGATGCTTCTTCATGAATTCTCCTGTGTCGACGGGAGTGCGGCTTTAGCGCTGACTGCCGTCCCATGCAAACGGGTTGCGCCCGCGTATTGGATGAGCAGATGATTCGCCGTCACGCGACGGTGCTCATTTGTCCGGGTTGTTTTTCGAAGTGGCCGTCTGCGCGGCATAGTACGCGGCAATGTCGGCGATGTCCTGGTCGGTCAGCGACACGGCGATGGCATGCATCGTGTCGAAATGGCGGTCGCCCTTCTTGTACGCGTGCAGCGCGTTTTCCAGATAAGTCTGGTTCTGCCCGCCCAGCATCGGCACCCGGTACACCTCGGGGTAAGCCGTACGATAGTCCGGAATACCATGACAGCCGATACACATCGCGACCTTGCCCTGGCCTGCCTTCGCGTTGCCCACGACGTCCGCCGCCTGCGCAGTGGCCGCCAAAGTTGCCGCAAAACCCGCGAACACCGACATCGCTGCGATCACGACATGTTTGCCGACGATTTTGTTCATAGCTCTTTTAACCTGGCTTGAGGGGGAACGGGCGCCCAAAAGGCTACGGCCTGCGCCGTTTTTCTTCTCGGGATGCCACGCAGGCCAAAAAAATCGGCCCAATTGTACCGCGACGCCGCCTCGGGCGTCCACCGGACGGCGGTGCGCGCCCTTCGCCGGGAAAGCGCCGTCCGGCGGGGCTCACAGCGAATCCTGCCGGTGCGCGCGCACAACGGGCGCCCGGCGGGGCGCGGCACATTGCCGCACGCGCGAATTCGCCTCTTGCGCACGCCACGCGCACCGCTCGACGACGGCTGACACCATACGCGAGCCGGCGGGAGCACAACAGGGCTTCTGACTTATACTGGAATTTTTCCCGAACGGGCGTCCTGTCATGCGTTTCGAAGGCTCATCGCAATACGTCGCCACCGACGACCTCAAACTCGCCGTCAATGCCGCCATGACGCTCAAGCGGCCGCTTCTGATCAAGGGTGAACCCGGCACGGGCAAGACCATGCTCGCGGAAGAAGTCGCGTCGGCGCTCGGAATGCCGCTCCTGCAGTGGCACATCAAGTCCACCACGAAGGCGCAGCAAGGCCTGTACGAATACGACGCGGTGTCGCGCCTGCGCGATTCGCAGCTGGGCGACGAGCGCGTGAAGGATATCCGCAACTACATCGTCAAGGGCGTGCTGTGGCAGGCGTTCGAGTCGGACCAGCAATCGGTGCTCTTGATCGATGAAATCGACAAGGCCGACATCGAGTTTCCGAACGACCTGCTGCGCGAACTCGACCGCATGGAGTTCTACGTGTACGAGACGCGCGAGCTGATCAAGGCGAAGCACCGGCCGCTCGTGATCATCACGTCGAACAACGAGAAAGAGCTGCCTGACGCGTTCCTGCGCCGCTGCTTCTTCCACTACATCAAGTTCCCTGATCCGTCGACGATGCAGCAAATCGTCGAGGTTCACTATCCCGGCATCAAGCAGGATCTGCTGCGCGCCGCCATGGAGAGCTTTTTCGAACTGCGCAACGTGTCGGGGCTGAAGAAGAAGCCCTCCACTTCCGAACTGCTCGACTGGCTCAAGCTGCTGCTGGCCGAAGACATTCCGCCCGAAGCGTTGCGCTCGAAGGATCAGAAGCAGATCGTGCCGCCGCTGCATGGCGCGCTGCTGAAGAACGAACAGGACGTGAGCCTGTTCGAGCGGCTCGTGTTCATGAATCGCAACAACCGTTGATTCGCCACTGGAAAGCAAGCGAACCGTAATGGAGACAACGGCATGCTGATCGACTTTTTCTACACACTGCGCGCCGCGAAGCTGCCCGTCTCCGTGAAGGAGTATCTGACGCTGCTCGAAGCGTTGAAGGAAAGCGTGATCCAGCCGTCGCTGGACGACTTCTACTACCTCGCGCGCATGACGCTCGTGAAGGACGAGCAGTATTTCGACAAGTTCGACCAGGCGTTCGGCGCGTATTTCAACGGCGTCGCGCAGAAAACCGATCTCGCGCTGGACGTGCCGCTCGACTGGCTGAAAAAGAAGCTGCAGCGCGATCTGAGCGCCGAGGAAAAAGCCCAGATCGAGAAAATGGGCGGCCTCGACAAGTTGATGGAGCGCCTGAAAGAACTGTTCGACGAGCAAAAAGGCCGTCACGAAGGCGGCAGCAAATGGATCGGCACGGGCGGCACGTCGCCGTTCGGCAACGGCGGCTACAACCCGGAAGGCATTCGCATCGGCGGCGAGACGTCGGGCAACCGCACGGCCGTGAAGGTGTGGGACCAGCGCGCGTATCGCGATTATGACGATCAGGTCGAAATCGGCACGCGCAACATCAAGGTCGCGCTGCGCCGCCTGCGGCGCTTCGCGCGCGAAGGCGCCGCCGAAGAACTCGATCTGCCCGACACCATCCGCAGCACGGCCGCCAACGCCGGTTGGCTTGATCTGAAGATGGTGCCCGAGCGGCACAACAACGTGAAAGTGCTGATGCTGCTCGACGTGGGCGGATCGATGGACGACCACATCCGGCGCACGGAAGAACTGTTCTCGGCGGCGAAGGCCGAATTCAAGCACCTCGAGTTCTACTACTTCCACAACTGCGTCTACGACTTCCTCTGGAAGAACAACCGCCGCCGGCACGTCGAGCGGCTGGCGACGTGGGACATGCTTCACAAGTTCACGCAGGACTACAAGCTGATCTTCGTCGGCGACGCGACGATGAGCCCGTACGAGGTGCTGCAACCCGGCGGCTCGGTCGAATACAACAACGCCGAGGCTGGCGCTGTGTGGCTGCGCCGCATCGCTGATCATTTCCCGCATCACGTGTGGCTGAATCCCGAGCCGGAAGGCTTGTGGGAATATCGGCAGTCGGTTTCGGTAATACGTGAAGTGCTGGGGCACCGGATGTATCCGCTCACGCTCGCCGGCCTCGAAACCGCGATGCGCATGCTGAGCAAGTAAGATCCCGCCTGGCATCCCGTTTTTGACCGTGTTTTGCCCGGCCTGCGGACCGGCCCGCACCGCGGCGCCCGTCTGCCGAGCGGACGTCGCGGGCGCCGTGGCACGCGCGGCTGCGGATCGCAATCCCGCGTCGAGATTCATTACACCAACAACGCACCACCCGAGACACCCAGCATGACCTCCCCTTCTTCCCCCGATTTCTCGCCCGCGACGCGCGCGCCGCTCCGGCCTTTCACCGATATGTCGCTGTCGGCGCTCGTCGCCGGTTTCGTCGCGATGATGACGGGCTACACCAGTTCCCTCGTGCTGATGTTCCAGGCCGGCCGCGCCGCGCATCTGACAGACGCACAGATTTCGTCGTGGATCTGGGCGCTGTCGATGGGTATGGCGCTGTGCACGATCGGCCTGTCGCTGCGCTTTCGCGCGCCCATCGTGATCGCGTGGTCGACGCCCGGCGCGGCGCTGCTCGTCTCGTCGCTGCCGCATGTCGCGTATCCGGAGGCGATCGGCGCGTTCGTCCTCTGCGCGCTGCTGCTGACGCTGGTCGGCCTGACCGGCTGGTTCGACACGCTGATGAAGAAAATCCCAGCGGGCGTCGCGGCGGCGCTGCTGGCGGGCATCCTGTTCGAGATCGGCATCGAGATTTTCCGTGCCGCGCAATTCCAGACTGCGCTCGTGCTGGCGATGTTCTTCACGTATCTCGTCATCAAGCGATTCGCGCCGCGCTACGCGATCCCCGCGACGCTCGTCGTCGGCACAGCCGTTGCAGGCGCGCTCGGAATGCTCGATTTCAGCCGCTTTCACGTAGCGCTCGCCGTACCCGTGCTGATGATGCCCGTGTTCTCGCTGTCAGCCGCGATCAGCATCGGCATCCCCCTCTTCGTGGTCGCGATGGCGTCGCAGAACGTGCCCGGCATCGCCGTGCTGCGCGCGGACGGCTACCAGACGCCGTCCGCGCCGCTGATCGCCACGACGGGCGTCGCGTCTGTGCTGCTCGCGCCGTTCGGCTCGCACGGCGTCAATCTCGCCGCCATCACGGCCGCCATCTGCACGGGCCGCGAGGCGCACGAGGACAAGAACCGGCGCTACATGGCGGCCGTCTGGTGCGGCTTGTTCTACCTGATCGCGGGCATTTTCGGCGCGACGATCGCCGCGCTGTTCGGCTCGCTGCCGAAGGCGCTGGTGGTGTCGGTCGCGGCGCTCGCGCTGTTCGGCTCGATCATGAGCGGACTCACGAACGCAATGCAGGACGCGCGGCAGCGCGAAGCCGCCCTCGTCACGTTCATGGTCACGGCGTCCGGTCTCACGCTGCTGTCGATCGGCTCAGCGTTCTGGGGACTTGTCGCGGGGCTGCTGACGCATGCCGTGCTGAACGCGCGGCGCGCCTGACGCTTTCGGCGCGCGCATGATGCGCGTCGCGGCCACGGCGGCGGGACAGCATGGCCGGCGGCAAGACGTGTCACCGGCGGCAGGCGCCACGGCATGGCGCGAACGGTCGGGACGTTACCCTGTCAAAACAGCATCATTCAATCCGCCATAGAATAGAAGTAGCGGGCGGCGTTCCACGGTAATATTTTCGGTTCCCACGTGGACATCGCAGATGACGCGCCGGCATGGCTGACAACGGCGTCATCATTTCCTGGACCATGGCGCGCGTGCGCCTCGAAGCGAAGGCTCGACATGACTACTGCACTCGACCAACTCAAGCAATACACCACGGTCGTCGCTGACACCGGCGATTTCCAGCAACTCGCGCAGTACAAGCCGCAGGACGCGACGACCAATCCGTCGCTGGTCCTGAAGGCCGTGCAGAAGGACGATTACAAGCCGCTGCTCGAAAAGACCGTGCGCGATCACGCGTCCAAGCCCGTGAGCGCCATCATCGACAACCTGCTGATCGCTTTCGGCACCGAGATTCTGAAGATCGTCCCGGGCCGCGTGTCGACGGAAGTCGACGCGCGTCTGTCATTCGACACGAAGGCGTCGATCGACAAGGGGCATGAGCTGATCAAGCTGTACGAGGCGCAGGGCATCGGCCGCGAGCGCGTGCTGATCAAGCTCGCGTCCACGTGGGAAGGCATCCGCGCCGCCGAAGTGCTGCAAAAGGACGGCATCAAGTGCAACATGACGCTGCTGTTCTCGCTGGCGCAGGCCGCCGCCGCCGCCGAAGCGGGCGCGCAACTGATCTCGCCGTTCGTCGGCCGCATCTACGACTGGTACAAGAAGAACGCGGGCAGCAACTGGGACGAAGCGCGCGACGGCGGCGCGAATGATCCTGGCGTGCAGTCAGTGCGCCGCATCTACGCGTACTACAAGAAGTTCGGCTATCCGACGGAAGTGATGGGCGCGAGCTTCCGCACGACGAGCCAGATTCTCGAACTGGCGGGTTGCGATCTGCTGACGATCAGCCCCGACCTGCTGCAAAAGCTGCACGACAGCACGGAGAAGGTCGAACGCAAGCTGTCGCCGGACGCGAGCAAGCAAGCGGACATCGAGCGCGTGCCGACGGACGAGCCGTCGTTCCGCTTCCTCCTCAACGAAGATCAGATGGCGACGGAAAAACTGTCCGAAGGCATCCGGGTGTTCGCCGCCGATGCAATCAAGCTCGAAAAGGTCATCGAGGCGCTGCGTTAAGCCGCAATCCGTTTGACGCGCCACACAAGCGCGCGCGGCCCGCAAGGCTGCGCGCGCTTTTTTGCGTCGAGTGGTTCACCGGCGATGCGCCGCGCCGCTTCTCCCGTGCGCCGCCGCACCACTGTCTCGCGACATCATCCATCGTTGAACACGGTTTCACATTCGACGTCCCAGCGCCAACTACAATCGTCTGCACGCGCGTTCGACGCACCGCCATCGCGATGCGCTCGCACGAAACATGCGTAGGTCAATCGACAGGAGACATCGATGCAAATCCAGCCCTATCTGTTTTTCAACGGCCGTTGCGAGGAAGCGCTGAAGTTCTACAGCGAGAAGCTCGGCGCGCAGGTGTTGTTCCAGATGCGTTTCAAGGACGCACCGCCGAATCCGCAGCAGCCCATCCGCCCCGGCACCGAAGAAAAGATCATGCACGCGACGGTCAGGATCGGCTCGACGGAACTGATGGCATCCGACGGCAATTGCGACGAAACGCCCGGCACGCACACAGGCTACGGCCTCTCGATTACCGTCGATGATCCGTCGCAGGGCGAAACAACCTTCAACGCGATTTCAGAAGGCGGCAACGTGGTGATGCCCTGGCAGCCGACGTTCTGGAGCACGGGCTTCGGCATGGTCGTCGACAAATTCGGCGTGCTGTGGATGGTCACCAATCCGCACGAAGGCGACAAGCATCCGAGCTAGTCCGCGCAAGCCGAAGTAAGCCGCTCGGCATCAAGGCGAGGCGTCTTGGCGCGCGTCGCCCTCGATGTTCCAGTTCCGCTCGGTCGCCGCCAGCAACGCACGCATGCGTTCCACCTGCTCGGCGAACCGCTGCGCGAGCCAAACCGGCCCCTGCAACGCAGGGGCGATTTCATCGCAGTCGGACCCGGCTTCGCCCGTAGCCGCCTGAACCGGCGTCGAAGCCGTGTCGACGGACAGGCACGGCGTCTGCGGCATCCGGAACTGCGTCGCGCCCGCGAAGCGCAACGCGCGCGCGGCGCCGAGCAGCGTCATGCGCACCGCGTTCGCCTGAGGGCCGCATTGTTGTGCGAACGCCTCGCGCAGTTCCGCCTGCGCGAGCGTTCCCGTCGACAGCATCTCCAGCGCGCTCAGCATCGAACGATGCAGGCGCTGGATTTCGTCGAGCCGCGTAATGGGCAGATCGATTTCCTTCGCGACGGACGGCATCAGCGAGCGCAGCTGCACGAGCCGCTTGCCCATGCGGATGAACGCGGCCAACTGCTCGTCGCTGCCGATCGGCACGCCCGTCGTCATCCGCGTATAGAGGCGCGCGCATTCGCGCAGATTGTCGGCGAGCAGATAGCGCCACGAATACGTCGCGTGCAGCGGCAGCGCGAATGAAAACGCGAGCGCGATCACGATGCCGATCAACACGTTCAGCGTGCGCCAGAGGCCCGTGTCGATCATGTTGTCGCCGTGACCCGCGACGATGCACATCGTGATCGCCGTCAGCAACGCGACGTAGCCCGCCGCGCCGATCGCGAACCACGCGCACACGGCGGCGATCACCGACATCAGCACATAGGTGAGCGTGAGCGAATCGAACAGGTTTTGCTGCAGGATGAGCGCGAGGCCGAGCGTCGCGCCGAGCAGCGTGCCCGCCGCGCGCTCCGCCGCCTTCTTGCGGATATTGCCGTGATGCTGCAGCCCGCCGATCACCACCAGCAGCGTCACCGACGCCCAGATGCCATGCGGAATGTCCACGCCCGTGGTCGCGACGATCGACACCAGCATCGCGAGGCCGACGCGCAGGCTATGAAAGAACTTGGCGTGCCGGTAGCGGTAATACGGCGACGTGAACGCGCGCGCGAGCCGGCCGATGCGCGTACGGGGCGGCGCCACGCGCGTCGCATGGGCGGCCGCGGCGACATCGGGTGACGGCGGGCTGTCGGCGGCGTCGCGCGGCGGAGTGGGTGGCGGGTCGTCGAGAGACATCGGCTGGCTCACGCTGGGTCGGCTCGCCAATGCGAGCGAACGGGCACAGGTCAATGTATCACCAGTGCGTCGCGCGTGACGGCCCGCCGTGCGGCGAGAACAAAAAAGCCCGCAGCGTTCGCTGCGGGCTTCGTGCGATGCGACCTGAGACGCCGCGCGGCGCGATCAGGCTTCGTGCACGTCCAGATAATCTTCCGGACGCGTGCGGTCTTCGGCGTGCTTCATGCCCGCCGCGCGCACTGCGAGGCTGACGAGGACCGACACGACGAGGTTGACGATCAGCGACCACACGGCGGCATACCCCGGAATCGCCAGGCCGCCGATGTGGATCGTGTAGATCGAGCTCGCGAGCTTCAGCGAGACCGCCATCCATGTGCCGACACCGATGCCCACGGCCCAGCCGATCAGCAGGCCGCGATAGTCGAGCACGCGCGTGTACAGGCCGAGCACGATGGCGGGCAGCGTCTGGATGATCCAGATGCCGCCGAGCAATTGCAGCTGGATCGCGTACGTCAGCGGCAAGCCGAGAATGAACGCGACGGCGCCGACCTTGACGATCAGCGACACCAGCTTCGCGATGTTCGTCTCCTGCTCGTGCGTCATGTTGCGATTGACGAACTCCTTGTGGATGTTGCGCGTGTACAGGTTCGCGGCTGCAATCGACATGATCGCGGCCGGCACCAGCGCGCCGATGCCGATCGCCGCGAACGCGACGCCGACGAACCACGACGGGAAGAAGTGCAGGAACAGCGCAGGCACCGCGAAGTTCGGACCGAACGCCTTGAAATACGGCGCGAATTCCGGCATGTCCTTCACGCCCGCCGCAAGCGCCATGAAGCCGAGCAGCGCGAGCAGACCGAGCACCAGCGAGTACGCGGGCAGCATCGCCATGTTGCGGCGAATGGTGTTGCCCGACGACGACGACAGAATCGCAGTCACCGAGTGCGGATAAAGGAACAGCGCGAGCGCCGATCCCACCGCGAGCGTCGCGTACGCGCTATAGCCGTTCAGGCTCGCGACATCCGGCGCCTTCAGCAGCAGCTTGGCGGGCGGCACCGCGCTGAAGATATGGCCGAAGCCGCCCAGTTGCGGCGGAATCACGATGATGGCGGCAGCGATCGTGATGTAGATCAGCACGTCCTTCACGACGGCGATCATCGCCGGCGCGCGCAGGCCCGACGTGTACGTGTACGCGGCGAGAATCGCAAACGCGATGATCAGCGGCAGATCGCCGACGAAGCCCTTCGTGTCGAAGCCGAGCGCGCCGATCACCACTTCGATGCCGACCAGCTGCAGCGCAATGTACGGCATCGTCGCGACGATGCCCGTAACGGCGATCGCCAGCGCGAGCATGCGGCTGCCGTAGCGCGCGCTGACGAAGTCGGCGGACGTCACGTAGCCCTGGCGCTTCGCGATGCTCCACAGCTTCGGGAACACGACGAACGCGAACGGATAGATCAGGATCGTATAAGGCAGCGCGAAAAAGCCCGTTGCGCCTGCGCCGAATACGAGCGCGGGAACGGCGACGAACGTGTACGCGGTGTACAGGTCGCCGCCCAGCAGGAACCACGTGACGACCGTGCCGAAGCGGCGCCCGCCAAGGCCCCACTCTTCGAGATGCGCGAGATCGCCTTTGCGCCAGTGCGCCGCGATGAAGCCGAGAATCGTGACGCCGATAAAGAACAGCACGAAGACGAAGGTTGCGATTGCATTCATCGTGCACCTCCGTTCGAGCGGGTCTTCGTCTTGAAGTAGACGAGCGCCGTGATCACCGCGCTGATCAGCACCCACAGGAGCTGATACCAGTAGAAGAACGGGAAATCGAACAGCTGCGGTTCGATCTTGTTGTAGGACGGCACCCAGATCATCGCGATCCAGGGTAACAGCAAAAGCCAGAGCCAGTGCTTGCTGGCCTTGTTGGCGTCGGCGTCGTGAGCCATGACGTCTCCTCTTACCTTTTATAGAATTGTGTTCCCGCGTCTGGCGGGCAGATGGACCGAACTGCGGATGGCAGCTCAGGCGCCCCGAAAGCATCGAAAGAGTATCGGAGGGGCGAACGACCGGTCAAGCAGGGGTGACCCTAAACGCCACGGTGTTGTCAATAGGCTAAAGGTCGCACACTGTGGGAGCCGACACCAAGCCGGAGGCGATCACTGCTTCGTCGCGACGCGGCGCGCTCGCGTGGCGCCATGCGCGACGAGTGAGACGGCTAGGGATGAGCGCCGTGCACGGCCGGGCACGCCGGTTGCGCCTGCGCCGGCATTGCACCAGCGCAGGGCCTGCAAGGACGGCGCGAACGAAGCGCGTCAGATCGACAGCATGTCGCTCTGACCCGTCGACTCCTGGAGGCCTTTCACCCACTTGCGCGCCGGCAACGGGAGCTTCGCTTCGATCAGCTTCGCGCGCTCGAGCAGCTGCTTGAACGGCACATCGATGGCTGGACCGGAAAACGCAATCGCGATGCGGTTGCCGTCGTGCACTTCGGGCAACGCGATCACGCGGCCGTCGAAGGCTTCGTTCAGGCGCTTCATGTTGCGCACGAAGCTCGGGTGATCGCCGAACAGGTTGATGGTCGCGATGCCCGCCTGCGTCAGGCATGCGCGCGCGGCGCGATAGAACGCGACGCTGTCGAGCACGGGGCCGCGCGCCGTCGCGTCGTACAGATCGATCTGCAATGCGCCGATCGTGCCGTGATTCGCGCGGTCGTTGACGAATTCCCACGCGTCGGTTTCGCGCACGGTCAGGCGTGCGTCGTCGGCGGGCAGGCCGAACATGGTGCGCGCGGCGATCACGACGGCCGGGTTCAGCTCGACAGCCTCGACGTGCGCACGCGGGAGAAACCGGTGCGCGAATTTGGTCAGCGAACCGGTGCCGAGACCCAGTTGCACGATGCGCTTCGGCGTTTCGAGAAACAGCAGCCACGACATCATCTGCTGTGCGTATTCGAGTTCGATGTGATCGGGCTTCGACAGGCGCATCGCGCCTTGCACCCATTCCGTGCCGAAATGCAGATAGCGCACGCCGCCCTCTTCCGAGAACGTGACAGGCGCAAAGCGCGGCTTGCGCGGCGCCTCGATCATCGAGGCTTTGGCGACGTCCGAAAAGTCGTCTGCGTCGTGCTGGTCGCGTGAGGCACGCGTCTTCGCGCGCGAGATTTTTTGCCTGGACGCTGCGGATGGGTTGCTGCGGAAAGCACGCGCTTCGGCCGAGGCGCGCTTGATCAGTTTCGTCATGTGAGGATGTCGCGCCACAGGCGCAATTTTTGGTCGAACGAGAGCATAGCATTGGCAGGACTGGACGAAGGCAGCACCAGCGTCTCGTAGCCCGCCGCCGCAATCACCTTGTCGAACTTTCCCGCCGTCTTGCCGTTGAAGCAGACCTTCGCGAGTTTCGGCGCGTACTCGCGCAGCGACGCAAAGTCGTTCGGCGTCGCATTGCGGATCGCGACATCGAGACTGCCCTCGCGCGTGCACGCGGCCAGCACGTCCCACACGCCGATGCCATGCTTCAGCACGCGTTCGAGCCGCGACGGGTAATCGAGTTCGGGCAGCGGCTCGTCGATCACCGCGCCGAGCAGGCGCCAGAACTGGTTGCGCGGATGCGCATAGTACTGCGTCGCCGCCAGCGACGCTTCGCCGGGAAAGCTGCCGAGTATCAGCGTGTGCGTGCTCTCGGCGACGACGGGTGGAAAGCCGCGCAGCATCAGCGTGCGTCTCCGGGTCTGGCCGCGCGCTTCGCGTTGGCGTCCGCGCGCGAAGCGGTGTGATCGAGCGCCTGGCCGTGATCGCGCGGCACATGCGCAGACCCATGCTCGCGATCATGCGTGGCGAGACACGCCCACAGCGCAGGCAGCATGCATTCCGTGACCATCAGCGGTGCGCCGTCACGCTCGAACACCGAGCGGCGCGCGAACAACGCGTGAGGCCGCGCGCCGTCCATCTCGCACGATGCCATGCGGTGCAGCGGATGCCGCGCCGTCACGCGCCGGCTAACCAGCGACGAGCGCGACACGCTGCTGTCGCTATACAGCAGCTCGGCGAGCGGCCGCGTGCGCAAACGCCGCATGGCTTGCCAGACGCCCATGCTCGCCGCGAGCGGCGCGATGCTGTGCGCGGCAACGAACGGCGTGCCGCCGACGGACAACGCGACCTCGCGCACCCATACAGGCGTGCGCGGCGCGATGCCGAGCGCGGCGTATTCATCGTCGAAGGGCAAGCTGACGGCTTCGCGCGTCACGCGCACCGTCACGGCGCCGAGCGTGCGCAGATGCGCCGTCAGCGAACCGCCGCGCGTGAGCCAGTCTTTCTGGTCGGGCGAGAAACCCGGAAGGGGCGCGACGCGCCAATGCGCGTCGGCAGCATCGAAACGGATAGGCATGGGCCGCATTATAGGGTGCGCACCCTGGCGGGCGCTTTCGGCCCGACCTTTCCTGCTGCACGTTCAGACCGATCGGGCACGCAGTCCA
>BBSL01000092.1 GCA_001319865.1 Burkholderia sp. E7m39 | reverse complement strand
AGTTCGTATGACCGCTCACGCAAAGCACCTCGGATCGCATCGCGCATCTCGCCGCGCTGGTGCTGAAGCAATCGACAGCATCGAAGATCGAAAAGGAACTCGCCGGCTCCGCGCTCGCGCAGCATCACACGTCGAAACACACGAGCGCCACGATCGGCAAGGTGGCCGCGCACGTGCTCGCCGACGCGCACGCCTGTCACGAAGCGAAGGAACTGGCGGGCTCGGTGCTGGCTCAGGTGCGCGGCCACCAAGCCGCCGCGCCGCAGCGCTAGCGGGCTGCGCACCAGACCATAGAAACGAAAAAAGCGCTGCGGGAGCAGCGCTTTTTCATCGTCACGACGCCGATCAGCGCGCGAGCAACAGCGTGTTGGTGCGCTTCACGAAGCTCGCCGGATCTTCGAGCGAGCCGCCTTCCGCGAGCAGCGCCTGATCAAACAGCAGATGGCACCAGTCGTCGAAATTGGCGTTTTCCGTGTGCAGGTTCTTCACCAGCGCGTGTTCCGGATTCACTTCGAGAATCGGATGGAAGGTCGGCGCCTTCTGACCGGCAGCCTTCAGCATGCGCTGCAGATAGCCGCTCATGTCGCCTTCATCGGCGACGAGGCACGACGGCGAATCCGTCAGGCGGAACGTCAGACGCACGTCCTTCGCCTTGTCCTTCAGCGCCTCTTTCATGCGCTCGACGAGCGGCTTCAGCTCTTCGCTGACCTTCTCCTGCGCCTCTTTCTCTTCGTCGTTCAGTTGACCCAGATCGAGATCGCCTCGCGCGACGCTTTGCAGCGGCTTGCCGTCGAACTCGTTGAGGAACGACAGCATCCATTCGTCGACGCGATCCGTCAGCAGCAGCACTTCGACGCCCTTCTTGCGGAACACTTCGAGGTGTGGACTGCTCTTCGCGGCCTGGTATGTATCTGCCGTGACGTAGTAGATCTTCGATTGCTCGGGCTTCATGCGCGCGACGTAATCCGCCAGCGACACGTTCTGCTCCGACGAGTCGTTATGCGTCGACGCGAAACGCGCAAGCTTCGCAATGCGCTCCTTGTTCGCGAAGTCTTCGCCGATGCCTTCCTTCAGCACCTGGCCGAACTCCTTCCAGACCGTCGCGTACTTTTCCTTCTCAGCGGCTTCTTCCGAATTCGCCAGTTCTTCGAGCATCGACAGCGCGCGCTTGGTCACGCCTTCACGGATCGCCTTCACGTCGCGGCTTTCCTGGAGCAGTTCGCGCGAAACATTCAGCGGCAGATCGGCGGAATCGACCACGCCCTTCACAAAACGCAGATAGGCGGGCAGCAACTGCTCGGCGTCGTCCATGATGAACACGCGCTTCACGTACAACTTGAGGCCGCCGCGATGATCGCGGTTCCACATGTCGAACGGCGCGTGCGACGGCACGTACAACAACTGCGTGTATTCGCTGCGGCCTTCGACGCGGTTATGCGTCCACGTCAGCGGGTCCTGGTGATCGTGCGACAGATGCTGGTAGAACTGCTTGTACTGTTCTTCCGTGATGTCGCTCTTTGCGCGCGTCCACAGCGCGCTGGCCTGGTTGACGGTCTCGTCTTCGTCTTTCGCGACCATCTCGCTCTTTTCGGCGTCCCATTCTTCCTTTTGCATCAGGATGGGCAGCGCGACGTGATCCGAGTACTTCTGGATGATCGACTTGAGCTTGTATGTGGACAGCAGTTCGTCTTCGTCGGCGCGCAGATGCAGCGTGATCGTCGTGCCGCGTTGCGCGCGCTCGATCGTTTCCACCGCGAAATCGCCTTCGCCCGCGCTGAGCCAGCGCACGCCTTCCGATGCCGGCAAACCGGCGCGGCGCGTTTCCACCGTGATCTTGTCGGCGACGATGAAGCCCGAGTAGAAACCGACGCCGAACTGGCCGATCAGCGCCGCGTCCTTCTGCTGGTCACCCGACAGCTTGCCGAAGAACTCCTTCGTGCCCGAGCGCGCGATCGTGCCGAGGTTCGCGATCGCCTCGTCGCGGCTCATGCCGATGCCGTTGTCGTCGATGCTGATGGTGCGCGCGGCCTTGTCATACGACACGCGAATGCGCAGGTTCGGGTCGTTCTCGTACAGCGCGTTGTTTTCGATCGCCTCGAAGCGCAGCTTGTCCGCCGCGTCCGATGCGTTCGAAATCAGCTCGCGCAGGAAGATTTCCTTGTTGCTGTACAACGAATGAATCATCAGGTGCAGAAGCTGTTTGACTTCCGCCTGAAAGCTCATGGTTTCTTGTGCCATGGTCAATGTCCCTCTTTCTGTTGCAGGTTGATCCGGTGATTTGTTGACGCGAAGCAGATGTTGTCCGCACCGGCTGCCGGGCCTGTGTCGGACATTGCCGCGTTAAATGGGGCCGCGCGCGACGGATTCAAGAGGCGCGCGACAATCTCACGATGCCCGCCGCGCGACGCTATCCAGATAGCGGCACAGGAACGCGGGCAGCGCGGGATCGCCGCAATTGGCGACGTTAAAGCGCATCCACGTGGTCGGCGACTGCTGCGGCGAGAACAGACTGCCCGGTGTCAGCAAGAAGCCTTCCTCGTGGCCGGCGGCCGCGAGCGCATCGGCATCGACGCCTGTATCCGCCCACACGAACATGCCCGCCGCCGGCGTCTGGAACATGCGCAGGCCCGTCTTTTCGAGCATCCGCACGGACTTGTCGCGCACGGTATCGAGCCGCGCGCGCAGCCGCTCGACGTGCCGCCGGTAATGCCCTTCCGTGAGGATCTTGTACAGCACACGCTCGTTCAGCTCGGGCGTGGTCATCCCGACCAGCATTTTCTGGTCCGTCAGCGCCTTCCCCACGTCCAGCGACGACGCCACGAACCCGACCCGCAGATTCGCCGCGAGCGTCTTCGAAAAGCTGCCCAGGTAGATCACGCGCTTCAACTGGTCGAGGCTCGCGAGACGCGTGGCGGGAAAGCCCGGCGGGCACAGATCGCCGTAGATATCGTCCTCGACGACGATGAAGTCGTACTCTTCCGCCAGCCGCAGGATGCGAAACGCCTGCGCCGCCGTCAGCGAAGTGCCCGTGGGGTTCTGCAGCACCGAGTTGATCACGAGCATCTTGGGGCGCCACGTCTGCACGAGCGTTTCCAGCGCGTCGAGATCGGGGCCGTCGGGCGTGTACGGCATGCCGACCAGCCGCGCGCCCTGCGACGCGAAGCGGCCGAACATCTGGAACCATGCCGGATCGCCGACGATCACGGTATCGCCCGGCTGCACGTAGAGCCGGGAGATCAGGTCGATGGCCTGCGTGATGCCCGACACGAGCACGATCTGCTCCGGCGACGCGCCGATTTCCAGCTCTTCCAGCCGCGTCTGCAACTGCTGGCGCAGCGGCAAAAAGCCTTGCGGCGTGCCGAAGCCGAGCATCTGCGCGCCGCTTTGCCGGCCGAGCGTGCGCAGCGCGCCCGTGATCAGTTCGCCGTCGAGCCAGCGCGCGGGCAGATAGCCGAGGCCCGGCCCGCGCTCGGGGCGCGTCGACGTGTGCAGCATGTTGCGCAGCAGCCAGACGACGTCGATGGTGCTGGGCGCGGGCGCGGCATCCTGCGTCGCCGCGCGGCGTTCGACGGCCAGCGGTCCGACGGCCAACCGCTCGCGCACATAAAAGCCCGAGCCGCGCCGGGAATCGAGATAACCCTGCGCGACGAGCCGTTCGTACGCCTCGACCACCGTGAAGCGCGACACGCCTTTATCGAGCGCGAGCTTGCGGATCGAGGGCATGCGCATGCCGGGGCGGAACACGCGCTCCTCGATGCGGCGGCGCGCCCACTGGACGAGCTGATCGACGAGTGTGAGCGCGGAGGCGTCGTGCGGGGCGGGAATCAGATCGAGCGGAACGGACATGGCGGACTCCGGCAGCGTGCGGCAAAAGCGACGTCGAAAACGGCGTGACTGCAAGCGAAACGAGGCGGTTCGGCCTGACAGCTCGGCAAACGGCCAACTGTACCGAACGGTATCGAGGCGATTGTACCGTTACTGTGCCGGTCACTGTCGGTACATTTGATTCCACGCTGTTCTCGCTGCCGCTGTTTCCAATCGGCTTCAATCCGTTTCCGCTCCATTTGCCCGCCGCGTCAGCGACGGCGCAAAGCCCGCTGATACCGGCCCTGCTGCACCACGCATGGGGCGGCCGCAAGCCGAACGGTTATTCTTACGGATTAACCCTGGTCGTCCGGCATGACAGGCACTTTGCCTGCGGCAACGGCATCCAGCAGAACGACCGTCCTCTTGCAGCCATGACCGCATATACGTTACGACTCGACCATCTCGTTGTTTCCGCCCGCACGCTCGACGAAGGCACGCAATACGTCGCCGATACGCTCGGCACGGCGCCCGCGGGCGGCGGCGCGCATCCGTCGATGCGCACGCACAACCGGCTGCTCAACCTGTGGGGCGGCGCGTATCTGGAAGTGATCGCCATCGATCCCGACGCCGACGAGCCCGCCAACGCCCGCGCGCGCCTTTTCGCACTCGATGATCCCGCCACGCGCGCCCGTCTCGAAAGCGGCCCGTATCTGTCGCATTGGGTGGCGCGTGTCGAGCGCCCGAAGAATCTGGCGCTGTGGCAGCAGCAGTATCCGCAGCGCATATCGACCGTCGTGCCGATGACGCGCGGCGATTTCACGTGGAGCCTGACGGTCGCCGACGATGGCGCGTTTCCCGCGTGGCAAGGCGCGGGCGACGGCGTCGTGCCGTCGCTGATCCAGTGGGACTCGCGGCGCACGCCGTCGGCCGTGCTGCCGGAAACGGGGCTCGCGGTGAAAGCGCTGAAAGGCTGGCACCCGCAGGCGGACACCGTGGCGCAGCAGCTGCAGTGGCTCGGCGCGGCGCAGCTGATCGCGCTGGAACACACGGA
>BBSL01000091.1 GCA_001319865.1 Burkholderia sp. E7m39 | reverse complement strand
CGATACGCCGTCGATGATGTGAAAGCGTCATCGGCGGCTTTTTTTGTGCACGCGCCGTTTCGAAAGCGCGGCACTCGCATCGACGGTCCAGGTTCGCAACACAAGACCCGACACGTCGCGGCGCAGACCCAGCAAAAAACCAAAGAGGAACCGACGATGCAACAGCACACCGTGCGCTTCAAACAGGTCGACGTCTTCACATCGGTGCCGTTCAAGGGCAATCCCCTCGCTGTCGTTTTCGACGCGGACGGGCTCCACAGCGAACAGATGCAGGCGATCGCGCGCTGGACCAATCTGTCGGAAACGACCTTCCTGCTAAAGCCGACCGACCCGTCGGCCGATTATCGCGTGCGCATCTTCACGACGCGCGGCGAGCTGCCGTTCGCCGGCCACCCCACTCTCGGCAGCGCGCACGCGTGGCGCGAAGCGGGCAATCAGCCGAAGCAGTCCGGCCGGCTCGTGCAGCAATGCGCAGCGGGCCTCATCGAGCTGACGGAAGCAGACAGCGCGCGCGACGTGTGGGCATTCGCCGCGCCGCCCGCGCGCGTCACGCCGCTCGCCGACGATCAATACGGCGCGCTGGCAGAAGCGCTGCGCAGCGATGCCGTCGATTACACCGCGCAGCCCTGCGGCGTCGACAATGGTCCGCAATGGCTCGTCGTGCGGATGAAGTCGGCGCAGGCGTGCCTCGCGCTCGACCCGGACGCGGCCGCGCTCGGGCGAGTCGCGAGGACGGTCGGCGCGCATGGCATCGCGGCGTATGGTCCGCACGACGCGCACGGGCCCGCGACGTTCGAACTGCGCTGCCTGATGATGGGCGGCGGCCTCGGCATGGGGGAAGACCCTGTGACGGGCAGCGCGAACGCGGCACTCGCGGGCCTGCTTACGGCGCAGAACACGCGGCCCGGCATGCAATACACCGTGCGCCAGGGCACCGCGCTGGGACGCGCCGGCGACGTGTACGTCCGTTATGACGATGCAGCGGGCAAGACCTGGATTGGCGGCGCATCGGTGACGATCGTCGACGGCACGTTCCGTCTGCCGTGACGTATTGCGACGAAGGTCGATCGTGACCGTCGTGGCACATGTTGTTGGCGCATGACGGTCAGGACATCCCCGACGCTCGCCCGACGCATCACCATCAAAATTGACACTCGCGCGTCACCTGAATGTTCTAAAAATGCGCGCGACGCGCTTCATCCATCGCTCGGATCTCACGCGCCAGCGGCTATCCATGCAGGTTGCATGAATAGCCGCGTCGCGAAGATGGCTGCTGGCATTCCATTCGGACGACAAGCGCGGCCTCCACGCCATATCGACGGAGTGCTCCCGACGCCCGGTGCACGTGTCCGTCCGAACAGTTCGTCCGTTTGACCGGACAGTTGTCCGCATGCCCGCCGGGGACAGCGTATACCCGAAGCGCGAGCCCTTCCTTAATTTTTGCCCATTCAGTAATATCAAATCGTAACCGATGACCAACGGGTGGCTCGGCTCGCCACCCCGCCCCGCCTTCGACAAGCCGTTGCGACCTATCAATTCGTCAAGACAGCCGGTTGCTTTAACATTCGCGCAGCTAATCGAAACCCTCAACCGCAACGCAAGCACAGCCAAGGCCCAGGGTCCCGGTCCAACCGATGAATCAGTTCCGCCTTCCTTCCGCGCGCGACGTCAGGCACCGCCTCGATCCGGCGGGCACGCGCCGCCGCGCGTTGCTGGCGATTCCCGCGCTCGGCGTGCTGGTGCTCGTGCTGCTGTGGGCGGTGATCTTCGCGCGGCTGTCAGTTGAGAAGGAAACGACTTATCGCGAGGCGATGGCCTCGGCGGCGATCCTGTCGGCGGCGCTCGAGCAGCACACCGTCAAGGCAATCCACCAGGTCGATCAGATCACGCGCTTTGTCAAATACGAGTTCGAAAAATCGCCGGGACGTTTCGATCTCGCAAGCACGGTCGAAAAAGGCGTCGTGCAGAGCGAAACGCTCGTGCAGGTTTCGCTGATCGACGAGCATGGCAAGCTGATCGCAAATACGGTCGAAGCCAATCCGAAACCGATCGACCTGTCCGACCGCGAGCACTTCAAGGTCCACGAGCACGAGAACGACGACCAGCTCTACATCAGCAAGCCCGTGCTCGGCCGCGTGTCGGGTCACTGGACCTTGCAGATGACGCGCCGCCTGAATCATCCCGACGGTTCGTTCGCGGGCGTCGTGGTCGTATCCGAAGACCCGAGCTACTTCACCAGCGACTTCTACAACAACGCGGCCATCGGACACGACGGCGTGATCGCCGTCATCTCCGACAGCGGCGCCGTGCTCGCGCGGCGCACGGGCAACTCCGAGCATTCGCAAGGCGTATTCACGGCAACGGGCGTGTATCCCACGTCAGAACACGTGTCGGGCACTTACGTCGATTCGATCGACAACGTCACGCGCATCGTCTCGTACCGGCACATCGACGGCTATCCGCTCGGCGTGCTGGTGGGTCTGTCGCAAGCCGAAGAGTTCGCCGACTACAACCACACGCGCAACGTCTATCTGCTGATGGCGAGCTTCATCTCGCTCGCGATGCTCGGCTTCTTCGCCGTCGCCACCGGGCTGATCGGCAAGCTGCTCGGACGCGAGCGCGAGATGACGCATCTCGTCGAATTCGATCTGCTGACAGGCCTGCGCAACCGCTACTCGACGCTGCAGAGCCTGCGCCACGACGTCGCGCAGCCGGCCAACCTCGGGCACCTCGCGATCCTCTTCATCGACCTCGACAACTTCAAGACGGTCAACGACACGCTCGGCCACAACGCCGGCGACATCGTGCTGCAGATGACAGCCGCGCGGCTCGCCGACGCCGTCGCCGATGCGGGCACGCTGTCGCGCATCGGCGGCGACGAGTTCGTCGTCGTGATCAAGGGCGACGATGTCGAGAAGCGCGCGGTCACGCTCGCGGACGCCATCTCCGACGTGTTCTCGAAGCCGTTCGAAGTGCGCGGCAGCTCGTTCGTGCTGCATGCGAGCATCGGCATTGCGCTGTACTCGGTTGCGAACGAAAGCGAAATCGACCTGTTGAAGAAGGCCGACCTTGCGATGTACAGCGCCAAGGATGCAGGCAAGAACTGCTATCAGTTTTACTCGCCGCATCTGTCGCACCGCGCGGACCATCTGATGAAGTGGGAGCAGCAGTTGCGCGTCGCGCTGGCCGACCAGCAGCTGTTCCTCGCCTACCAGCCGAAGATCGATCTCGCGCGCCGCTGCATCACGGGCTTCGAGGCGCTCGTGCGCTGGAATCATCCGCAACACGGGCTGATTCCCGCCAACGAGTTCATTCCCGTCGCCGAATCGACGGGACTGATCGTGCCCATCGGGGACTTCGTGATCCGCACCGCCTGCCGTCAACTCGCGCAATGGCAGCAGCACGGTTACGACACGCTGTCACTCGCGGTGAACATTTCGGCCGTACAGTTCTGGCGCGGCGACCTGTACGAAACGATCTCGCACGCCATCGATGAAACGGGCATCGCCGCGCGCCGCCTCGAACTGGAAATCACCGAGACGGCGATGATGGAATATCCCGAACTCGTCTCCGAAAAGATCTTTGCGTTGAAGCGCCTCGGCGTGCGCATCGCACTCGACGACTTCGGCACCGGCTATTCGTCGCTGTCGTATCTGAACCGCTTCTCGGTCGATACGCTGAAAGTCGACCGCTCATTCGTGCAGGCCATTCCCGGCGACCGCAGCGTCTGCGTGATGGTCACGGCCATCGTCAACCTCGCGCGCTCACTCGGGCTCACGGTCGTCGTCGAAGGCACGGAAACGGAAGAACAGATCGCGTGGCTCGCGGCGCTCGGACACATCGAGGCGCAGGGCTTCCTGTTTTCGCGGCCCGTGCCCGCCGAGGGCATTGCGACGCTGCTCGAACGCTTCGGCGTTTGCGGCACGCACGGCGCGCATGTCGTGCACAGCACCGACATCGACAGCAGCAGCGACGCTTCACGTTTCAACACCAGCATCAGCACCAGCACAAGCAACGAGTCGGTCTGAACGGAGCACGCCGCATCGACGCGGCTTTCCTCCCTGGCCGTCCGCTGTAACCCATGCAGAACATGAACGGCAGCAACGCCGCCCGGATGCTCGCGTCCGGCGGCGCATGACCCGAAGCGCGCGTCCTCGCGGCCAACGGCGGCGCGCGCCGCATAAGAAACCGCCTCCGACAAAGGTGTTCGCATGCAGCCAGTCCGGCATATGACGGCGCTCCGCCCGCCGACCGTAGACGAAGCCACGCGATGCAACGAGCGCGAGCCGCTCTGGACGTTGTTTCGCGTCGTGTTTGGATTGTCCGCGCTGTCGTGGGGCGGGCTCGCGCTGATGGCGCAACTGGAGAACCACTACGTCGAACGCGAGGAGCGCCTGACGCGGCTCGCGTTCTCCGATATCGTCGCGCTCGCGTGGATGGTGCCGGGGCCCGTCGGCTGCAACGTCGCCGTGCAGCTCGGCCACGTGTTGCGCGGGCGCGCGGGCGCATGGGTCGCGGGCCTCGCGAGCGTGCTGCCGTTCTTCATGCTGATGACGGCGTTCGCGCTCTTCTATCAAACGCCGATCGTCCGTGAAGTCGCGTCGCAGACCTTGCTCAATCACTTCAGCGTCGTGCTCGCGACGCTGATCGGCGTGACCTGGTACAAACAGACGCGCGCGCTCGTGCGCGGACGGCTCGAATGGACGGCGGCCGTGCTCGGCTGCATCGCGCTCGTCGGCGCGCATACGCCCGCGGCATACATCGGCATGCTGGGTGCCGCGTTCATGTCGGGCTGGGTGCGCAGCGACGCGCGCGGCGCGCGCCTCACGACCACGCTCAGCCCCGGCGACTGGCGTCTGCTGATCGGCCTGTGCGTGCTGCTTGTGATCTTCGCGCTGCCATTGCCGCATCGCTACGAACGCGCGCTGCTGTGGCCGCGCCTCGCGGGCGCGGGGCTGACGCTGTTCGGCGGCGGCTTCTCGGCGCTGCCCGTACTGAAGACGCTGCTCGTGACGCCCGCCATTGGCCTGACCGACAACGAGTTCACGCTGGCCTTTTCGTTGTCGCCGTTGTCGCCCGGACCGTTGCTGAACGTCGTGCCGTTTTTCGGGTACCTGATCCAGGGATGGAAAGGCGCAGTGATGGCGACGCTCGCGCTCTTCGTGCCGTCGGGCTGCCTCGTCGTGCTCGCCCAGCGCCATCTGCGCCAGCTCAAGACGAACCCGCGCTTCGAGCACGGCATGCGCGTGCTGCGCGCGATGACGACGGCGTTTCTCGCCGTCGCCGTGTTGCGCATCGCACGCAATGTGCCGTTCGAACCTGCTTATCTCGTGACAGCGCTGTTTTCGGGCGTGTGCTTCGCGAAGCCCAAGCTGCCCGTGTACGCCGTGTATGGAAGCGTCGCCCTCGCGTGCGGCGTGTGGTTGTACGTCGGGCATGCAGGCTGACGGGCGCGTCTTACCTTGCCGCGCTTGCGCCTGATATCTCGCGCGTTTTCTCGCGCGTTTTCTCGTGCGTTTGCGCATCAATGAAAAAGCGCCGCATATG
>BBSL01000090.1 GCA_001319865.1 Burkholderia sp. E7m39 | reverse complement strand
GCATATGCGGCGTTTTTCCGGGCGTTGCTGCGAACCTGTTTGTGGTCGCCTTTCAGAACCCGCGCGACATCACGGCAACGCCGATTGTCACGATGCCCAGCACCAGATTCACGACGACGAGCCGCCGCACCGTGCCCACCGCCCGCGCGCCGTCGGGCCATTTCTGCGCCTGCACGGCGCGGCGAATGCGCGGAAAGACCGCGAAACGGATATGCCCGAAAATCAGCATCATGACGATGCCGATGCCTGCCATTGCGTGCAGTTGCCAAGTGGCGTGACCGCCACCGAATTGCATCAGCAAGAAGCCGCCCGTCAGCAGAATGACGATGACGGACACGCCGACCCAGTTGAAGAAGCGGCCAAACACAGACTCCCACAGCGGCAGGCGCAACTGCGGCGATAAATCTTCGAGTGCGGGGCGCAGGCAGAAATGCGCGAACACCATGCCGCCGATCCACACGGCGACGCCCAGCAGATGCAAAAAGAGCGCGACTTCGATCGCCTTGTTCATAGTTGTTTTCCTTACCCGATGCAGCGCGCTGCCATCATGTCCGTTCGATTCACGTCGGCGCCCATATGCGCCAATGACCGCGTTCGACCCGGGACGTCTCGCGCAGTTCAATCCCGCGCAAACTGTTTCGTGTTGCGCCGTGAGACGCCCCGCTCACGGCATGTTCCGCGGCGCGCCGGTAAAACGGCACGCCGCGATCCGGATAGTACGTCGAGGTAACGATGCCGTGCGCAGCGAGCGAACGCACACCATGCGATCGCACCGCATGCACGGCTTTCGCGGCCGCGTTCCCCGACCTTACTCGCCCAGCACCGGGCGCAGCGACGTCACTTCCTTGAGCTTCGTATCCGGCGTGCGGCCCTTGCGTGCGCGCTTGCCGACATTCGGTTCAAGCGCCTTGCCGGACAACTGCTCTTCCGCGGGCTTGTTGCGATACATGCCTTGCAACACGACGCCTGCGCTGCTGATGGCGAGTGCCTGCACGAGCGCTTCGTTGGGATCGAGCGCCATCAGGATCACCCCGCGTCCGCCGCCCGACAGCGTCTTCATCTCGTCGAGACCGAACACCAGCAGCCGCCCGCCGCCCGACAGACAGGCGACCTGCGTCGCGTCGGGGAGCATCGGCATCGGCGCGAGCGGCGTCGCCCCTTCGTCGATTGTCATGAACGCCTTGCCGGCCTTCACGCGGCTCACCATGTCGCCGACCTTCGCGATGAAGCCGAAACCGTTCGACGACGCCAGCAGCAACGCCTGTTCCGCCGACGCGGCGTAGTAATGCATCAGATGCGTGCCCGATTCGAGTTCGATCAGCGACGTGACGGGCACGCCGTCCCCGCGCCCGCCCGGCAATTGCGCGACGGACACGGAATACACGCGGCCCTTGCTGCCCCACGCGATCAGCGTGTCAGGCGTGCGGCACTGGAATGCGGCATAGAGGCCGTCGCCCGCCTTGAACGTGAAGCCGGCGGGATCGAGCCCGTGGCCCTTCAGCGCGCGCACCCAGCCCTTTTGCGACACGACGACGGTGACGGGTTCATCGACGACACGCGCTTCGAACGTCGCGCGCTTTTCCTGCTGGATCAGCGTGCGGCGATCGTCGCCATATTGCTTTGCGTCCGCTTCGATTTCCTTGATGAGCAGACGCTTCATCGCGGGTTCGCTGCCGAGCAGTTCTTCGAGCTTGCCCTTTTCGTCGCGCAGTTCGGACAGTTCCTTTTCGATCTTGATCTTCTCAAGGCGCGCCAACTGACGCAGCCGGATTTCGAGAATGTCTTCGGCCTGACGATCAGACAGACCAAAGGCTTCGATCAGCGCCGTCTTAGGTTCTTCCGATTCGCGAATGATGCGGATGACTTCGTCGATGTTCAAAAAGACGATCATCCGGCCTTCGAGGATGTGAATCCGGTCGTTGACCTTGCCCAGACGATGCTGCGAACGACGCGTGACCGTCGTGAAGCGGAAGCCGATCCACTCGTGCAGGATCTCGCCGAGACCCTTCTGACGCGGGCGGCCATCCGCGCCGACCATCACGAGATTCAGCGCCGCGTTCGATTCGAGGCTCGTATGCGCGAGCAGCGTGTTGACGAACTCGGTCTGATCGATCCGGCTCGACTTCGGCTCGAAAACGAGACGCACGGGCGCATCTTTGCCGGATTCGTCGCGGACGGCGTCGAGCAGACCAAGAAGCGTCTGCTTCGTCTGCAACTGTTCCGGCGTCAACGACTTCTTACCGAGCTTGATCTTAGGATTCGTCTGTTCCTCGATCTCCTCGAGCACCTTTTGGCCGGAAGTGTTCGGCGGCAACTCAGTGATGACGAGTTGCCACTGACCGCGCGCGAGATCTTCGATCTTCCAGCGCGCACGAACCTTCAGACTGCCGCGTCCCGTCTCATACGCTTGCGAGATTTCCGCTTCGCTCGAAATGATCTGGCCGCCGCCCGGAAAGTCCGGACCCGGCACATGCTGCATCAGATCGGCGTGCGTCATTTTCGGATTGCGGATCATCGCGACGGCCGCCGCCGCAACTTCGCGCAGATTGTGGGACGGAATTTCCGTCGCGAGACCCACCGCGATGCCGGACGCGCCGTTCAGCAGCACGAACGGCAGACGCGCGGGCAGCAGCTTCGGCTCTTCGAACGAGCCGTCGTAGTTCGGCATGAAATCGACGGTGCCCTGATCGATTTCGTCGAGCAGCAGCTTCGCGATCGGCGTGAGGCGCGCTTCCGTGTAGCGCATCGCCGCCGCGCCGTCGCCGTCGCGCGAGCCGAAGTTACCCTGGCCGTCGATCAGCGGATAGCGCATCGAAAAGTCTTGCGCGAGACGCACGAGCGCGTCGTACGCCGACTGGTCGCCGTGCGGGTGATATTTACCCAGCACGTCGCCGACCACGCGCGCCGACTTCACCGGCTTCGCGTTGTCGCCGAGACCCATTTCGTTCATCGCGTACAGGATGCGTCGCTGCACGGGCTTCTGGCCGTCGCAGACGTCGGGCAGCGCGCGGCCCTTCACCACGCTCACCGCGTAGTCGAGATATGCGCGTTCCGCGTAGTTGCCGAGCGTCAGCACGTCGCCCTCGGGCGCGGCCGGTTCGGTGAACAGATCGGGAGTGTTGTCTTCCATCTAGATTCCGTGTCCTTGTTGGCGGCGCGCGCTTCGCGCTGCGTAGGCCGTGCCCGCGAGCACGAAGCGCGGCGGCGCTCAGATATCCGCTTCGACCTGGTTGCCCTTCTCTTCGAGCCAGCTACGGCGCGACGCCGCTTCGCCCTTGCCCATCAGCATCGTCATGCGTGCGACGGTCGCGTCGAAGTCGAGGTCGCCGAGCGCCACCGGCGACAGACGCCGCGTGTCCGGGTTCATCGTCGTGTCCCACAGCTGTTCGGCGCTCATTTCGCCCAAACCCTTGAAGCGGCTGATCGACCATTGCGATTCGCGCACGCCGTCCTTGCGCAGCTTATCGAGAATCGCCTCCAGTTCGCCTTCGTCGAGCGCGTACAGCTTCTGCGCGGGCTTCTTGCCGCGCGCGGGGGCATCGACGCGAAATAGCGGCGGCCGCGCGACATGCACGTGCCCGCGCTCGATCAGCTGCGGGAAGTGCTTGAAGAACAGCGTGAGCAACAGCACTTGAATATGAGAACCGTCGACGTCCGCATCGGACAAGATGCAGATCTTGCCGTAGCGCAGATTGGAGAGATCGACTGTGTCATCCGGGTTGTGCGGATCGACGCCGATCGCCACAGAAATGTCGTGCACTTCGTTGTTGGCAAAGAGACGATCGCGCTCCGTTTCCCAGGTATTCAGCACCTTGCCGCGCAGTGGCAGGATGGCCTGATATTCCTTGTCGCGGCCCATTTTCGCTGAGCCGCCCGCCGAATCGCCCTCGACGAGAAACAGTTCATTGCGGCCGATTTCCGTCGATTCGCAATCGGTCAGCTTGCCGGGCAGCACGGCGACGCCCGAGCTCTTGCGCTTCTCGACCTTTTGACCTGCGCGCGTGCGCGCCTGCGCCTGCTTGATGACGAGATCGGCGAGCTTCTTGCCGTGGTCGACGTGCTGATTCAGCCACAGTTCGAGCGCGGGGCGCGCGAACGACGACACCAGCTTGACGGCATCGCGGCTATTCAGACGCTCCTTGATTTGCCCCTGGAACTGCGGATCGAGCACCTTCGCGGACAGCACGAACGACACGCGCGCGAACACGTCTTCGGCGAGCAGCTTGACGCCCTTCGGCTGCAGATTGTGCAACTCGACGAAGCTCTTCACAGCCTGAAAGAGACCGTCGCGCAAACCGGCTTCGTGCGTGCCGCCTGCGGGCGTGGGAATCAGATTCACGTACGACTCGCGCGTGAGCGGCCCTTCTTCGCTCCACGCGACGACCCATGCCGCGCCCTCGCCCTCGGCGAACGTTTCCTCGTTCGAGCGCGAGCTTTCGGCGTAGCGTTCGCCTTCGAAAAGAGGAATCAGCAGCTCGCTGCCCGCCATGCCTTCCATCAGATAGCCGCGCAGACCGTCTTCGTACTTCCAGCTTTGACGTTCGCCCGTTTTTTCATTGACGAGCACGACTTCGACGCCCGGCAGCAGCACGGCTTTCGAGCGCAGCAGGCGTTGCAGTTCGCCGAGCGGCAGATTGGGCGAATCGAAATATTTCGGGTCGGCCCGCGCGGTCACGCGCGTGCCCGACTTCTTGTCGGCCTTTGTCGCGGCGCGCACCCGCAGCGGCTCGATCACATCGCCGTGCGAAAAGCTGAGTTCGGCGACCTTGCCGTCGCGCCAGACGGTCACGTCGAGGCGCGTGGACAGCGCGTTCGTCACCGACACGCCGACGCCGTGCAGACCGCCCGAGAACGTATAGGCGCCGCCCGCTGCCTTGTCGAACTTGCCGCCTGCGTGCAGGCGCGTGAAAACGATTTCGACGACGGGGACGCCCTCTTCCGGATGCATGCCGAACGGAATGCCGCGCCCGTCGTCCTCGACGGATACGGAATGGTCGGCATGCAGCGTGACCGTGATCTGACGGCCGTAGCCGCCGAGCGCTTCGTCGGACGCGTTGTCGATGACTTCCTGAATAATATGCAGCGGATTTTCGGTGCGCGTGTACATGCCGGGCCGCTGTTTGACCGGCTCCAGGCCCTTGAGCACCTTGATCGATGCTTCGCTATACGCGGCGTTAGGCTTTTTCGTTGACATGGCTTGCTCGGGTCCGTCGGTTCATCGTTGTCCACATGTCTTGTGGACAGGTGCGTGGACAATGCGTTGAGTTCTCAAAAAAAACGAAACGAAACAACGGAGTGTGTGCGCTGCATGGGTTGCGTGCAGCGGTTATCGGTTTGCCCTGTCTGCTTTCCAAGGTTCTCCGGCGCGCCCGCTATTGCGCGACGCGCTGGAACGACCGTGGGAAGCAGGTCCGCGGGTATTTTACTGATTTCGATGCGCGGGGCAATTTAGATGATGGGTGTAGGACAATTGGCAGGAAAAACCGCCGACACCCCGTGCGCTATTTCCGCTTGCTCTCCAGCTCGTCCCACCGTTCGATTGCGACGAGCAGTTCGTCGTCGATGGCCGTGTAGCGCTCCGTCAGCCGCGCGCCCTCCTGCGCGTCCTTGACGAAGATCGATCCGTCCTCGATTTGCGCGGCGATCGTCTTCTGCTCTGCTTCGAGCGCGGCGATCTTTTCGGGCAGCGCCTCCAGCTCGCGTTGCTCCTTGAAAGAAAGCTTGACGGTGCGCTGCGCGTTGCGGCCCGCCGCGCTTTCCTTCGGCGCGGCCTCTTTGGGCTGCTCTTTGGGCGCGCCCTGCTGCGTGATCTGCTCCGAACGGTCGCGCTGGATCTGCCAGTCGGTGAAGCCGCCCACGTATTCGCGCCACTTGCCCTCGCCCTCCGACGCGATCACCGACGTCACCACGTTGTCCAGGAACGCGCGGTCGTGGCTCACTAGCAGCACGGTGCCGTCGTAATCCGTCAGCAGTTCTTCGAGCAGTTCGAGCGTCGGGATGTCGAGGTCGTTGGTCGGCTCGTCGAGCACCAGCACGTTCGCAGGCCGCGCGAACAGACGCGCGAGCAGCAGCCGGTTGCGCTCGCCGCCCGACAGCGACTTGACGGGCGAACGCGCGCGCTCCGGCGCGAACAGGAAATCGCCGAGATAGCTCATCACGTGCTTTTTCTGGCCGTTGATCTCGACCCAGTCGCTGCCGGGGCTGATCGTGTCGGCGAGGCTCTTTTCCAGGTCGAGCTGCGCGCGCATCTGGTCGAAGTACGCGACCTGCAGATTCGTGCCGACGCGCACCTTGCCTTCATCCGGCTGCAACTCGCCGAGGATCAGCTTGAGCAGCGTGGTCTTGCCCGCGCCGTTCGGCCCGACGAAACCGATCTTGTCGCCGCGCATCACCGTCGTCGAGAAACGGTCGACCACCGTACGCTCGCCATAGCGCTTCGTGACATCCGTGAGTTCGGCGACGATCTTGCCGGACTTCTCGCCCTGTCCCACGTCGAGCTTCACGTTGCCCTGCACGTTGCGGCGTTCTTCGCGTTCCTTGCGCATCTGCACGAGCCGGGCGATCCGGCCGACGCTGCGCGTGCGGCGCGCCTCGACGCCCTTGCGAATCCATACTTCTTCCTGCGCCAGCAGCTTGTCGAACTTTTCGTTTTCGACGCGCTCCACTTCCAGCTGCTGCGCCTTGCGCGTCTGATACGCGGAGAAATTGCCCGGATACGACAGCAGACGCCCGCGATCCAATTCGACGATGCGCGTGGCGACACGGTCGAGAAACGCGCGATCGTGCGTGATGAACAACAGGCCCGCGCGCTGTGCGATCAGCAGTTCCTCGAGCCAGCGGATACCGTCGAAGTCCAGATGGTTGGTCGGCTCGTCGAGCAGCAGCACGTCCGGCTGCACGACGAGTGCGCGCGCGAGCGCGACGCGCTTCTGCATGCCGCCCGACAGCGAGCCGACGAGCGAGTCGCCGTCGAGGCCGATCTGCGCGAGCGTCGTGGCCACACGCGTGCGCCAGTTCCATGCATCCGTCGCATCGAGCGACGATTGCAGTGCGTTCATGCGCGCGAGCAGCGCGTCGTGCTGCGCGCCTTCGGGCGTTTCGGCCAGATCGTGCGCGACCGTGTTGTACTCGTCGAGCAGCGCGCTCTGGCGCGTGAGACCCGCCGCGACCGTATCGAACACCGTCACGGCGCCGTCGAACTCCGGTTCCTGCGGCACGTACACAGTGACGAGATCCTGCTGCCGCGTGATGAGACCGTCGTCGGGCCTGGCAAGCTCGGCGACGATCTTCAGCAGCGACGACTTGCCCGCGCCGTTACGGCCGATCAGCCCGACGCGCTCGCCAGCTTCGAGAGAAAAATCCGCGTGATCGAGCAGCGCGACGTGGCCGAACGCCAGTTGCGCGCCCGTGATGGTGTAAAGCGACATGGAAAATGAGCAAACCAGCGATGAGTCGGAAGCGCTCATTGTACCTATCGGCGGCGTCCGGACTGACGCGATGCGGCCCGGCACGATGGCATAGGACGAATGACGCATGCGCCGACGCCGCGCAAGCCATCGCCCGCTGCACGTGCAACCATGCCAGCCGGGAAGCGCGCTTCGCCGGCGTTGAGCCGCGAGCGTAGCGCCGCTGCTCAGTTCACGTGAATCGTGATCGTCTTGCTCATGTCCGGGCCGTACGAGCGGTGGGCGCCGTCGCCGAAATCGAGCGTCAGCGTGTGGTCGCCGGGCGCCAGCGTAATGTCCGTTTCTGTCTGGCCTTTGCCGAAATGGAGCGACTTGTCGTTGGCGGGAATCACGTCGCCCTTCGGCAGCGGCTGCCCGTCGATGATCAGATGATGATGTCCCGTGCCTTCCGTCATCGTGCCGGCGGGCGCGACCTTCATGCCATCGACGGCGAACTTCACGTGGACGGGATTGCTCACGGTCGCGCCGTCCTTCGGCTCGACGAAGGACACGCCAGCGGCATGCGCCACGCCCGACACGACCAGCATGCCCGCGCACGCTGCGCCGGCCAACCATCGGTGATTCAGCATCGTTGTTCTCCTTGGCGAAAGCGGATCGATGGGCGCAATGGCGTGAGACGGCATCGCGCGAGCGCGCGTCATGGGTCGACGCACACACGACGCACGCGCAATGCTGCACAGCGCACGGCCGCGCCGCACAGAAAGAATACACGGCAGCAGGCGCCGATCTGCGCCAGAATCGCCCGCCCGCGCGCCGCTTCGCATTGATTTAGAACGATAAACGGGCGACTTGCCCGAGTCTTTCCGCGAATTCCGGTAATATTGCGGGTCGCCGCCGGATGCCCCATAGAGGGGCAGATTGGCGGATTGTGCGGTTATCAGATGAAGAGCGTGTCTCGTGAGTGAAGTGATCGAATACAAGAGCTGGGTCTGCCTGATTTGCGGCTGGATCTACAACGAAGAGGAAGGTTTGCCGGAAGAAGGGATCGCAGCGGGGACGCGTTTCGCCGACATCCCGGAAGATTGGCGCTGCCCGCTGTGCGACGTGGGCAAGGCGGAATTCGCCGTCGTCGAGTTCTGACGGACGACGGGCGCACGAAGCACGCGCCCGTCGTGCCTCGAGCGGTCCGCGGAATCTGTGTTCCGCGGACCGTTTTGTTTGAGTCGTCCAACGCGGCTGCGCGCCGTGCGCGATCGGGCGCGCGGCAGCGGGAACGCATGCTGCGAAAGGCGTTTGGGCCAGCGGGCGATTTGCTATACTCTGCGCTCGTCGGCGGCTCCTCCCCGTAGTTCAATGGATAGAACGAGTGCCTCCTAAGCGCTAGATACAGGTTCGATTCCTGTCGGGGGGACCACCCAATCGGCGACGGACACGCCACAACAAAAAACCCGCAAAGCGCGAGCTGTTGCGGGTTTTTTGTTTGCTGCGGTTTTTCGATGAGCACCGCGCCGTGCGCGGTCAACCGGTTCCTCCGGCGGCCGACTAGCGGCGGCGCACGGCGTAAACCTTCGCCAGTTGCAGGTCGCGCTGATCGAAAACGCGGGCAAGCACGAACAGCGAAGCGGCAGCAAACGGCCAAAGCACGAAAAAGGTAGCGAGCATCATCGACTCCAGAGCGAAACAGTTGAATCGAGTGTACCGGCTCGCTTCGCAAAGAAAACTATCGGAATTGCTAAAACACAGTTCCCTTTTTTGACAACGAAACCACGCTCGACGGCGTGGCGCGGCTCCTGGCGGGGTTCTCGGGCATTGCGCCTCCCGTCAGCGTCGCCGGGGCGTGACAAAATCACGCATTTCGCGCAAACACCCGCCAGGACAACGAAGGATTTCTTATGGACATCAACAAGCAAGTCGCCGCCCTCACCACTTCCGAATTGCAGACGGCGGGCGCAAGCCAGGCGACGGCCATTGCCGTCAGCGTGCTGCTGCGTCATCTCAGCTCGCCCGAACTGTCGAAGCTGCTGAGTTCCGCTTTCGAAAACCACCAGGCGGGCATGCTGCAGACGCCGTGGCCGGATCAGATGCTGCAATCGTTCGAAGCGACGCGCCGCTTTCTCGAGGGCGCCGCCAAATCGTCCGCGAGTCCCGATCAGCCGGCGTGAGCCTGCGGACGATTGCGGCAAATTGCTCACGGGACAGGCACACGGGTCCGCATGGCCCGCGCCAGCAGCCGGCGGCCAGCACGACGCACGGCGTGCACCCCGCGTCGACGCCGGTGCTGCCAGGCAATGTACGCTCTCCCACCTAGCGCGTCATTTGTCTGACGACGCGCGGCGCGCGTCCCCCTATCATTGCGTCAGCCCCGGATTCATCGTGTCGACCGATGCCTTATCCCTACAACCTCGCAGTCGCCGCCGGCCTGGTGCTCGTCGTGCTCACCTGCGGCCTCGCCCTTGTGCTGACATGAGCTGACCCGCTCGCACGCCTCCCGCGCGATCGCTGGATCGCCCGCCTCGATGTGCCGTTCGATGGAACGGCCAAAAATATTTTCGTCCGGACCCTAAAGTTTCCCCGCGCCCTGCCGTAGTGCGGGTCATGGATACTTACCTCACTTCATCGGCGGGATCGTTCAAATCGACTCTGATCGATCAGGACCTCGCGCACATTGCCCGCGTGATGCGGCCTTCGATGCATGGCGACCTGGGTGGGGCGATCCTCCCGGCCGCCTACTGGCGCAGGCGGCTCTTGGAGTTGCTCGAAGCCGGGCATCTGACCAACTCGCAGCTCTGCGCGATCGACGACCTGCTGCTGCAGCTCGACGACCTGTGCGCGAAGGAACTCCTGCCGCTGCCTGTAACGACGGCACGGCCCGCGGCGTCGCGCGACGCGAACCGCCATCGCGTGCGCGGCACGCGCTGAAATCACAAGCGACAGAAGGCTGCGGCCCGCCGCGCCGCAGAACGGCTGCACGCCACGCATTTAACATTCGTTGACCCGCGCACTGTCCGCCTTTTGATGCTGCCGCCCCAGCAGCGCGAACGGGCTTGTTGCCGGGGCTGCTCCCTTCCTCTCGGGCCGCCATCCGGTGCCCAGCGAAATTCGTCCCCAAAACACGCGACAATCGCAAATTAGGGACATTCATAGGTCATAATGTCCGCAAAAATACCCAGCAAGGACTCCTGTGACCCAGGCTTCACCGCTTGAACTGCTGAAGCAGGCGCGCGCCCGCTTCACCCAAAAAGAAATCGCCGCGCATGTCGGCAAGGACATCAAGACGGTGCGCCGCTGGGAAAAGGGCGAAACGCCTTGCCCCGCGATGCTCGAACCGGCGCTCCACGCGCTACTGTCGGCAGCGGCCGCGCGCAACGCGCGCTCGCATACGGGCGACGGTCCGCGCACGCGCTTCATCGACCTGTTCGCCGGCATCGGCGGCATCCGGATGGGCTTCGAGGCGCACGGCGCGCAGTGCGTTTTCACCAGCGAGTGGAACGCGTTCTCGCAGAAGACCTATCGTGAAAACTTCGCTGAGCATTTCGATGAAAGCTTCGTCGACGGCGCCGCGCCGCAGGACGGCACGCCAGATCACAAGCTGATCGGCGACATCGTCACGTTTCCCGCCGAGCAGGTGCCCGCGCACGACATCCTGCTCGGCGGCTTTCCGTGCCAGCCGTTCTCGATTGCGGGCGTCAGCAAGAAGAATGCGCTCGGCCGCCCGCACGGCTTCGAGTGCGCCACCCAAGGCACGCTCTTTTTCGATGTCGCGCGCATCATCGCCACGCGACGTCCCGCCGCGTTTCTGCTGGAAAACGTGAAGAACCTGCTGTCGCACGACAAGGGCCGCACGTTCGACGTGATCCTGCAGACGCTGCGCGATGAACTCGGCTACGAAGTCCACTATCGCGTGATCGACGGCGCGCATTTCACGCCGCAGCATCGCGAGCGGATCATCATCGTCGGCTTCCGCGGCAAGACGTCGTTTTCATGGGACGATTTGCGTCTGCCCGCAGAAGGTCCGCGCCTCGCGTCGATCCTGCATAAGACAGATGGCAGCGAGCCCGTGCTGCCATGGGATGACGAACGCTTTTTCGATCACGCCATACGCCGCGTTCAGCCGAAGTACACGCTGACACCCAAGCTCTGGACCTATCTTCAGAATTACGCGGACAAGCATCGCGCGGCGGGCAACGGTTTCGGCTACGGCATGGCGTATCCGCAGAGCGTGACGCGCACGCTGTCGGCGAGATATCACAAGGACGGCTCGGAAATCCTCGTCTATCAGGGCGAGAAAAGCCGTCCGCGCCGCCTGACGCCGCGCGAATGCGCACGGCTGATGGGCTTTCCCGACACGTACCGCATTCCCGTCAGCGATACGCAGGCGTATCGCCAGTTCGGCAACAGCGTCGTCGTGCCCGTGATGCGCGAAGTCGCGCGCATCATGCTGCCGCACGTGCTCGCGCTGACGCGCGCGCAGCAAGACGCGCACGCCGCGGAGCTAGCGGCCTGATGGTCGATATCGTCGATGCCGCCACGCGCAGCCGGATGATGTCCGGCATCCGCGGACGCAACACGAAACCCGAAATCCTGATCCGCAGCCTGCTGCATCGGCGCGGCTTTCGCTTCCGGCTCGACGCACGCGACCTGCCCGGCCGACCCGACATCGTGCTGCCGCGCTATCGCGCGGTGATCTTCGTGCATGGCTGCTTCTGGCATGGCCACGATTGCCCGCTCTTCAAATGGCCGCAGACGCGCCCGGAGTTCTGGCGCGAGAAGATCGGCCGCAATCGCGCCAACGACGCGAAAGCCCAGACCGCGCTGCTGGAGCACGGCTGGCGCGTCGCGACGGTGTGGGAATGCGCCTTGCGCGGAGCGAACCGGGATATCGACGGCGTGTTGCAACGGCTGGTCGACTGGCTGGACGGCGACGCGCCGCTGCACGAGGAACGCGCATAACGTTGCGCCCGCAGCCGCTCTGGCGGACGGGCGGACTTTGCGAACCGCCGGTCGACACGCCGCGAATATTGCAAGGTGCCGGTGCTACACTCGATTGGCTCGCTGGTGTTTTTCAGGCGGTTCGACCGGCGGCTCCCGTCCATCCTGGAACCATCCACAGAAGGAGGCACATGATGGCTGATTTCCGCATCTGGTCGGACGACTTCCCCGCCAACGGCTTCATGCCGAAGGCGCAAGAAATGAACGACAAATCGTTCGGCGTCGACGGCGAAGGCGAGAACGTTTCTCCCGCGTTGCAATGGGATGCGCCGCCCGCCGATACGCAAAGCTTCGCGCTCACCGTCTATGATCCCGACGCGCCCACGGGCAGCGGCTTCTGGCATTGGGTCGTGGTCAACATCCCCGCCGACGCGCGCTCGCTGCCGCGCAACGCCGGCAAGGCCGACGGCAGCCTGCTGCCGCAGGGCGCGCTGCAGTTTCGCAACGACTACGGCACGGTGGGTTTCGGCGGCGCGGCACCGCCGCGCGGCGACAGGCCGCACCGCTTCCTCTATCGGATTCACGCGCTGAAGGTCGCGCACCTGCCTCTTTCCGCCGATACGACCAACGCGGTTGCGCGCTTGATGACGCATCTGAACGAAATCGATTCGGCCACCTACACCGGCCTGTACGAGCTGAAGTAGCCGTGGCACGGCGCGTGTCGCTAGCCTGCTGCGCGCCCGCCCGTCAACTACATCCGCCTCGGCGTCGCAGGCGCCGGGGCGCGCTCGGTGCCGGGCGGGACGTTTCCCGCCGCGACGGCACGCATCGCGATCCTGTGCTCTACCGGCGCGCGCGCCACCGTTCTAAATAACAAAGACAATGCCAGCAAGTTCGTCGAGGAACAGCCGCAACGCATCGGGCGCGCCCCGCTCCGCCGCCCATCCCGCCGACGACGCCGAACAGGGACTGCCGCTGCCGCAGCGCTACTGGGCGATTCTCGTCGTCGCGCTGGGCATCACGCTCGCCGTGCTCGACAGCGCGATCGCCAACGTCGCGCTGCCGACCATCGCGCGCAACCTGAACGCCAGCGCCGCCAGCTCGATCTGGGTCGTCAACGCGTACCAGCTGTCGGTGACGATCTCGCTGCTGCCGCTCGCGTCGCTCGGCGACCGGATCGGCTACCGGCGTATTTACTTATCGGGGCTGGTGCTGTTCACGGTCGCGTCGCTCGGCTGCGCGCTCGCCTCTTCGCTGCCGACGCTCGCGCTCGCCCGCGTGATCCAGGGCTTCGGCGCGGCGGGCATCATGAGTGTGAACACGGCGCTCGTGCGGATGATCTATCCGCCCGCGCAGCTCGGGCGCGGCGTCGCCATCAACGCGATGGTGGTCGCGACCTCGTCGGCTGTGGGACCGACGGTGGCGTCAGCCGTGCTCGCCGTCGCGGCGTGGCCGTGGCTGTTCGCGATCAACGTGCCCATCGGCGTCGCGGCGATCGCGGTCGGCCTGCGCGCGTTGCCGCGCAATGAACCGCATCCGTCGCCGTACGACTACACGAGCGCCGTGATGAACGCGTTCGTATTCGGCCTCGTGATCTTCGCCGTCGACGGCTTCGGCCACGGCGAGCGTTACGTCTACGTCGCCGCCGAGCTGATCGCCGCGAGCGCGATCGGTTTTTTCTTCGTGCGGCGGCAGCTGACGCAGCCCGCGCCGCTCCTGCCCATCGATCTGCTGCGCATTCCCATCTTCGCGCTGTCGGTGGGCACGTCGGTGTGCTCGTTCTGCGCGCAGATGCTCGCCTTCGTGTCGCTGCCGTTCCTGCTGCAGGACCATCTCGGCATGTCGCAAGTCGAAACCGGTCTGCTGATGACGCCCTGGCCGCTCGTGATCGTCGGCGCGGCGCCGCTGTCGGGCGTGCTGTCGGACCGCGTGTCGGCGGGCTGGCTCGGCGGCGCGGGACTCACCGTGCTGTCTCTCGGCCTGCTGCTGCTCGCCACGCTCGGCGCGCATCCGGCGCCGTCCGACATCGTCTGGCGCATGGCGCTGTGCGGCATCGGCTTCGGCATCTTCCAGTCGCCGAACAACCGCACGATGCTGTCGGCGGCGCCGCGCCATCGCAGC
>BBSL01000089.1 GCA_001319865.1 Burkholderia sp. E7m39 | reverse complement strand
AGGAACGTATCGCGCCACACGGACAGATTGTTCTCCCGCAGCGGCGCCATCATGTCCGCGTGACGCGCCTGGCGCTCGGCGAGCGGCATCGACAGCGCGCGCTCCAGCGCCTCGGCCATCTGCGACAGATCGAACGGATTGACCACCAGCGCGCCCGGCAACTGCTCGGCGGCGCCTGCGAATTGCGACAGCACGAGCACGCCGGGATCGGCCGGGTCCTGTGACGCCACATATTCCTTCGCGACAAGGTTCATCCCGTCGCGCAGCGGCGTCACGTAGCCGACCTGCGACTGACGGAACAGTGCCATCAGCAGATTGCGCTCGTACTTGCGGTTCAGATACTGGATCGGCGTCCAGTCGAGCTGCGCGAAGCGTCCGTTGATGCGCCCCGCCTCGCCTTCCAGGTTCTGACGAATGCGCTGGTAAGTCTGCACGTCGGAGCGCGTCGGCGGCGCGATCTGCACAAGCGACACGCGGCCATGCCAGCCCGGCGCGTTCAGCAGCAGACGCTCGAACGCCTGGAAGCGCTCCACCAGCCCTTTCGAATAGTCGAGGCGGTCGACGCTCATGATCAGCTTACGGTCGCGCATCGCGTCGCGCAGGCTGCGTACCTGCTTGCGATCGCTGAACTGTTCGGCCGCCTTCGCGATCGCGTCCGGATAGATGCCGATGGGATACGCGCCGACCTTCAGGAAGCGGCCATACGCATGAATCATGTTCTCGTCGCTCGACGTGCCGTGATGGCCGCGCTCGATATAGTCGACGAACGACTGGCGATCCGCATCCGTCTGAAAGCCGACGACATCGTAGCTGCACATGCATTTCACGAGTTCTTCGTGCGGCGGCACAGTGCGCATGACTTCCGGCACGGGAAACGGAATGTGCAGGAAAAAGCCGATCGGATTCTTCACGCCGAGATCGCGCAGGCAGCGCGCGAACGGCAGCAGGTGATAGTCGTGGACCCAGATGATGTCGCTGGGTTTGAGCATCTCCTTCAGTTGCCGCGCCAGCGTCACGTTCACCCGCAGATAGCCGGCATATTCCTGGCGGTCATAGCGCGACAGGTCGTTGCGGTAGTGGAAGGTCGGCCACAGCGTCGCGTTCGAGAAACCGCGGTAGTACTGGTCGTAATCGCGCTTCGTGAGTCCCACGGTGGCATACGTCACGTTGCCCTGCTTCTCGATGACGGGCGCCGACGGCTCGGCGACGGTCTCGCCGCTCCAGCCGAACCATACTCCGCCCGTCTCCTTCAGGGCATCCAGCACGCCGATGGCGAGACCGCCCGCTGCGGGGCGTCCTTCCTGAGTCGGCGCGACGCGATTTGAAACGACGATCAATCTGCTCATTGCGGCTCCACCTCATTCAGTTGACTGTTCATGCGGTGATACTCAATCGCACGCACGCAAGTCTTATGCCGTCATGTGCAAAAACACAGAATAAAAATGTATGTAAATGTGACAGACGAGTAGAAACCCGCTGCGCGCGAGGCTGTGCGCAGCAGAATTTTCGCTACGGGTCCCAGCGGAAAAACAAGCCTCAGGCGTCCTGTTCGGAGCCCAGATCGCGTTGGTAATCGATCCCTTCCTGGCGAGTGCCGCCTTGGTTGTGATCCCCGTCAGGCGGGGCGCCCGGCGCGGCGCGATTTTCGTGCGCGGGATCGGCTCCGACAGGTGGATTGCCCGTGCCGCTGGATGGGCGCTGGTCGCGCTTCGAATGGCGCGCGGAGCGCCGCAATGCGGGATGTCTCATGATGGACGCCTCCAGGGGAAGGCCGCTGCCCGAGCGGGGGATCGACCGGGCACATCACCTAAGTCTAGGCGGATCAACGTAATTTGCCGGTAAAAAGTTCGGTCGTTTTGTAACGAGTACATCGCCCGGGCGCGCAGATTGCACGCGCCGGCTTTCCGCCATTTTTGATGCAAAGGATGGCGTCAGAACTCGGGCCAGAGCGTGAGCCGGCCGCCGGTATGCGGCGTCTGCGAGGGTTGTGACGGCGGATCACCGATCGGCGGCGTGTCTGGTTCGACCGGTTCACGCGTCGGATCGGGCACGGTATCCGGCTGACCGGGCTCGGGCGGCGTATCCGGCGTCGTAGGTTCGGGGCGATGCGCGTGGAGATCGGGGACGGCGTCGTAGTCCGGCATGATGGGCTCCCTGGTTTCGTTCGCTGTTGTCGTCGCTTTTGGCTTTCGACTGCTCGAACGAGATTCAGCAAGGCATGTGCCGTTGCGACGCCGCCTTCCCTGACGGCGTGACTGCGAGAACGATGCGTCGGAACCGCGCGCCAAGACCGCGCAGGGAACTTACGTGGCCAAACTTCGCTGCGGCCTCAGGCGTCCGCCTTGCCGAGCGCCTGCGGTTCGTCGCTGACATCGTCGCCATCGGCGCGGCCCGCGTCATTGCCGTACTCGACGAGCCGGTTGTACAGCGTCTTCAGGCTGATGCCGAGAATTTCCGCAGCGCGCGTCTTGACGCCGCCGCACTGCTCGAGCGTCGCGAGGATCAACTGACGATCGGCCTCGGCCAGCGACGTGCCGAACGGAATCGTGATCGCCGTGCCCACCGTCGGCTTGGAGAGCGAGATCTGCAGCGGCACGGTCGCCGTGCTGTCGGAATCCGTACCCGACATGATGTGCGCGCGCTGCACATAGTTCTTCAGCTCGCGCACGTTGCCGGGCCACGGGTACGACAGCAGCATCTCCTTCACGGCGGGCGGAAAGTGCTTCTTCGTGCCGTGCTGCTCGTTCAGGTCGTCGAGGAACGATTGCGCCAGCAGCTCCACGTCCTTGCCGCGCTCGCGCAGCGGCGGCAGGCTGATCGGGAACACGTTGAGCCGGTGATACAGATCCAGCCGCAACTTGCCTTCGAGCACCGCCTGCTCCGGATCACGGTTCGTCGCCGCGATCAGCCGCACGTCGGTTTCGATTTCCTTCGTCGTGCCGACGCGCATGAACATGCCCGTTTCCAGCACGCGCAGCAGCTTGACCTGCAACTCGATCGGCATTTCGGTGATTTCGTCGAGGAACAGCGTGCCGCCGTTCGCGCGCTCGAAATACCCCTTGTGCTGGCGGTCCGCGCCCGTGAACGCGCCGCGTTCGTGGCCGAACATTTCCGATTCGATCAGGTTGGGCGAAATCGCGCCGCAATTCACGGCGAGAAACGCATGCTTGCGCCGCAGGCTTAACTGATGCAGCGTCTGCGCCGCGACTTCCTTGCCCGTGCCCGATTCGCCCACCAGCATCACGGAAGCGGCCGTCGGCGCGACCCGGCTGATCTGGTCGTACACCTGCTGCATGATGGGCGAATTGCCGAGCATCAGGCCGAAACGGCCCATCCGGCGCAACTCGCCGCGCAGCGTGCCGATCTCTGCCTTGAGGTCGCCGGCGCGCGGCAGGCGGCTGAGAATCGCCTTGACGCGCTGCATGTTGATGGGCTTCACGAGGTAGTCGGCAGCGCCCATCTTCAATGCGCTCACGGCGGATTCGACCGTCGCGTGCCCTGTGATCACAACGAACTCGACGCCCGAGCGCGGATCGAGATCTTCGAACAGGTCGACGCCCGTTCCGTCGGGCAGTTTCAGATCGGTGAATACGACGTCCGGCATCTGCCGCACCAGCTGGATGCGGGCCTCGCGCAGATCGCCTGCCGTCGCCGTTGTCAGGCCGTCTTCCGCGATGATCGTCGCAAGCGCATCGCGGGTATTCGGATCGTCATCGACAATCAATACATGTGGCATCGCGTATGAAAAGCTCGTAAGTGCTGATAGTGGATACGCGCAGTCTGCGGCCAGAAAGTTGGGACGACGAAAGCGCTGCGATCTTCAAGCATACGTCAGCTTTGCAAGCTTGCTTGGCGACGCCAAGTGATTCCACCGTGAAAAACTTTCCGAATTAACGCATCTGCGCAACAATTCCCGTAAATATTGCCGCAAAAGCCACTGATTATTGTTGTTTTTGCTCATTATACGGCGGGACATTGAAAAAACGTCAAGCACCAATCGCGGCGACGTGCATTTGTTCAATTTGTCTATGTCGTGGCGCCGCCGCGCTGGTTGCCAGCGTTTTCTCCTGCACTTCTCGAGCGGTTCGCGCGTAGCGTTCGCGCTAGCTGCGCGGAAACGGCCACGCGTCGCCGTGATCGGCGCCGTTGGCGCCGTTGCCCTTGCGCAGATGTGCGGCAGGCGTCATCTGCGCGCCCGGCGCGGGGTTCTCGGGCTCGGTGACGGAACCGCCCTCGCCCTCCCAGCGCGTCAGATCGCGCGCGGCGGATGACTGCGCGGCGCGCTGCTTTTGCGCCCAGCGCCACGCCAGTACGCTGCCCACGGCGAACAGAGCGCCGAATATGCCGATTCTGGGTCGTGCCATCTTGAACTCCTTGTTGTCGTGAATAGGAAAAAAGACGTCAGTCGCACCGCCGATGATCTGCGATCCGGGGACGCCGCTGTGCCGCGTCACCGCGCGGCTAGCATGCCGAGCACGAAGCCGATGCCAGCCGCAATGCCAAGCGACTGCCACGGGTTCTGCCGGACGTAGCGCTCGGTCTGGATCGTCGCAGTGCGATAGCGCCGCTGCGCGGAACTTTGCGCATCGGCGAGCGCGCCCTGTACCGCATCGACATGCGTTCGCAGGCGCTCGCGAAGCGCGTCGAGCCCTTCGCCCGGCACGGCCGCCGCAAGCCGTAGCATTTCTTCCGAGTCGGCCAGCAGAACGTTGAGGTCCTGGACGATTTTTTGTCGGCCCAACGCGAGTTGTTCAGTGGTTTCCGTCATTGCAATCTCCCATCTCGTTATCGGGCGCGAAGCGGGGTGCCAAGCCCAGATGCCAAGGAGGCTCCGGGCGAGACCCCAAACGGGAGCGGCGCCTGTCGCGGGCGGACGGTTCCGCCTCGCGCGGATATCCGCGCGCGCCATCCCTTATAGCTGCCCACGTCACTTTGCAACGGACGTACCCGGCACCCACATGCGATCCACATGCGACCGCCGAGTTCCGCCCGCCGACAAAGCCCTTCGCACGGCTGGCATCCGTGCGCCGCATCCGGGCAAACTTTCCGCCCCTGCGGCGTTTGCGCAACTTTTGCCGGCATCGCGTGTCGATCGTACGCCAACGTTGACGAATTGCCAGCCAACGCCGCACTATGCCCGCCTTGCCGGAGGGCCGCGCGAGTGGTTAAATTGCCTTTTGTGAGATAGTGGACCACTCTACAAAGCAGTCCACGCAGTCGATTTTGGCCTGCGCCATTCACGATATCCACCCGAATTTGCACAGGACACCCTTGGCTATGTCGTCACCCGATCTGGACTTGCCCGCAGCCGTTTCCGAAGGCGGCGCCACGCCGCCCGCCCGGCCGCGCGCGACGGAAAACGTCGCGGGGCTGAAGTCGTACGGCACGTTGTACGGCTCGTCGCCCGTGATGCTGGATCTCTATGAACAGATCGACCGCGTCGCCGCTACCGACGCGACGGCACTCATCATCGGCGAATCGGGCACCGGCAAGGAGCTGATTGCCCGCACGATCCACGAGCACAGCGCACGCAAGGACGGCGCGTTCGTAGCCGTCAACTGCGGCGCCATCCCCGACGAACTGATCGAAGCCGAACTGTTCGGCCACGAGAAAGGCAGCTTCACGGGCGCGGTCCAAGGCCGCGTCGGCTACTTTGAACACGCGAACGGCGGCACCCTGTTTCTCGACGAAGTGACGGAAATGGCGCCCGTACGCCAAGTGAAACTGCTGCGTGCGCTGGAGACAGGCACGTTCTATCGCGTCGGCGGCACGGAGCTGATTCGCGGGGACGTGCGCGTCATCGCCGCGACCAATCGTGATCCCGCCGTCGCCGTCAAGGAAAACGGCCTGCGCGAAGACCTGATGTACCGGCTCGCCGTGTTTCCGCTGCGCGCTCCGCCGCTGCGCGAACGCGAAGGCGACCGCGAACTGCTCGCGATGCATTTCCTCGACGAGCTCAATCGCCAGGAAGGGACGAACAAGGTCTTCAGCAAGCGTTCGATGGAAACACTGCGCACGTGGTCGTGGCCCGGCAACGTGCGCGAACTGAAGAACGCGGTGTATCGCGCGTTCATCCTGGCTGAGAAGGCTGTGGAATTGCCGCATCCGCATCTGATGTCGCGCGTGAAGAAACCCGTCACGCTCGGCGACTCGATGAGCGTGTGGATCGGCACGCCGCTCGCCGACGCGCAAAAGCAGATCATTCTCGGCACGCTCAAGTATTGCGGCGGCGACAAGCGCCGCGCCGCCAAGGCGCTCGGCGTGAGCCTGAAAACGCTGTACAACCGGCTCAGCACGTACGGCGACGAAGAGTCGAATACCGACGACAACTGATGCGTTGCATGTCGCGCATGTCGTGCGCGTCGTGCATGCCTTCGCGCCGCTTCTCCATTTCCCTGCGACAGCGGCTTCCCCGCGAAGCCGCATCGCCTCCTCCCTCGCTGCCCAGCTTGGCAAGCACGCTCGCACCAGTGTGGCGCGGCCTCGTCAGGCACGCGAACTGCTGGGCTCGCCAATCAGAAAGACGGCGGCCCCGCAGCATCTTTTGCAATTGCTTGCATTTTCCCTATGCCAATAACAAAAGGCATCCTGCACAATGCCGCTGCGAAAAATGATCAGACGCATTCTGCCTCTGCGCTGGCGCCCGGCGTCGAAGGCACGAGCAGGAGCAAGACGAAGAAATGCAGAAAGCCATGCACCGCCAACCGCACGCCCCCTTGCGGCGTTCCACGTTCCCGCGCGTCGCGCTGATTACCGCCCTGGCTGCCGCCGTCGCAACAGCGTTCAGCGGCTGCGGCTCGCTGTACTCGGAAGGCGCCACGGCAGGCGCCGGTATCGCGGGCGCGGCCCTTGCCGCGAAGGTCACCAATAACGCCGCCGTCGCCACGGGTATCGGCCTGGGCGCCGTCGCGGCGGCACGGGCGGGCGTCCAGTATTCGGAGCGCGTAATCCATCGCAACACGCAGGACAGCATCGCCGTCGCGGCCGGCCCGCTCGACGTCGGCGCCGTCGCGCCGTGGAGCATCACGCACTCCGTGCCGCTCGAAGACGACGAGCATGGCCGCGTGACCGTCAGCCGCACAATCAGCGCGGGCCAACTCGACTGCAAGGAAATCGTGTTTTCCGTCGACAAAACCGCGACGAAAAACGTGCCCGCGTCGAGCGCGTTCTTCGTCGCATCGATCTGCCGCGACGGCACCGCGTGGAAGTGGGCGTCGGCGGAACCCGCGACAGAACGCTGGGGTTCGCTGCAATGATCTCGCGCCTGACACCTGAGCGCGCAGTACGACGGGTCGCCGCCACGATGGCGACGCCGCTTGCGCGCTTCGCGCTGGTTGCCGCGTTGTGCGTCGGTGCGGGCGCCGTCGTCAGCGGCTGCAGTTCGGCATCGGTGGGCGCGGCGGCCGGTGCGGGCGCGGGCGCGGCGACAGGCATCGTCACCGCGAATCCCGCTGTCGGCATCGGCGTCGGCATTGCCGTGCAGGCCGCCACCGACGAGGCCGTCGCGCGCTACCTGCGCGTGATGCACTCGGATCAGCAAAACGTGATCGCGGCGCTTGCGGGCGCGATGCCCGTCGGCGAAACGCGCGACTGGAGCGTCAAACACACGCTGCCCATCGAGAACGGCCACGGCCAGGTGCGCGTGACGCGCGCGTTCGCGTCGTCGCTGGCGATCTGCAAGGAGTTCGTGTTCTCCGTCATCGACGGCGACAAGCCCGACTCGACGGTCTTCTGGTACACGGCGAGCGCCTGCCAGCAGGACAACAAGGGCTATTGGAAATGGGCGTCGGCGGAACCGGCCGTCGAGCGCTGGGGCAATCTGCAATGACGGAGCGCTGACGCAAGCCACGGCCGCTGCCGTCGTCGTGTGGATGTAGCCACGACAAAAACAAAGGGGAGCCGCGCGGCTCCCCTTCTTCATGGCTCACGCGAACGCCTGAAAGCTCAGGACTCGACGTCCTCCAGACTGAAGATTTCCGTCTGGTCGTTGTACGAGAAAATTTCGCCATAACGGCCCCAGTTGATGACGGCGTCGAGCGTTTCTTCCGCGGCGCTGTCCGACAGAAAATCTTCCAGCTCCTGCTCAAAGCGCACTCGCGGCGCGCGGTGCCCCGGACGTTCGTTCAACACCTTCTTGATCCGCGCGGCGAGCGGCACGTGCTTCAACAGGTGATCGGCGAACATCAGCTTGCGCTCCTGCGTGCCGAACTCGGCGAACACGCGCGCGGGCGGCGTCAGGAAGATGTCGCCCTCGCGCACGTCGGCGAAACCGAGGTGCTGCAGCACTTCCGCGATCGGGAACAGGTCGTCCACTTCGAGATGCAGCGATCGCGCGATTTCCGGCATGTCCGCGCGGCCGTGGTACGGCGCGGCCGCGAGCGTTTCGATCAGACCGGCCATCAGGTTGGTCGACACATGCGGCAGCCAGCTATGCAGCTCCAGCCCCTTCTTGGTTGCCTCGCCCGTCTGCCGCGCCGTCATCTTCGCGTAGATGTCGTCGACCAGGCGCCGGAACGCCGGGTCCAGACGGTTGCGCGGATGCTTGAACGGCACCTTGATCTCGGCGATCACGCGGCCCGGATTCGACGACAGCACGAGGATGCGGTCGCACATGAACACGGCTTCCTCGATGTTGTGCGTGACGATCAGCACCGACTTGATCGGCATGCGGCCTTGCGTCCACAGATCGAGCAAGTCGGTGCGCAGCGTCTCCGCCGTCAGCACGTCGAGTGCGGAGAATGGCTCGTCCATCAGCAGCAGCGTCGGATCGACGACGAGCGCGCGCGCAAAGCCGACGCGCTGTCGCATGCCGCCCGACAGCTCACGCGGATACGCGTTCTCGAAGCCGTCGAGGCCGATCAGGTCGATTGCGGCGAGCGCGCGCTCGCGGCGCTCCCGCGCGCCGACGCCAAGCGCCTCCAGCCCCGCTTCCACGTTCTGCAGCACGGTCAGCCAGGGGAACAGCGCGAAGGTCTGGAACACCATCGCGACGCCTTCGGCGGGCCCTTTGAGCGGCTTGCCCATGTACGTCACTTCGCCATCCGTCGGCTCGATCAGCCCGGCGATGATGCGCAGCAGAGTCGACTTGCCCGAGCCCGAACGGCCGAGCAGACCGACGATTTCGCCCTCGCGCAGCGACAGGTTGGCGTCGTCGAGGACGAGCAGTTCGCCCTGGGTCTTGTTGAACCCGCGGCACACGTCCTTGACGCGCAGGATTTCCTGGCCGAGACGCGGCGGCATCGGCGGCGTCTGGATCGGCGTGGCGGTTACGGCTTTGGGATTTTGCATCGCGTTATGCCTTCAATGAATCTCAATCGAGCCGCAGACGGCTTTCGGCGTAGGCGTACAGCGGACGCCACAACAGGCGATTGAACAGGGACACGAACAGGGACATCACGGCGATGCCCAGAATGATCTTCGGGTAGTCGCCCGCCGCCGTGTATTGCGCGATGTACGCGCCGAGACCATGCGCGGCGAGCTTCGTGTCGCCCCACTGCACGGCTTCGGCGACGATGCTCGCGTTCCACGCGCCGCCCGAGGCCGTGATCGCGCCCGTCACGTAGTACGGGAACACGCCCGGCAGCATCGCCTGGCGCCACCACTGCCAGCCGCGGATGCGGAAATTCTTCGCGGCTTCCCTGTAATCGTTCGGATAGGCGCTCGCGCCCGCGATCACGTTGAACAGGATATACCACTGCGTCCCGAGCACGATCAGCGGCGACAGCCAGATGTCCGGGTTCAGATGGAACCGGACGATCGCGATCACGAACACGGGGAACAGCAGGTTCGCGGGGAACGCGGCAAGAAACTGCGCGAGCGGCTGGATCTTCTCGGCGAGGGCGGGACGCAGCCCGACCAGCACGCCGATGGGCACCCACACGACCGATGCGATCGCAATCAAAAGCGTCACGCGCAACAGCGTCAGCAGGCCGAGCACGACCACATGGCCGACTTCGTCGAGCGTGACGCCCGTGCGCACGTACATGACCACGCGATACACGACATACAGCGTGACCAGCAGCACGATCACGGACCACACGATATCGCCCACCTTCGACGGCTTGCGCTCGGACGGCTTCACGAACCGCACGGGACCGACGCTCGGCCAGCGCAACGGGATGCGCGCGGCCTTCGCGAACATCCAGCCGAGCGGCACGAGCAGCCGGTGAATCAGGCGCGTGCGGCGAATCAGGTCGAGCAGCCACGACTCCGGCGCGTCGCCGGAACTCGTGTTTTCCATCCGGAACTTGTCCGTCCACGCGACGAGCGGGCGGAACAGGAACTGGTCGTACGCGAGAATCACGACCGTCATCGTCAGGATCACCCAGCCGATCGCGTGCAGGTTCTTGTCGGCGATGGCCTGCGCCAGATACGCGCCGATGCCAGGCAGCGTGATCGAGTGATTGCCGACCGTGATCGCCTCCGACGCGACCACGAAAAACCAGCCGCCCGACATCGACATCATCATGTTCCAGATGAGGCCAGGCATCGAGAACGGCACTTCGAGCTTCCAGAAACGCTGCCAGGAAGTCAGGTGAAAACCCTTCGACACTTCATCCAGATCGCGCGGCACCGTGCGCAGCGACTGATAGAAGCTGAACGTCATGTTCCACGCCTGGCTCGTGAAAATCGCGAAGATCGCGGCGAGCTCGGCGCCCAGCACGCGCGACGGAAACAGTGCAAGGAAGAACGTCACCGTGAACGAGATGTAGCCGAGCACGGGCACCGACTGCAGGATGTCGAGTATCGGCACGAGCACCTGCCCCGCGCGGCGGCTCTTCGCCGCGAGCGTGCCGTAGACGAGCGTGAAGACGAGCGACGCGACCATCGCCGCGAGCATGCGCAGCGTGGTGCGCAACGCATACTCGGGCAGGTTCGCTGGATCGAGCGAGATGGCCTCGGTCTGCAGCGTCGAGATGGGCGCCAGGGTCTCGTGAAACCCGACCACGGCCATTGCGATCAGGCAGATGATGAGCGGAAACGCGATGAAGTCCCAACGATTGGGCAGCACGCGCCACGCGGACGCGTTAGCGGTGCGATTGAGCGTGAAGCTGAACAGGTCCATCAGGCGGCCCTCCCTTCGCGGTCAGGCACGGACATGCCGCGCGCCGCGGTGGCTACGCCCGCGCGGTCGCCGTGGCAGACGGCGGCCCGAAGGTCCGAGAATCGATCCGGAAAGCGGAAATCAGGCATGGCAAAACGCTAATGCGCGATAAATCGTTGGCGTTGGATACGCATTGGCCGTCAACGGATACGTTGCGCGGCGCCCCGTGCGCGCCTGCACTTACGGCCGGCGCAATCGTGTTGCGCGGGCCGCCGCCGGCAAGCGGGCGAGCTTTCCTCATTTTGGACGGCACGACACTACTACAACCTGTGTGACAGAAACAACCGTTGACATTCAAATGTCACGCTGAATGGCGTCCGGAATGGATCTGTAAGCCGCAGGTCGCCGGCCCGGGCGCGCCATCCTGTGTCCAGATGCACCGTACCGTCGCGCGAGAGCCACATCCGCCGCGCCGGCACCATTCAGAAACTCCCGCAAAACGCCGTTAACGCCACAACGGGCCGCGCAGCGGTGCAAGCGGACTTCCGGGCGCACAAATCCCGACTGGCGTCGGGCCGCGCGGCGGTTAAAATCAGGAAGCGGCAAAAGCTACTGGCCGCCGGCAACGAGGACGGCGGCGCAGCGCATTATCCTGGCTCCGTGCGGCGCACGGCGAGGATCGACAGGAACGGCCCAGCGCCGGCGCGTTGCAACGAAAGACGTTGTTGCATGAATCAGTCAGACGGATCAGAGGGTCGATGAAAAGGACAACCTTGCGCCAGGCATTGGGACCGGCCAGTTTCGTACTGGTCGTGCTCGCTTGCTGGTTCGCATCGGGTCTCGTCGCGGACCGGATGGTACAGCAAGAACTCGATGCCGCGCTGCGTCAGCAGCGGCAAATGTCCGGCTCGATCGTCTACAACATGGCCGAGGTGATCGCGAGCGACCTTGCGATGTCACGCGCGATACCCGCGACGATGGCCGAACTCGGCGTGATCCAGCAGGCGTTGACGCATTCGCAGAATTATGCCGCGTCGGGCGTCGACCTGGAACCCGCGCACCGCGACGAGCTGTTGAAGTCGCCGGAACTGGCGGGCATCGACGGCTTCCTGCGCGATGCCCAAGGCTTCTCCGGCCTCGACATCATCTGGCTCGTGAACGCCAACGGGCTGTGCGTCGCGGCGAGCAATGCGCAGAACTCGCACTCGTTCGTCGGGCTCGACATGCGCTCGCGCAGCTACCTGACCAACGCGCTGCTCGGCGCGTTCGGCGAGGCGTACGGCGTGGGACGCATGAGCGGCGAGCCGGGCATCTTCATCTCGGCGCCCGTGTATGACGACGGCCTGCTGGTCGGCGCGATCGTCGCGAAGGTCGGCATCGCGCGGCTGCGTCACTGGGTGGCGCACGCGGGCACCTTCGTCACCGACGACAACGGCGTCATCATCATGGCGCACAACGCGGAGCTGGAAGGCCAGGCCATGCCGAACTCGCGCGTCACCCAAATGAACGAGGCGGAGCGGGTGAGCACCTACCATCGCGACCAGTTTCCGACCATCCAGATCCGGCCCGTCAAGACTCAGGTGCACCGCGACGCGCCGTGGGTGCCGTCTGAGATCCGCGACCAGTTGTTCGACATGCCCGGCCAGCCGACCCCGACGCTCTATCAGTCGCGCGGCGGCCTGAACTCCGGCCTCTCCGCGCATCTGGTCGACCCGCTCGCCGCGTGGCCCGAGCTGATGCGCAATCACAAGCGCGATCATCTGCTCGTGTTTCTGACGCTCGCGGGCACAGTCGCGCTCGCGTGGGTAATCACGGTGTCGTATCTGCGCGAGCGGCGCCACCACCGCGCCACGCGTGTGCTCGCCGAGCAGCTGCAATCGGCGAACACGCTGCTGTCGGCGGAAGCGCGTCACGACGCGCTCACGGGCGCGCTGTCGCGCCGCTATTTCCTCGACCTGCTGCGGCATGAGATCGACCGCGCGCACGCCACGGGCGAGCCGCTGTGCATGGCGATTGCCGACCTCGATCACTTCAAGCAGATCAACGACCGCTTCGGCCACGCAGCCGGCGACCGCGCGCTCGAACATTTCGTCGATACCTGCCGCACCGAGCTGCGCGGCAGCGACGCGATCGGCCGGCTAGGCGGCGAAGAGTTCGGCATTCTGCTGCCGGCAACGGCGCTCGCTGCAGGGCTCGAAGTGGTCGAGCGTCTGCGCGTCCGGCTGAAGGCGATGCCGTCGGCGAAGCTGCCGCAGTCGGTGGGCTTGAGCGTGAGCATCGGCATCACGGAGCTGTCGCCGGAAGATCTGCCCGAGCGCATCATCAGCCGCGCCGACCAGGCGCTCTATGCCGCGAAACAGGGCGGCCGCGACCGCAGCGAAGCCGTCCCGCCCGACGACACCGCCCCGCCCGCACGCGCGCCCGCCAACGCCTGGTAGCATCGAAAAGCTGCTGGCGCACCAGTACGAAGCACGCATGAAAATGCGTGCTAGACCGCCGGGCAAGCGAAGCCTAAGCAGGTATCATCGACTTTCATTCGAGAGTTTTCGATCACCGCTTTTCGCTCTTTTCGCTCCTCCGGAGGTTCGCATGAAGGGAAATCTGGTCATCGTCTGCCGCGATCAGGACGCTGACGCTTTCGATCATCTGCTCGCAGAATACGGCGCGTTTCAGACGCGTCTGTCATCGACGGCGTGGTATCTGAAGCTGGAAGTGGCACCCGAAGTGATCCAGGAAGAAATCCTGGCGCGTCTCGGCAAATACACGACGCATTACATCTTCGAGGCGGAGACTGTCACGTGGAATACGGTCGACAGCGAGGCGGCCGCCGCGCTCAACACGCTCTTCACCGAATAGGCGCTGCCCACCTGAAAGAAGACGGCGGGACGATGGTCAGATTCCGTCGCCGCGCCCCGAAGAACACCGCGCAGCGAGGCGCGCGGCACATCAACCTCACCAGACGCTCTCCGACGCCGACGCCGCGCGCGACACCGACTCCAGCGGGAACGTCATCTGCACACGCAAGCCGCGTCCGCCCGTCGTCTCGTCGTTGTTGCCGATCTGCCATTCGCCGCCTGCGCGCCGCACGAGCCGCTCGACGATCGCGAGCCCCAGGCCGCTATGACCGTTGCCGCCGCGCGCCGGATCGAGCCGCACGAATGGACGGCTCGCGTTGATCAGGTCTTGCGCGGCGATGCCCTTGCCGTTGTCGGTGACCGTCAGCGTGTAGCCCTGCGCAGTGCGCGCCGTCGACACGGCGATGGGCGGCGCACCGTACGCATGCGCGTTGTCGAGCAGGTTGGACAGAATGCGGTCGAGCGTCGCAGCGGGCAACCGGAAGCCGGCGCCCGCCCGCAGATCGGTCTGCACCGTCGGCGCGCCGCTCGACACCGCGCGATAGCTGCGCACCACGCGCTCGCACTGCGCGTCCACTTCGACGGGCTCGCTGCCGTCGGCGCCGTCGTGCGCGAACACCAGAAACTGTTCGACGATATGCGTCATCGAATCGACGTCGCGCACGACGCCGTCACGCATCTTCGCTTCGTCCATCATCTCGGCGCGCAACCGCAGACGCGCCAACGGCGTTTTCAGATCGTGCGCGACGCCCGCCAGCATCACCGCGCGATCATGCTCGGTACGCGCCACTTCCTGCACCATCTGGTTGAAACCGTGCGTGAGCTGCCGCAACTCGCGCGGACCGCGCTCGCGCACCGGCGGCACGGGCAGCCCGCGCCCGAAGCGCGTGACCGCCTGGGCAAGCGAGCGCAGCGGCTGCTGCAGTTGCCATGCGGCAAAAAGCGCTGCCATCACGCCGGCCGAAAAGATGATGGCGAGCCACAGCACCATGCGGTCGAGCGAGCGCGGCGGCCGCAGCGGCTGCACGGGCACGACGATCCAGCTAGCGTCGCTGGCCGCGCGGACCCACAGCGTGGGCGGCTTGCCGGGCGCGCCGACGCGCACCTGCGTCGAGGTGGGCAGACGGTCGCGCACGTCGTCAACGAAACGGTCGAGCGGTACGGGCAAGTCCGTCGTATCGGGCGGCACGTCGGCGCTGGCGGGATCGACGAGGCGCACGCGCGACGGCAGCGGCTGATCCGGCTCGCGCTTCATGTGATCGCGCACGGCATCGACGAGGAACACAGCTTCTTCTACGGCATAACGCGTTTGCGACTGATTGCGCTCGAAGCGCACCAGCAGGTACCACGCGAAATGCGACAGAAGCAATACGCAGACGACCAGCAGTGCGAGCCGCCCGAACAGTGAATCAATTGGACGCCGCATGTTGCTCGCCATCGGGGACGAACACGTATCCGCGCCCGCGCACGGTCTGGATGAAGCGCGGCACGGACGGATCGGTTTCGAGAATGCGGCGCAGACGCCAGACCTGCACGTCGATGCCGCGGTCGGTGCCGTCGTACTCGGGACCGTGCAGCAGTTCGAGCAGGCGCTCGCGCGTGAGTGTGCGCATCGGGTTGTTGACGAAGATCTTCAGCAGCGCGAATTCGCTGCCCGACAGCGTGAGCGGCTTGCCTTCCTGATGCAGCGTGCGCGACTGGAAATCCAGCGAGAAGCGGCCGAACGAAAACGGCTCGCGCTGCTCGGGCGCGGCCGCCGACGGCTGCGTCTTGCGGCGGCGCAGCACCGCCTGCACGCGCGCGAGCAGCTCGCGCGGGTTGAACGGCTTGCCGAGGTAATCGTCCGCGCCGAGCTCGAGTCCGACGATGCGATCGACGTCGTCGGCGCGCGCCGTGAGCATGATGACGGGGATATCGTCGCCGGACGCGCGCAGCTTGCGCAGCGCCGTGAGCCCGTCGACGCCCGGCATCATCAGGTCGAGCACGATCAGATCGGGACGCTCGCGCTCGATGCGCCGCTCGAGCGAGGCGGCATCGTGCAGCACCGATACCTCGATGCCTTGCCGGGCAAGATAGTCGCGCAGGAGGTCGCGCAGTTCGACGTCGTCGTCGACGACAAGAATTTGAGTAGCCATGTGGAGAAGTGTAACGCGCGCCTTCACGCCGTTTCGCCTCACCTGCCCCCCAAAGGGTTACCGGGTGTTACCGCGAAAGGCGCGCGTAATGTGGCGTAACTTCAGCAAGGATACGCGTAACACGGGCCGCCTTCGATCCCTCTACGCTGTGCCTTACCGAATGCGCGCCGGTCCACCTTCGAGACGGGCGGCATCGTCGGCTAGTTGATCAAGGAGCACTGTAATGTCCAAAAAAACATCACGCTTTCTCGCCGTTGCCGCTGCGTCGCTTTCACTGAGTCTCGGAGCCGCGTTCGCGGCGCAGCCCCCGGGCGGTCCCGGCGGCATGCACGGCGGGCCTGGCTGGCATCACGGCGGGTTCATGAAGGAATTGAACCAGTTGCACGGGCAACTGAAGCTGAACGCGGATCAGGAAAAAGCCTGGCAGGCCGCCCTCGACACGATGAAGCAAAGCCATGAAGCCGAGCGCGCGAACCACGAGCAGATGCGCCAGCAGTTCAAGCAGATGCAACAGCAGCCCATTCTGGATCTGAACGCGATGCACGCCGCGCATCAGCAGATCGAGCAGAAGGACGCGCAACTGCGCGAGCAGACGTCGACGGCGTGGCTCAACTTCTACAATGGCCTGAACGACCAGCAGAAGACCACCGTCAGCACGGCGCTCAAGCAGCACTTCGCGAAGATGGAGCAGCGTCACGAACAGATGCGGGAGCGCTGGGAGAAGCATCGCGGCGACGGCGCGGCGTCGGCGGTGAAGCCCTGAGTTCGGGCGCGGGTCTGTCGGTGCGCCCCCGTGCGCGTCCTGTATGCGCCCGGGGCGCGTGCGGTGGCCGACGGCTGCGGCGCGGCGGCGCGCGCCGGGCCGCGCACCACGCCCGAGGCGCAAAAAGCCACGCAAGCAAGCGCTTGCGTGGCGTTTCGGCATCTGCCCGTGCGGATCTGCGAAGCGGGCGCGACGCCTGTCAGCGCAACTGCCCGAGATCGAACAGCAGCACTTCGGCGCCGTCGCCGTTTTCCAGCGTGACGTTCGACGCGTCGGTGATCATCGCGGCATCGCCCGCCTTCAGCGCTTCGCCGTTGACCGTGACAGCGCCGCGCGCAACGTGCACGTAAGCCTGACGCCCGGCGTCGAGGGCATGTTCGGCACGCTCCGCGCCGTCGAACAGGCCCGCGTGGATCGACGCATCGGCATGAATCGTCACCGAGCCGTCGTGCCCGTCGGGCGACGCGACCACACGCAGGCGTCCGCGCTTGTCCGCGTCGGTGAAGCGCTTTTCCTCGTAGCCCGGCGCATCGCCGGCGCGCTTCGGGATGATCCAGATCTGCAGCAGATGGAGCGGATCATCCTGCGAGCCGTTGAATTCGCTGTGCATCACACCCGTGCCGGCGCTCATGCGCTGCACGTCGCCCGGACGGATCGTCGAGCCGTTGCCGAGACTGTCACGGTGCGACAACGCGCCTTCGAGCACATATGTGACGATCTCCATGTCCCGATGGCCGTGCGTGCCGAAGCCCTGGCCCGCGGCGATGCGGTCCTCGTTGATCACGCGCAGCGGACCGAAATGAACGTGCTCGGGATCATGGTAATCGGCGAACGAAAAGCTGTGCTTCGCGTTCAGCCAGTCGTGGTTCGCATGGCCACGTTCTTCGGAGCGGCGAATCCTGATCATGTGAGTCTCCCGTGAAAATTGGCGATACGGGAATGTATGGGCTGCGCCCGCCCCAGACAATCCGCACCGGCGCACCGGATCGTTTCCGAAATGATGGCAATGGCAAAAGCTGCGATGCGGGCTGCATCGGCCGATCCGGCGCGATGGAACCGTGCGGCCGCCTGCCGCGACCGCGGCCTTGCGCGCATGTCTCTGGCGGCAAAGGGCTTTTTCGCTGCGGCAAGGACTGGCACCGCGCGCGGGTTCGGGTAAAATACCGCGCTTTTTGGTACGGGTCGGTACGGGCCGACCCGCACGGACCCGCGCGCCGCGCCAGCGCCGGCCGGCTCGCCTCCGGCGCAACCTGTTCGGGCAGGCTATTTTTGTCCGCCTAGAATGGCGACGGCCGCCGCTGGCAGGCCGCCCGCGGCCGGGAAGTCAGGAGATACATGAAGAAGTTCGCAGTAGGCATGGCGTTCGCCGTGTTGGCGTCGGGGACCGCGGCAAAAGAGTGGAAAACCGTGCGCATCGGGGTCGACGCCAGCTATCCGCCGTTTGAATCGATGGCGCCGAACGGCCAGATGGTTGGCTTCGACGTCGATCTGACCCGCGCGCTGTGCGCGAAGATGAACGTCAAATGCGTGTGGGTGGCGCAGGATCTCGATGGCATCATCCCGGCGCTCAAGGTCCGGAAGTTCGACATCATCGTGTCGTCGCTGACCGTCACGGACAAGCGCCGCGAGCAGATCGACTTCTCCGACAAGCTGTTCGACGCGCCCGCGCGCATGATCGCGAAGAAGGGCTCGCCGCTGCTGCCGACGGCGGCGTCGCTGCAAGGCAAGCGGGTCGGGGTCGAGCAGGGCTCGACGCAGGAAGCGTACGCGAAGGCGTACTGGGAGCCCAAGGGCGTGACGATCGTGCCTTACCAGAACCAGGATCAGGTCTATGCGGATCTGGCGACGGGGCGTCTCGACGCCGCGCTGCAGGACGAGCTGCAAGCCGACGCCGGCTTCCTGAGAACGCCGCGCGGCAAGGATTTCGGGTGGGCGGGCCCAGAAGTGAAGGACGCGAAAACGATCGGCGAAGGCACGGCCATCGGCGTGCGCAAGGAGGACGGCGAGCTGAAGGCCATGCTCAACCGGGCGCTCGCCGACGTGCATCGGGACGGCACGTTCACGAAGCTCGAAAAGCAGTATTTCGACGTCGATATCGATCAGAGCCGCTGAATGCGACCGACCGGCCGCCGCGCAGCACGGCGCCAAGCGCGGGCTCGGGGCTGGCCCGGATGGGCCGGATCGCAAGGTTCGTAATACAGTCGGACCCAACGCCGCGCCGCGTGGCAGCAGCGCGGCAAGCAGGCAGTAGAACTGGCGGCAAAACTGGCAGTAGAACAAGGCTGTAAAACGCAACGCAGTAAAACGCGCTGCCGGCCGGCAACGGTCAGGCAGTCATGATTCGCACAGCGGCATGCTGTGCGCCGCACGGGGGACATCGAAGGCCATCGGCATCCGCCTTCGGACGAACCAGCGCAGCGTACGCATTGCCGCGTCTTTCGCGGCGCGCGGGAGCGTCGTCAAGGACTCACTATGCTCTTTCAAGGCTACGGCCCGATCATCTTTGCCGGCACGGTGCAGACCGTGAAGCTGGCAATCCTGTCGCTCGCACTCGCGTTCCTGCTGGGTCTGCTCGGCGCGGCGGCGAAGCTGTCGAGAAACCGTTTGTCGTACGGCATCGGCACCCTCTACACGACCCTGATTCGCGGCGTCCCCGATCTGGTGCTGATGCTGCTGCTCTTCTACAGCATCCAGATCTGGCTGAACAACCTCACCGACATGCTCGGCTGGGACCAGATCGACATCGATCCGTTCGTGGCCGGCGTGGCCGTGCTCGGCTTCATCTACGGCGCGTACTTCACCGAAACCTTCCGCGGCGCGTTTCTCGCCGTGCCGCGCGGCCAGCTCGAAGCGGGCGCGGCATACGGCATGACGGGCTGGCAGGTGTTCTCCCGGATCATGTTCCCGCAGATGATGCGCTTCGCGCTGCCCGGCATCGGCAACAACTGGCAGGTGATGGTCAAGGCGACGGCACTCGTGTCGATCATCGGCCTTGCGGATGTCGTCAAGGCTTCGCAGGACGCCGGCAAGGGCACCCTGCGCTTCTTCTTCTTCACGCTGATGGCGGGCGCCATCTATCTGCTTATCACGACGGCCTCGAACTTCGTGCTGATGTACCTCGAAAAACGCTACTCGACTGGCGTACGCAAGGCGGAACTATGATCGAGCTGATCCAGGAATACTGGCGCAACTATCTGTATACGGACGGCTACCGCTTGACGGGCGTCGTCATCACGCTGTGGCTGCTGGTCGTGTCGATCGGGCTCGGCTTCTGTCTGTCCATACCGCTCGCCGTCGCGCGCGTGTCGAAGAACAAATGGCTCGCGCGCTCGGTGTGGCTGTATACGTACATCTTTCGCGGCACACCGTTGTACGTGCAACTGCTGCTTTGCTACACGGGCCTCTACAGCCTCGAAATCATCCGCTCGAACGCGCTGACCAACGCGTTCTTCCGCGACGGCATGCACTGCACGCTGCTTGCGTTCACGCTGAACACCTGCGCGTACACGACGGAAATTTTCGCGGGCGCGATCAAGGCAACGCCCTATGGCGAAATCGAAGCGGCGCGCGCGTACGGCATGTCGCAGTTCACGCTGTATCGGCGCGTCATTCTGCCGTCGGCGCTGCGCCGCGCGTTGCCGTACTACAGCAACGAAGTGATCCTGATGCTGCACGCCACGACCGTCGCGTTCACGGCGACCGTGCCCGATATTCTTAAGATCGCGCGCGACGTCAACTCGGCCACCTATCGTTCGTTCGATGCATTCGGCATTGCCGCCCTGCTCTATCTGATCATCTCTTTTGCGCTCGTCTGGCTGTTCCGCCGCGCCGAGCGCCGCTGGCTCGCTTATCTGCGCCCGCAAGGCAAGTAAGTACGGCGAATAAGCAAGTCAAGGAACCCGATGAACACTCAAGCTACACCGCAAATGCTTTTCGTCGACAACCTGCACAAGCAGTACGGCGACAACGAAGTTCTCAAGGGCGTCACGCTGCGCGCGAATCGCGGCGACGTGATCAGCGTGATCGGCTCTTCCGGCTCGGGCAAAAGCACGATGCTTCGCTGCATCAACTTTCTCGAGCAGCCGAACGCCGGGCGCATCTTCGTCGACGGTCAGGAAATCCGCACGCAAAGGGACAAGCACGGGGCGCTGCGCGTGTCGGACGCGAAGCAGCTGCAGAAGATGCGCACCAAGCTTTCGATGGTGTTTCAGCACTTCAATCTGTGGACGCACATGACGGTTCTCGAGAACATCATCGAGGCGCCGCTGCACGTGCTCGGCATTCCGCGCAAGGAAGCCGAAGAACGCGCCCGCGCGTATCTGGAGAAAGTGGGCCTCGCGCCGCGCGTCGAGAAGCAGTACCCGTCGCATCTGTCGGGCGGCCAGCAGCAGCGCGTCGCCATTGCCCGCGCGCTGACGATGAACCCGGACGTGATGCTGTTCGACGAACCCACTTCTGCGCTCGACCCCGAACTCGTCGGCGAAGTGCTGAAGGTCATGCAGACGCTCGCCGAAGAAGGCCGCACGATGATCGTCGTGACGCACGAAATGGCCTTTGCGCGCAACGTGTCGAACCACGTGATGTTCCTGCATCAAGGGCGCGTCGAAGAGGAAGGCCATCCGGACGAAGTGTTCAGGAACACGAAGAGTGATCGTCTTAAGCAGTTCTTGTCGGGCAGTCTTAAATAAGGCAGGAGTCTGTAGTTTATGTAGTATTACAGGGCGCTTACCGGCGCCCTTTTTCATGCGCGCGCGCCGCCGCTCTTACGCTCCCAGCAAGGCTTCAACGCTTCGGCATCCCAACATATGCGCGAACGACAGTTCAAAACGCCTTTACTCCCGACGATTTCTCCCGTCAATAGTGGCAATCCTTGACATCAGTCATTAACACGGCTGTAACCCTTGCCGGACAAGGTTTAGAGGCCGTTTTGAGACCTTGGATCGCCCACTTGTCTCATATTGGTATTGCAATTTAGAGACACCTTTACCGAGCATCGCTAATTTATTCGCCAACCGAAGGGTATTTTGCTAAATTAGTAACGAAAGTAGCAAAACAAAGTTCAAGAAAAGTAGTTTCACTTCAAAACGAACGAACAAGGAGATGCCGGTCGCGAGGGATCGGAGAGACGAACAGACAGCTTCCCAGGCTGCGCGTCGACAAAACCGCCCGTCACACCGCCCATCTTTTCGCAGGATTCCTGCTCGGCGCTGCTGGCGTCCGGGCACCACTCGCAGTACTGGCTTTACTTTTTGACAGGGTATGGAGGAGAAGATGAAGAAAGCTTTGGCTGCCGCAGCGCTGCTGACTTTCGGCGTTGCAGCACACGCACAGAGCAGCGTGACGCTGTATGGGCGCCTGGACGCTGGTCTGGAGTATATGAATGGTGTGCCGCAGAACCAGGTAGGCGGCTCGGCAACGAGCAGCACGCACCGCTTCCGCGCAGAAAGCGGCGACTGGGGTACCAGCCTGTGGGGCTTGAAGGGCTCTGAAGATCTGGGCGGCGGCACGAAGGCCGTGTTCCAGTTGGAAGGCTCCTTCAACACGATGACGGGTGCGGGCCCTGGCGGCGGCGGTCTCTTCAATCGTTGGGCGACGGTTGGCTTCGCGAACGACCAGTTCGGTACGTTCACGATGGGCCGCATGCTCTTCATCTCGAACGGCGTGTGGGACTTCGACCCGTTCGGTCAGTCGAACTGGTCGTCGGCATCGCTGGTGCGTGGTCGCAACTGGCCGCAATCGAGCAACAACGTAGCCTACCAGTCGCCGAAGATCGCAGGCTTTGACTTCTACGGTCAATACGCCCTGTCGAACGCGACGAACTGGAACGGTAACGGCACGACGCCGCAAGGCCGCGAAGCTGGCGCACAGGTCACGTACACGTCGTCGCTGTTCCAGGTCCGCGGTCTCTATGACGAAATCCGCAACCCGGCAAACGGCGGCCTGTTCGGCCCGAACCCGCCGGCACTTGACCCGACCAACACCGGCAACATCGGTACGGGCACGTTCGCAGCGTCGCGTGAGTACTCGGCTCTCTTGAATGTGTTCCTTGGTCAGTTCAAGATCCAGGCCGCTTACCAGGCGATCCGCTCGTCGGGCGCGACGAACTATCTGCCGGGTACGCCGACCACGCTCGATCACGAGTGGGGCGGTATCACGTGGCAAGCAACGCCGGCTGCAGCTCTGATCGCAGCGGTCTACCACGTGAACGCGAACAACGGCGGCGGCAATGCGACGATCTACACGGTTGGTGGTTCGTACAATCTGTCCAAGCGCACGCTGCTCGACCTGCAAGTCGCAACGACGCAAAACAGCAAGACGGCTAACTTCGGCCTGAACGCTAACAACGCTGGTACGTCGGTCGCAACGGACAACCCGCTGCCGGGCCACAGCCAGACGGGCGTGTACGCAGGTATCCAGCACTCGTTCTAATCGGACGGTGCTAACACAACAGCTTTAACAGAAACAGTTTTCACGCTGCTGCGAGAGGCGCGTATCGGTGCGATGTCCGAAAGGGTGTCGCACCTTTTTTTATTTCCGCGAGCAGCATGGCTTTGCGCCATCTGGGCACTTCGCCCGTGCATCGCGGCACCGGCGCGGTGCAACGCCGGCGCTTTATCGAACGGCACGCAGGCAGTGCGATTACACGGCTGCTTCGTTCTCCTCACCCGTGCGAATGCGGATCACGCGTTCGACATCAGCGACAAAAATCTTGCCGTCGCCGATCTTGCCCGTGCGCGCCGCGCCGATGATGGCATCGATCACCTGATCGGTCTGATCGTTCGCGACTACGACTTCGATCTTCACTTTCGGCAGGAAATCGACGACGTATTCGGCGCCGCGGTACAGCTCCGTGTGCCCTTTCTGGCGGCCAAAGCCTTTGACCTCGGTGACAGTCAGCCCCGTCAGGCCGACTTCGGCGAGCGCTTCGCGCACTTCGTCGAGCTTGAACGGTTTGATGATGGCGGTGATGCGTTTCATGGCAGGCCTCGTCTCGGTTCGAAAAAGGAAGGTTCAGATGCGTCGATTCTACGCCGCACCGCACACGTTGCCAGCATCATGCAGGGCAACGCGTGCAGCGACGCGCTCTCAACGGCAGATAAAGACAGATTTCAGGCGGCTTTGTCCGGAACCGTTGCGAGGTCATCCGTCCAGACAACTGCCTCGGAGTCGCTCGGCGCGCGCCAGTCGCCACGCGGCGACAGCGAGCCGCCCGAGCCGACCTTCGGCGCATTCGGCACGCAACTGCGCTTGAACTGGCTCGTCTTGAAGAAGCGCCACAGAAAGATGCCGAGATTGCGCTTGATGTCAGCGAGATCGTACTCGTTACGCGCGACGTGCGCGCCTTCGGGCCAGCCGCCCTGCTCCCTGTCGCGCCATGCGTGCAGCGCGAGGAACGCGACCTTCGACGGCGCGAAGCCATAGCGCAGGATGTAGTACAGATTGAAGTCCTGCAGCTCGTACGGGCCGATGAACGTTTCCGTTTTCTGTTCGATCGCGCCCGCCTCTTTGCCAGGCACCAGTTCGGGGCTGATTTCCGTGCCGAGAATGTTGATCAGCGTATCGGAGCCGTTCTGGCCGATCGCGCCCGTCTCCGCGACCCATCGCACCAGATGCGTGATCAGTGTCTTCGGCACGCTCGCGTTCACGCTGTAGTGCGACATGTGATCGCCGACGCCGTACGTGCACCAGCCGAGTGCCAGCTCGCTCAGATCGCCTGTGCCGATCACGATGCCGTTGTGGAAGTTCGCGAGCCGGAACAGATGGTTGGTGCGCTCGCCGGCCTGCACGTTCTCGAACGTGATGTCGTACTTCGCCTCTCCCGCCGAGTACGGATGGCCGAGATCCTTCAGCATCTGCTCGCAGCTTGGCCGGATGTCGATTTCCATCGACGTGCAGCCCACCACGTCCATCAGCTCGCGCGCCTGCTTGAGCGTGCGGCTGCTCGTCGCAAAGCCCGGCATCGTCACGCCGATGATATTGGTGCGCGGCAGCTTGAGCCGGTCCATCGCCTTCGCGCAGACGAGCAGCGCATGCGTCGAGTCGAGTCCGCCCGACACGCCGATCACGATCTTCTGGATATTCGACGCCGACAGCCGCTGCACGAGCGCCTGCACCTGAATGTTGTAGACCTCGTTGCAACGCTCGTCGCGGCGACGCGTATCGGCGGGAACGTAGGGGAAGCGCTCGACCTTGCGCGCGAGCGGCAGCGCATGCGCCGTTGCGCGCTCGATCGCGAAGCGCACGATCTGGAACTTCGCCGCCTCGTCCTTGTGACGCTGCACCGACATGCCGAACGTGGTCTGCCGCATGCGTTCGTGCGACAGCCGTTCGAGATCGACGTCCGCGAAGATGATGTGCGAGTCGTCGAGAAAACGCTCGGACTCGGCGAGCATCTCGCCGTTTTCGCAGATCAGCGCCTGGCCGTCCCACGCCATGTCCGTCGACGATTCGCCGCGCCCCGCCGACGTGTACAGATACGCTGCGAGACAACGCGCCGACTGCTGGCCGACCAGTTGATGCCGGTAACCCGACTTGCCCACCACGATGTTCGACGCCGACAGGTTCACCAGCACGGTCGCGCCCGCGAGCGCCGCGAACGACGACGGCGGAATGGGCACCCAAACGTCCTCGCAAATCTCGACGTGGAAACGGAAATCGGGCACGTCGGTCAGTTCGAACAGCAGCGACGCGCCGAACGGCACCGGCTTGCCGAGCAACTCGATGTCGCGCGCGACGGCGCTGTCGGCGGGCGTGTACTGGCGCGCCTCGTAGAATTCGCCGTAGTTCGGCAGATAGCTCTTCGGCACGGCACCCAGCACGGCGCCGCGCGCCACGACGACGGCGCAGTTGTACAGGCTGTGATCGACCTGCAGCGGCATGCCGACGATCAACGCAAGGGGCAGCTTCTTCGACGCCTCGACGATCTTTGCCAGCGCTGTCTTGCATGCGTCGAGCAACGCACGCTGATGGAAGAGGTCGTCGCAGGTATAGGCGGGCAAGCCGAGTTCGGGAAACGCGACGAGCGCCGCGCCCTTCGCGGCGGCCTCGCGCGCGAGTGCGAGCGTCTCGTCGGCGTTGAAGGCGGGATCGGCGACGCGGCAGCGCGGCACACCCACCGCCACACGCGCAAAGCCGTGCGAAAACAGATTGAAGAAGTTGCCTTTCATGTCAGAGATTCCTTCGGGCGCGTGCGTCGGTGATCGAACGGATTGGAATGGTGGACAGCACGCGCGAAACGGCTGCTATCGATCAGCGTAGATGATAAGCCGTAAGCGCATTCCAGGTCTCGAACGCGTGCGCTCGCCCGTCACGTCGCGCACGCCGCGCACTGAGCGCACGCATTTGCATTAACATGGCCGTTCGCCGCGCGAGGCCGCGCGCCGTGGTATCGCGCCGTCGACACATAAAGGCGCGCTTCGCCGCAAGGCCGACGCGAACCGGCACGCGCGCACTACGCGTCTATCAGCCTCATTCCGTCCCGACATGCCGCGCGCCCGAACCGCGCGCGGCAGCAGGATCGCCAACGGTCGAAAAGATTGAACCAGGAACGTTTTGATTACCGCGCGGGCATCCTCGCTTCGCCGCTCGAAGTGGATGCTGCCGAATGGAACGCGCTGCTCAGCCAGCAGGCGCAACCCACGCCATTCTTGCGCCACGAATTTCTGAGCGCGCTGCACGCGACGCGATGCGCCGTCGCGGACACGGGCTGGGCGCCGCAATTCGTCACGCTGACCGATCCGCGCACGGGCAAGCTCGCCGCGGCCGCGCCCGTCTATGCGAAGGGCCACTCGTACGGGGAGTACGTGTTCGACTGGGCCTGGGCCGATGCCTACAAGCGCAACGGCCTGCCCTATTACCCGAAGCTGCTGTGCGCCGTGCCGTTCACGCCCGTGCAGGGCACGCGCCTGCTCGCAGCCGATCCGCACGCGCTGCGCCATCTCGCCGCGACGCTCGTCGCCTTTGCCGAGCAGGCCGACGTATCGTCGCTGCACGTGCTGTTTCCGACGGACGCCGAAGCGCAGGCGCTGACGGACCTCGGCATGATGCAGCGCGAAGGCGTGCAGTTTCACTGGGTCAACGAAGGCTATCGCGACTTCGACGAGTTCCTCTCGACCCTTGAACAGAAGAAGCGCAAGAACATCCGCGCGGAGCGCCGCAAGGTGCGCGACGCGGGCGTCACGTTTCGCCGGATGGCGGGCGAAGACATCAGCGACGCCGACTGGCGCTTCTTCAGCAAGTGTTATCGGCAGACATACCGCGAGCACTTTTCGAGTCCGTATCTGAACCTCGACTTCTTCCGGATGATCGGGGCGTCGATGCCCGAGAATCTGATGATGGTGATCGCCGACTACGAGGGCAAGCCGATCGCGAGTTCGCTCGTCGTTTATCAGCGCGACGGCGCGAACGCGGGCGGCACGCTGTACGGCCGCTACTGGGGCGCGCTCGAACACGTGCCCTGCCTGCATTTCGAGACGGCGTACTATCAGCCGCTCGAGTTCTGCATCGAGCAGAAGCTCGGCGTGTTCGAAGGCGGCGCGCAAGGCGAGCACAAGATGGCGCGCGGCTTCATGCCGACCGTCACGCGCTCGACGCACTGGCTCGCGCATCCCGCGTTTTCGGACGCCGTTGCGCACTTTCTCGACAACGAGAAGAATCACATCCACGCGTACGTCGACGAACTGCGCGAACACAATCCCTTCAAAGACTGAACGCGCGATGCCGTGGTTCCTGTATCTGATCGAATGCTCGGACGGCAGTGTCTACACGGGCATCGCCACCGACGTCGCCGCGCGCTTCGACAAGCACTGCGCCGGCACGGGCGCGCGCTACACGCGCTCGCGCAAGCCGGTGCGCCTGCTGGCATCGTTCGAGCTAACCGACCGGTCGAGCGCGTTGCGCGCCGAGTATCGCGTGAAGCAACTCGCGCCCGCGCAGAAGTGGGAACTGGCGTGCGGCGCGCGCACGCTCGAGTCCGTGCTGCCCTCCGTCGGCGATGACGAGCCGTCGCCTTCGGAAGAATCCTGACGCGCTGCAACAACGTCCGCGCATTTTTTGTATCGGGCGCAACAGTGTTTTCAGGAATTGCACCTCGACGCCGTCTTTAGCCGAACAGATACTTTCATCACTGCATATGCATCGCCGGTTCCCGGCCGGACAGACCAGCAGCCCGGTCGCCCGCGATGCGATACCCGACGTGATCCGATACTTAGGCAAGAACCCCAAGAGGTGAAGCAAATGGACGAGCGAAAGCGTGACAGCATGATTGCGTATTTGCGCCGCCGCATGGCGCAGGTTGGCATCAAGGCAGCCGACCTGGCGGCCGCACTCGCGGAAGACCGGCGCCGCGCGAAGGCGGTGCGGTTTCGCAGCGCTTTCGGCGAGACGTGGGACGGTCAGGGCGCAATGCCCCAATGGTTGAGCAATGCCGTCAGCGCCGGGCAATCGGCGGAACATTTCGCCATCGACAAGCCTGTGAAGCCGGCCAGACAGGAACGCCCGAAAGTCGATTGGAGCAAGGACCCGTTCGCCGGTTCGCGCCTCGCGAATATCCAGCCGCAGTAACCCCGTCGTCGATCGTGAAGGCGTGAGCCATCCGATTGCCCGCGGGGGGCTGGAGGAGCAACCGCGGCTTGCTGCAAGACAACGAGGTGCGCATCACGCGCGCGTGATGCCTCAAGTCGTGGATCGCCTGCTCGCCTCTCGAACGGCTCATGCCGGCATCGATCGCAAGGCCATCCGGCAGGGTTATGCCGTGCAGATCCAGCCGCGCCCGTCCGACCGATCACGCGCGAAAAAAAAGACGCTCCGAAGAGCGTCTTTTTTCGTTTCACTCCGGCAAGACCCGCTTACTTCTTGTAGTTCGCGACGCCTTCCGTGATTTCCTTGTGCGCGGCATCGACGCCCGCCCAGCCTTCGACCTTCACCCACTTGCCCTTTTCGAGCGCCTTGTATTGCTCGAAGAAGTGCTTGATCTGGTCCTTCAGATATTGCGGCACGTCGTCGACCGACTTGAGGTCCGCCGTCATCGGGCAGATCTTGTCGTGCGGCACCGCGATCAGCTTCGCGTCGACGCCCGATTCGTCCGTCATTTGCAGCATGCCCAGCGCGCGCGCGCGGACCACGGAGCCGGCCAGCAGCGGGAACGGCGTGATCACCAGCACGTCGACGGGATCGCCGTCGCCCGACAGCGTCTGCGGAATGAAGCCGTAGTTGGCCGGATAGCGCATGCCCGTGCCGATGAAGCGGTCGACGACGAGCAAGCCCAGTTCCTTGTCAGCTTCGTATTTCACCGGATCGCTTTGCGCCGGGATTTCGATGATGACGTTGAAGTCTTGCGGAAGGTCTTTACCAGCGGGAACGTGATTGAAGCTCATGGCGCTCTCTGATCAGGAAGAAAGGTGAAACGTGGCGTGCGGCGCGCGCTGCGCCCCTTCACGATGCGGGACGCGGCGCCCCCGGCCCGGGACACAGCGGAATGCGCCATTATAGCCAATCGGCCGATGACACCCCCGCGGCGATCGGCGCGATAATCTTTCGACGTCCTGCCCCTTCGCGCCGTCCTGACGTTCCGCGACGGTCCGCAGGGGCCAGCGCCGCCAGCGCGCACCCGTTCGCCGCCCAGCGCGCGGACCGTCTGTGCAGTCTCTTTCGTTGTCAGTCTTATCGCCGGCAAGGCAAGGAGCATGTGTGGAAGAAGCGAAACATTTCATCGGCGGTGAATGGACGTCCGCCTCGGGCGGGGAAACCATCCCCGTCGTCGATCCCTCCGACGGCCAGCCGTTCACCACGCTCGCGCGCGGCACGAGCGCCGACATCGACACCGCCGTGCAGTCCGCGCGGCGCGCGTACGAAGGCGCGTGGGGCGCCGTCAGCGCCGCCGAGCGCGGGCGTCTGCTGTACCGGCTGTCAATGCTCGTCGGCGCGTGCCACGAAGAGCTCGCGCAGCTCGAAGCACGCGATACGGGCAAGCCGCTCAAACAGGCACGCGGCGACGCAGCCGCGCTCGCGCGCTATTTCGAGTTCTATGCGGGCGCCGCCGACAAGCTGCACGGCGAAACGCTGCCCTACCAGAACGGCTACACGGTCTTCACGATCCGCGAGCCGCACGGCGTCACCGGCCATATCGTGCCGTGGAACTATCCGATGCAGATCTTCGGGCGCAGCGTTGGCGCTGCGCTTGCAGCCGGCAATGCATGCGTCGTAAAACCCGCCGAAGACGCCTGCCTGTCGGTGCTCCGCGTCGCAGAACTCGCGGCCGAAGCGGGCTTTCCCGCGGGCGCGCTCAATGTCGTCACCGGCTACGGACACGAAGCGGGCGCCGCGCTCGCGCGCCACACGGGCATCGATCACATCTCGTTCACCGGCTCGCCCGAGACGGGCAAGCTCGTCACGCAGATGGCCGCTGAAAACCACGTGCCCGTCACGCTGGAACTCGGCGGCAAGTCCCCGCAGATCGTCTTCGCGGACGCCGACCTCGATGCCGCGCTGCCCACGCTCGTCAACGCCATCGTGCAGAACGCCGGGCAGACCTGCTCGGCGGGCAGCCGCGTGCTGATCGAGCGCGGCATCTACGAGCCGCTACTCGACCGGCTCGCCACCGCGTTCAATGCGCTGCGCGTAGGCCCCGCGCACGCGGACCTCGACTGCGGGCCGCTCATCAGCGCAAAGCAGCAGCGCCGCGTGTGGGACTTCATCTCCGACGCGCAGCACGACGGCATCGCGATGGCGGCTCACGGCGAAGTGATCGCAGAAGCGCCCGAAAGCGGCTTCTATCAGGCGCCCACGTTGCTGCGCGACGTGCCGCCCACGCACAGGCTTGCGCGCGAAGAAGTATTCGGCCCCGTGCTCGCGGCGCTGCCCTTCGCCGACGAAGCCGAAGCGCTCGCGCTCGCCAATGGCACACCGTATGGACTTGTCGCTGGCGTATGGACACGCGACGGCGCGCGGCAGATGCGTATCGCGCGGCGCGTGCGCTCCGGCCAGGTGTTCATCAATAACTACGGCGCGGGCGGCGGCGTCGAATTGCCGTTTGGCGGCGTCAAGCATTCGGGACACGGCCGCGAGAAAGGCTTCGAAGCGCTTTATGGCTTCACGGTGCTGAAAACCGTCGCTATCAGGCACGGTTGAAGCACGAATCCAAACCGTTTTTAAAACAACAGGAGACATCATGCGGTTGACCGGCAAGACAGCCATCGTCACAGGCGGCGGCTCGGGCTTTGGCGAAGGCATCGCGAAGACTTATGCGCGCGAAGGCGCGAACGTCGTCGTCAACGATCTGAACGGCGCGGCGGCCGAGCGCGTCGCGAGCGAGATCGCGCTGGCGGGCGGCAAGGCGATCGCCGTCGCGGGCGATGTCACGCGCGCGGACGACTGGAGCGCGCTGCGCGCCGCCGCGATCGAGGACTTCGGCAGCGTACAGATCGTCGTCAACAACGCAGGCACCACGCATCGCAACAAGCCCGTGCTCGACGTGACGGAGGACGAATTCGACCGCGTATACGCCGTCAACGTGAAGAGCATCTATTGGAGCGTGCGCGAGTTCGTTCCTTACTTTCGTGAGCAAGGCGGCGGCGTGTTCGTCAACATCGCGTCGACGGCAGGTGTGCGGCCGCGTCCCGGGCTCGTCTGGTACAACGGCAGCAAGGGCGCCGTGATCGTCGCGAGCAAGGCGCTTGCCGTCGAGCTCGGACCGGACCGCATCCGCGTGAACTGCGTGAATCCGGTAATCGGCGAAACGGGCTTGCTGGCGGAGTTCATGGGCGTCGAAGACACGCCGCAGAACCGGCAAAAGTTTCTGGCGGGCATTCCGCTCGGGCGCTTTTCGACACCGCAGGACATCGCGAATGCCGCGCTCTACCTCGCCTCGGACGAAGCCGAGTTCATCACGGGCGTCTGCCTCGAAGTGGATGGCGGGCGCTGCGTGTAGCGTACAGATGGGCACCCCTCGCGCGATGCGCTCCGGCCGCGCGCGCGGGGGCGCAGATGCGAGAATAGGCGTTAGTCTTTGAAAAGTCAGTGTTTTCCCCGACGCCAACCGGCTATTCAGCGCGTATTGAAAGTTTAGAATCGCGAACGGCGGTACAGCTTTTCCACATATAACGAGCTTTGCGTAGGACCTGCGTAAAGCGCCGAAAAGCGCCAGCGCGGGTCAATAGGAGACAAGCGTGTCCAGTCCTGCGAATCCGCTTCACCATCCCGGCGCAGGTGCGCCGCCTTCCACTTTCGAAGAAGCGACCTACAGAAAAGTCGCGTGGCGTCTGACGCCACTGTTGATGCTCAGCTACGTGGTCGCTTATCTGGACCGCGTGAACGTCGGTTTCGCGAAGCTCGGCATGAGCGCCGATCTCGGCCTCTCCGATGCGGTTTACGGCTTCGGTGCGGGCATTTTCTTCATCGGCTATTTCATCTTCGAGGTGCCGAGCAACGTGATCCTGCACCGCGTCGGCGCGCGCGTGTGGATCGCGCGGATCATGGTGACGTGGGGCGTCGTCTCGATGCTGACGATGTTCGTCACCACTCCCACCATGTTCTACGTGATGCGCTTTCTGCTCGGCCTCGCGGAAGCGGGCTTTTTCCCAGGCATCATCCTGTATCTGACTTACTGGTATCCATCGCACCGACGCGGGCGCATGACCACGTGGTTCATGACGGCCATCGCGATTTCGGGCGTGATCGGCGGCCCGATCTCCGGCTACATCCTGAAGTCGTTCAACGGCGTGAACGGCTGGCATGGCTGGCAGTGGCTGTTCCTGCTCGAAGGCATCCCGTCGATCATCGTCGGCATTCTGGTGTTCGTCGTGCTCGACGACAGGATCTCGAAGGCGAAGTGGCTGACGCCGCAGGAGCGCGAACTGCTCGAACGCAACATCGCCGCCGAGGACGCGACGAAGGAGGACCACGCAATCGGCAAGGTGATGATGAGCCCGCGCGTGCTGATGATGAGCCTGATCTACTTTTCGTTCGTGATGGGCCTCTACGGCGTGAGCTTCTGGCTGCCGACCATCATCAAGTCGACGGGTGTCACGGATGCATTCATGATCGGCCTGCTGTCTGCGATTCCGTTCGCGGCGGCCGTCATCGCGATGGTGTTCGTCGCGCGCAGCGCCGACCGCACGCGCGAGCGCCGCTGGCACGTCGCCGTGCCGGGCTTCGCGGGCGCGCTCGGCCTCGTGCTGTCCGTCGTCTGGGCGCACGACACGACGCTCGCGATGGCCGCGCTCACGCTTGCGACAATGGGCATTCTCACCACGCTACCGCTGTTCTGGAGCCTGCCGACGGCGTTCCTGGCGGGCACGGGCGCAGCAGCGGGGATCGCGCTGATCAATTCGATCGGCAATCTGGCGGGCTTTTTGAGCCCGTATGCGGTGGGCTGGCTGAAGCAGACGACGTCGACGAACGATTCGGGCATGTACATGCTCGCAGCGTTCATGATCCTCGGCGGCGTGCTGGCTATTTGTGTGCCCGCGCGACTCGTTAATAAGTAGTTCTTTTTTCGCCTGCGCGGCGCGGCGCGGCGTTTTTTTATGCTTCGCGCGGGCATCCGCTTTTTGTCTCTGGTTTATTGGCGGTGCCCCCGCAAACGGCAACCGCAAACCGCAAAACACCCTACAGCAACGCCCGCGCCGCAAAGGCGCAACGCGAACGCCACAGCAAAAAACTAAACAATATTCATCGCGAGGGCACTCTCGCGATAGTGCTCACTGGCCTTCGACGTATCGCCCAGTTGCTCGTGCAACCGCGCGAGGGCGCGGTGCGAACGGATCTTGAGGGTCTCGTTGTCGGCGAGCTTCAACGCCTGCTCGAGGAACGATTGCGCCTTGCCCCACAACTGCTGATGCAGACACAGACGCCCCAGCGCGAACATCAGATCGGCGTCCTCGGGGCGCTCCTTGCGCCATGCCTCGGCCTTCTGGATCAGGGGCAGCGCGTCGCCACCCGCAGTATCGGGATAACGCCGCAACAGGCGCGCGTCCCAGTTCTGGGCGAGCGCGTCCTCGACGATCTTGCGCGCCTCCTGCGGACGGTTCAGCGCGACCAGCAGCTCGGCGGCGAG
>BBSL01000088.1 GCA_001319865.1 Burkholderia sp. E7m39 | reverse complement strand
TGACAGCGTGCGATCGAGAATCTGATCGCCGCGGGTCGTCATTCCGAGGATTTTTACGTCACAAGATGGATATAATTTGTGCAGCGCAACTCGCACGTGCTCGGCCTGCCACATGGCAAGCCGGCTTTCCCGCGACGCGATCACAAGCGTGGCGGGCGGCGTGGGCGCAAGCGTCTCGGAATTCATTGCTTGAGTCATTGGAATACGGGATCGGATAACAAATAATGTTAGCACGCGCTTTGGCAACCTCTCGCTGGCCGCACGGCCATGCCGAAGCCGTTCGACGGAGGAGACGAGCCTGCCGCCGCATCCGGCGCGGGCCGTTCCAACAGCCGCCTCGATCGTGACCCGCGTGGGCCGCCAGAAGCCCCAGCACGGTCGTGCGCGCGTCGATGCGCCGCATGCGCGATGATTTAATGCGGCGCAGCACGCGCGAAGCCGCCCTTCTTCCGCCGCGCGTGCTTCATCGCCGCTTTCGCGCAGTGCCCGCAGTTACCGCAGTCATCGCAGTTGCAGTCCACCATTCTTTAGACCCTGGCTTTCCTGAGGAAACATCGTGACGTCTTCCGGATCGGCGCGCTCTGCCCGCCGCACTACTGCCTCGCCCGATGCTGAACGCAGCGCATCGGCCGCCTCCGCCGTCAAGGCCCTGAAGTCCGCCAAGGCCCTGAAAGCAACACAAGCTCTCGACTCCGGCAAAACCGGCAAATCCACGAAGACCAAGGCCGCCGTCAGCAAGCCCGCCAAAGCGGCCAAAGGCGTCGCGGCGAACGCCGGCAGCGCGATGAAGCGCACCGGCATCGACGGCGTCGGCAAGCAGGAAACCGCGCGCGCGGTCAAGGCGATGAAGAACAGCGCCGCGCCCGTCAAGGACACTGCCCGCACGCGCGAGGACAAGGATCAACCGCTCTTCGAGGACATCCGCTATCTGGGGCGGCTGCTCGGCGACGTCGTGCGCGAGCAGGAAGGCGACGAAGTGTTCGACGTCGTCGAAACGATCCGTCAGACGGCCGTACGCTTTCGCCGCGAGGACGACAGCGTCGCCGCGCAGGCGCTCGACAAGAAGCTGCGCGCGCTCTCGCCCGAGCAGACGGTCAGCGTGGTGCGCGCGTTCAGCTACTTCTCGCATCTCGCGAATATCGCAGAAGACCGGCATCGCAATCGCCGCCATCGCATTCACGATCTGGCGGGCCCTTCGTCGCAGCCAGGCACGATCGCGCATGCGCTCGACCGGCTGGTCGAAGCGAACGCGGCGGCGACGCCCGTGCTGCAGCAGTTCTTCAACGACGCGCTGATCGTCCCCGTGCTCACCGCGCACCCGACGGAAGTGCAGCGCAAGAGCATTCTCGACGCACAGCACGACATCGCGCGGCTGCTCGCCGAGCGCGACCAGCCGCTGACGGCGCGCGAGCGTCTGCAGAACGAGTCGCTGCTGCGCGCCCGCGTGACCTCGCTGTGGCAGACGCGCATGCTGCGCGATTCGCGCCTGACCGTGGCCGACGAGATCGAAAACGCGCTGTCGTTCTATCGCGCGACGTTCCTCGAAGAGATTCCCGCGCTTTACGCGGACATCGAAGAAGCGCTCGTCGAACACGGCATCGATGCGCGCCTGCCGCCCTTCTTCCAGATGGGCAGCTGGATTGGCGGCGACCGCGACGGCAATCCGAACGTGACGGGCGAGACGCTCGAAAACGCGATCACGCGCCAGGCCGCGGTGATCTTCGAACATTATCTGGAGGAGGTGCACAAGCTCGGCGCCGAGCTGTCGGTGTCGAACCTGCTGGCGGGCGCAAGCGACGGCGTGAAGGCGCTCGCGGAAGCATCGCCCGATCACTCGCCGCACCGCACCGACGAGCCGTACCGCCGCGCGCTGATCGGCATCTACACGCGGCTTGGCGCGAGCGCGCGCGTGCGTCTGGGCGAAGGCGTCGTGCCGCTGCGCAGCGCGGGCCGAGGCGCCCCGCAGATTCGCGCGGTTCCGTATGACGATTCCTCCGAGTTCGTGCGCGACCTGCATGTGCTGATCGATTCGCTCGTTGAACATCACGGCGGCTCGCTCGCCACGCCGCGCCTGTCGCCGCTCACGCGCGCAGCCGAGGTGTTCGGCTTCCATCTGGCGAGCATCGACCTACGCCAGAGTTCGGACATTCACGAGGCAGTGATCGCCGAGCTGCTGCGGCGCGCGGGCGTCGAAAGCGACTACGCGGCGCTCTCCGAAGCGGACAAGCTGCGCGTGCTGCTCGCGGAACTGGCGCAGCCGCGTCTGCTGCGCTCGCCGTACGTCGACTATTCGGATCTCGTGAAGAGCGAGCTCGGCGTGCTCGAAGAAGCGCGCAAGACGCGCGAAAAGTTCGGCGCGCGGGCGGTGCGCAACTACATCATTTCGCACACGGAGACGGTCAGCGATCTCGTCGAAGTGATGCTGCTGCAAAAGGAAACGGGGCTGCTGCACGGCCTGCTCGGCAATCCCGTCGATCCCGCGCGCGCGGGTCTGATGGTGATTCCCCTCTTCGAGACGATTCCCGACTTGCGCAACGCGCCGCACATCATGCGCGACCTGCTGGCGCTGCCGGGTATCGACGCGATCGTCGAGCACCAGGGCAACGAACAGGAAGTGATGCTCGGCTATTCGGACAGCAACAAGGACGGCGGCTTCCTGACGTCGAACTGGGAACTGTACCGCGCGGAACTGGCGCTGATTTCGCTCTTCAACGAGCGGGGCATCACGATGCGCCTGTTCCACGGCCGCGGCGGCACGGTGGGACGCGGCGGCGGCCCGACCTATCAGGCGATTCTGTCGCAGCCGCCGGGCACGGTCGAAGGCCAGATCCGTCTGACGGAACAGGGCGAGGTGATCGCCAGCAAGTTCGGCAATCCTGAAATCGGCCGGCGCAATCTGGAGACGGTGGTGGCTGCGACGCTCGAGGCATCGCTGCTGCCGCACGGCAATTCGCCCGCGCAATTGCCCGAGTTCGAAGCAGTGATGCAGACGCTCTCCGATACCGCGATGGCGTCGTATCGCGCGCTCGTCTACGAGACGCCCGGCTTCACTGACTACTTCTTTGCATCGACGCCGATTTCCGAGATCGCCGAACTGAACATCGGCAGCCGGCCGGCATCGCGCAAGCTGCAAGACCCGAAGCAGCGCAAGATCGAGGATTTGCGCGCGATTCCGTGGGGTTTCTCGTGGGGTCAATGCCGTCTGCTGCTGACGGGCTGGTACGGATTCGGCAGCGCGGTGGCGGGCTGGCTGGACGCGTCGGGATCGAACCCTGAGCGCGAGCGTCGTCTGAATCTGCTGCGCAAGATGCACAAGACGTGGCCCTTCTTCTCGAACCTGCTGTCCAACATGGACATGGTGCTGGCCAAGACCGACCTCGCCGTCGCGTCGCGCTACGCCGCGCTCGTCACGGACAAGAAGCTGCGCAAGCTGGTGTTCGAGCGCATCGTGGCCGAGTGGGAGCGCACGTCGGCCGCGCTGTCCGAGATCACAGGCAAGAAGGGCCGGCTCGCCGATAATCCTTTGCTCGCGCGCTCGATCAAGAACCGCTTCCCCTATCTCGATCCGCTGAATCACCTGCAGGTGGAGCTGTTGAAGCGCCATCGCGCGGGGGATTCGAACGTGCGCGTGCGGCGCGGGATTCATTTGACGATCAACGGAATCGCGGCTGGGTTACGGAATACCGGTTGACGTTTGGTTTTGGTTTGGTTTTGCCCTGCGGGCGGCGGGTCTTTTTTAAGGCCGCCGCCTTTTTTGCTTTTTGGGCTTGGTGTGCGGTGGTTGCTGCTCTTGTCGCGGGCATCCGCGATGGCGCCTTCGCGGCGCGGGCTTTTGGCGCATTTGCTTGCTCTTTGCGGGGGCATCCGCTCTTTGTCTCTGGTTGATTGGCGTT
>BBSL01000087.1 GCA_001319865.1 Burkholderia sp. E7m39 | reverse complement strand
AGGTGCCGCCCCGCACAGGGGCAACGCCAATCAACCAGAGACAAAAAGCGGATGCCCCCGCAAAGCAAAGCGCAAAAAGCAAACCGCAAACACACTCCAAGCCTCGCAGAGAAAGCACATCACGACCCCTCGATCATCACCGCATCGAGCTTGAAAGAACCATCCTCCTTGACATCGAAGTACTCACGCACCTCGTCGGGCGCGGACGCCCAGACCGACCGGATCGCCTCGACGCGCGGCTGCGGCGTCTTCATCCTCGCCACCCACGAAGCAAACTCGATATCCAGCCGCCAGCGCTCGCGCACAACAGCCTCGAAGCCCGCCGCAGCAAAAAACGACAGCCACTCGTCCGCGCGATAGTCGCGAATATGCGATCCATCGCGCAACACCTCGACGGCCTGAAGATGCGTATCGAGCAACGGATGTTCGCCGCCGGCAATATCGATGAACAGCACACGCCCGCCCGGCTTCAGCACGCGCCGCACCTCGGCGAGCGCGAGCGGCACGTCGTGCCAGTGATGCGCGCTCATCCTGCTCACGACCCAGTCGAACGATGCATCGCCGAATGGCAGCTTTTCGGCGGCGCCCTGCTGCGTGCGAATATTCGAAAACCCGCGCTCGCGCGCGGCGGCCTCGACCGTCGCCAGCATCGGCGGCGCGATGTCGTATGCCACCACCGACGCCGCATGCTGCGCCACCGCAAAGCTCGCATGCCCCGCGCCACAGCCCATGTCGAGCACGGCCGCACCCGGCGTCGCAGCCACGGCCGATGCCAGCGTCTGCAAGTCCGCACCCGTCGCGTGCACCTGGCTCGTCAGGTACGCGGCCGCCGTCGAGCCGAACGCGTCGGCCACCTGATCGTGATGCTTCATTGTCTGCTCCCGCCCTGTCGGGCCGTCTGTGACGTCATGTCGGTGACGTCATGTCGGTGACGTCGTTCCTGCGCCGTCGTGTCTGCGAGGTCATGTCGGTAACGTCGTTTCTGCGCCATCGAACCGGAACACCCGTTCGCACCGGCCGCTCCAGTCGCTACAATAGAACCCGCCCTGTACCGGTACAAGTCAACCAATTATTCTGGTATCGAGATTACCAGCCACCGCATCCGCGCAACATGACCACGCCGTCCTCCGCCGATTCCGCCCCCCCGCTCGATGCCACCCCCGCCCGCGCGCTCGGCGAGTTTATCCGCGCGCATCGCGAGCGCCTGTCGCCGCAAGCCGTGGGTCTGCCGCCCGGTCCGCGCCGCCGCACGCCAGGCCTGCGCCGCGAGGAAGTCGCACAGCTGTGCGGCGTGAGCCCGACCTGGTACACATGGATCGAGCAGGGCCGGCCGGTGTCCGCATCGGCCGACGCCCTCGCGCGCATCGCCGTCGCGCTGCAGCTCTCACGCGCCGAGCGCGCCTATCTGTTCGAGCTGGCCGCTCAGCGCGATCCCGCAGAGCCCGACCCCGCCGCCGCCGACGCGCCCGCCATGCTGCTGAAGACCGTGCAGCTCGTGCACGCCCCCGCCTATGTGCTCGACCGCCAGTTTACGGCGCTGGCGTGGAACGAACCCGCGGCGGACCTGTTCGTCGGCTGGCTCGACGGCGCGCACGACCGCAACCTGTTGCGCTATACGTTTCTGTCGCCGGATGCGCGCAGTCTGATCGTCGACTGGGAAAGCCGCGCGCGGCGGCTCGCCGCCGAATATCGCGCGGATTCGATCCGCCACCAGAACGATGCGCCCACGCGCACGCTGATCGATTCGCTCGCGGCTGCCAGCGATGCGTTCGCGCGCTTCTGGGCGTCGCAGGACGTCAACGAGCGCGAAGGCGGCCAGCGCCAGTTCAACCATCCGCGCCAAGGCCACGTCGTCTATCACCAGATCACCTTCAAGCCCGCGCATCGCGAAGACCTGAAGCTCGTCGTGCTCGTGCGTGAATGATTCCGCCCGCGACGAAAAAGCCGCCTGCACGGCGGGTGTTAAAATCGTTGTCTCCTTCAAGGCGGCGCAGCAACCAGCACCGATGCCGCGCCGTCCGCGTCTTCACCTCGCACACTGCCCATCACCATGACGTCCCAACTGCATAAAAAAGGCGAAGCCTGGTCGGCTCGCTTCTCCGAGCCGATGTCGGAACTCGTCAAGCGCTACACGTCGTCGGTTTTCTTCGACAAGCGTCTCGCGTTCGTCGACATCGAAGGCTCGCTCGCGCACGCGTCGATGCTGGCCGCGCAAAAGATCATCAGCGCCGACGACCTCGCGGCCATTCAGCGCGGCATGGCGCAGATCAAGGGTGAGATCGAGCGCGGCGAGTTCGAATGGCAGCTCGACCTCGAAGACGTGCACCTGAACATCGAGGCGCGCCTCACCGCGTTGATCGGCGATGCCGGCAAGCGCCTGCACACGGGCCGCTCGCGCAACGACCAGGTCGCCACCGACATCCGCCTGTGGCTGCGCGGCGAAATCGACCGTATCGGTGCGCTGCTGAAGGACTTGCGCGTGGCGCTGCTCGACCTCGCGGACAAGAACGCCGCCACGATCATGCCCGGCTTCACGCACCTGCAGGTCGCGCAGCCCGTCACGTTCGGCCATCACCTGCTCGCGTACGTCGAAATGTTCTCGCGCGACGCCGAGCGCATGGCCGATTGCCGCAAGCGCGTGAACCGCCTGCCGCTCGGCGCGGCGGCGCTCGCGGGCACGAGCTATCCGATCGATCGTCATGCCGTGGCGAAGACGCTCGGCTTCGACGGCATCTGCGCGAACTCGCTCGACGCCGTGTCCGATCGCGACTTCGCGATCGAATTCACGGCGGCGTCCGCGCTCGTGATGACGCACGTGTCGCGCTTCTCGGAAGAGCTCGTGCTGTGGATGAGCCCGCGCGTCGGCTTCATCGATATCGCGGACCGCTTCTGCACCGGCTCGTCGATCATGCCGCAGAAGAAGAATCCCGATGTGCCGGAACTCGCGCGCGGCAAGACGGGCCGCGTGAACGGCCACCTGATGGCGTTGCTGACGCTGATGAAGGGCCAGCCGCTCGCGTACAACAAGGACAATCAGGAAGACAAGGAACCGCTGTTCGATACCGTCGACACCGTCGCCGACACGCTGCGCATCTTCGCCGAGATGGTGGCGGGCATCACGGTGAAAGCGGAAGCGATGCGCTCGGCCGCGCTGCAAGGCTTCTCGACGGCCACCGACCTCGCCGACTATCTCGTCAAGCGCGGCCTGCCGTTCCGCGACGCACACGAAGCCGTCGCGCACGCGGTGCGTGTGTGCGAGCAACGCAGCTGCGATCTCGCCGATCTGTCGCTCGACGAAATGAAGGCAGAACTGCCGAACGTCGCGTCGCTGCTCGGCGACGACGTGTTCGGCTATCTGACGCTCGAGGGATCGGTCGCAAGCCGCAATCATCCGGGTGGCACGGCGCCCGATCAGGTGCGCGCTGCCATCGCCGCTGCGCGAGCGGCGATCGGCTGATTTCCCGTCGTTATCGAGGCGGCAAAGGCGAA
>BBSL01000086.1 GCA_001319865.1 Burkholderia sp. E7m39 | reverse complement strand
CCCGCTTTTCCACACCTCACCGTCATGATCATCCGCCCACAACTTCACTGGTTCCGCATGCTGCTCGCGTGGCGCGGCTCCGTCCTGCCCGAGTTGCTGCCGCGCCTCGGTCTGATCTTTGTGATCTCGCTCATCGCGCTCGGCGTGCACGACAAGGTCGTCAAGATCACCGTGAACGTCAGCACGACGCCGTTCTCGCTGATCGGCATCGCGCTCGCGATCTTTCTGGGTTTTCGCAACAGCGCCAGCTACGACCGCTATTGGGAAGCGCGCAAGCTCTGGGGACATCTGCTCAACGAAACGCGCTCGCTCACGCGCCAGGTGCTCACGCTTCCTCGCGAGCAGATCGACAGCAAGGAAACGCAAGCTTTCGTACATGCGTTAGGCGCGTTCGCGCACGCGCTTCGGCATCAGCTCAGGGGCACCGATCCAGCGCACGACCTGTCGACGAGACTCGACAAGCCGCTCTTCGAGCGCGTCATGATGTCGCGTTACCGGCCCGCGACGATCATGCTCTGGCTCGGCGAATGGGTGCAGCGGCACGCGCGCGACGGCAAGCTCGACGCGTGGACCGTGCAGGCGATCGATCGCAATCTGAACGGGCTGTCCGATGTGATCGGCGGCTGCGAGCGCATCGTGTCGACGCCGCTGCCTTTCGCCTACTCGGTGATGATTCACCGCACCGTCTACTTCTTTTGCGCGCTGCTGCCGTTCGGGCTGGTCGAAAGCGTTGGCGCGTTCACGCCGCTCTTTTCGGTATTCGTCGCTTACACGTTCATGGCGCTCGACGCGATCGCATCGCAGATCGAAGAACCGTTCGGCACCGACGACAACGACCTCGCCCTCGATGCGCTGTCCTGTTTCATCGAGGACGCTGCGCGCGACCTGCTCGCGCAGCCTTCCCTGCAGAAAGCCGCCGCGAAAGACGGCTATCTGCTCACCTGAGCCTTCACCCGGCGCCCTCGCGCGAAGACAAAAAAGCGCGCGCCCGTTGCGACAGGCGCGCGCTTTTCACAACCGCGTCAGACGCTCAGTCCGTGCCGTACCGCGGCGAACGCGGACCGTACAACAAGCCGTTCGGGCCGCCGCTCGACAACAGCTTGCGGCTCGTCAGACCGGCGACGTCATGCGCCTCGTCGGTCAGCGAATGCGCGACCTGCTTGACGGCCGCCTGCACCAGCGCACCGATCACCCCGCCGCCCACGTTGACGTTGCCGCCCAGTTCCTTGCCCGTCGAACTCGCCGTGCCCTGCCACAGCGTATCGCCCGAGCGCAGATCGACGAGCCTCGCGCTTGCCGTCACCACGGTCGTGCTGTCGATCACCGTGTACTTCGAGCCGTACTGCGAGATCTTCGTGTACAGCGCGGCATCGGCGCCGAAGATGCTGCGCAGCTTGTCGGGCGCGACGTCCTGGATGTCGTTCGCCGTCGTCAGGCCGTTGTGCTTGAACGTCTCTTCCATTTCGACGACGGGCACCACGTAGTAGCCGCCTTCCGCGAGCGGCATCGTCATCTGCGACAGCATGCCGTAGCTTGCGCCTACATCGGACGTGTCGTTGATGGGCGGCAGCACGAGGATCGTGCTGGGCTTGCTGTTGCGAAACGCCGTGTAGTCCATGTTGCGCACGGGATGCTGCACGCACGCCGCCAGCGTGAACAGGACGGACAGCGCGGCAATCAGCTTGAGTGAGAGGAAGCGCTTCATCATTGGAATTTGCTCAGCAGGAAGTCCATGTAGGTCGACGACTCGGGAAACGACTGCTTCTCAGCCAGCAGTTCCGTCTTCGCCTGCGCGTCATTGCCGACCGTCGCGTAAAGCATGCCCAGATGCGCGTGGAAGCCCGGCGGCACCGACGCGCCCTTCGCGAGAATCTGCTGACGCGCCTTCTCGAGCGCATCGATCTGTTCCTGCGGGCTCTTCTGTCCTTTGAAGTACTCGTAGACCTGCGGCTGATAGCCGTCCCACTGATACAACGCGACGTCCTTCGTCGTGTTCGCGCACCCCGTCAGCAGCGTGCACACTGCTGCGACGGGCAGCGCAAGGCCCGTCAGCCATTTTTCTCTCTTCATCTTTGTTCTTCGATGTTTGATGTGTGGATTACTTCGCTGCCTGCAACGCGCCCGCGTCGACCTGCTGGACGAGATGATTGACGGCCTCTTTGATGGCCAGATCGAGCACCTTGCCATTGAGCGTCGAGTCATACGATGCCGTGCCGCCGAAGCCGATCACCTCGCGGTTCGACAGGCTGTATTCGCCCGCGCCCTGGCTCGACGCGACCACTTCGGACGTCGTGGTATCGACGATGTTCAGGCTGACCTTCGCGTAGGCAATCTGGCTCTTGCCGTGACCGAGGATGCCGAACAGCTGCTGATCGCCGACTTCCTTGCGGCCGAACTCGGTGACGTCGCCCGTGATAACGTAGTTCGCGCCCTTGAGCTTCTGCCTCTTGTTGGCAATCGACGCTTCCTGCGCGATCTCGTTCAGGTTGTCGCGTTCGAGCACGGAGAAGCGGCGGCTCTGCTGCAACGTCGTGACGAGAATCGTCTTCGCCTGGCTGCCCACCACGTCGATGCCGTTCGAGAAGATGCCGCGCATGTAGCTCGACCGGTTATCGAATTTTCCGACGGCGACGGGCACGAGCTTGCCGGCATAGGGCACTTGCGCACTGCTGACTTCGGGCGTCGGCAGCGAGCGCGACGCTTCCGTCGCGCACCCGCTCAATACCGCGGCAACCAGCGCGGTGACGAGCCATGCGGAGGATGTAGTTGGCTTCAAGATGTTGATCCTGTTCAAAGAAAGACTTGCGTTTCCGTGGATCTGTCCGGTTACGCGCGTTGTTGCCGCACGTGACCGGACAGAGACATGTGTAACGCAACGCAGAATAACGACACTTCGCGATACAACTTTAAAAAAGTATCGCGATGAACAGGACATGCTCGCCGCACGCGAACATTGGCGAAGCCAAACAGACGATGTGAGAGATGCGAACGGGCGCGCGCGACCCGTTGCTGAGACATGCAGTCCGCATTAGATGCGCTTGCAACAGTACCTGCTTAGATATTCGAAGCAAATGCGCAAAGCGCCCGGCTCAGTCGTTGCCGGCCGTGTCGCCCATGCGCTTGAGCAGCGCGACGCGCGCGCCGATGATATCGACCTGTGCGTGCGCATCCATCAGCGGCACGGTTGCATCGCGATAGGCCGTCCATGCGCGTTGCGCGCGAGCGAGGACGGGACGCTCATGTGACGGCAGCTTCGCATGCAGGCGACGATAGTAGCGATTGAGATCGAACGTCGCGTGTTCGCACTGCGCGTCGAACGAACAGGCGCGCGGCCGCGCCTTCGGGTCCACCTTGCCCGCCTGCATCGCGACGGCGCGCAGCGCCAGCGCGCGGTCGCGCACGGGTTGCAGCTGCATGTCCGCGCCCGCGAGCTGATAGGCGGTGCCGCGCGTCGTCGAGAGCACGGCGGCCAGCAGCTTGCCATCGGCGTCGCGCCAGGCCTCCCAGCGCTTCTGGCTCTCTTCCCACTTCTTGCGCTGCGCGCCGGACACCTTGTCGAGCACCAGTCTGTATGACTGGTCCATCGACGCCCGCCACGCGAGCCGCGCCGTATCCATGCACTGCACCTGGCCGACCGTCGACGACATATCCGCGCGCGCGAGGCACGCGCGCATCGACGCGTCGATGGGATCGGCAGCGGCGACCTCGGCATGCGCGGCGAGCGGCACACAGGCCAGCGCGAACGCCGAACTCAACGCGCACAACATGGCCCGCGCGTGCATCGACGCGCGGGACACCGTCCGAAAGCGCAGCGCCGTCTTCATCATCAGGAATCGCGCACGCAATCGACGAAATACTCGATGCGTCCGTTGATCGTTTCGCCGACCAGCCCGTGGATATCCGTATGGAAGCCCGGAAAGCGCTCGTTGAACTCGCGCGCGAAACGCAGATAGTTGACGATGGTCCGGTTGAAGCGCTCGCCCGGAATCAGCAGCGGAATGCCCGGCGGATACGGCGTCAGCAGGATCGACGTGACGCGGCCTTCGAGTTCGTCGATGGGCACGCGGTCGATCTCGCGGTGCGCGAGCTTGGCGAACGCATCGGACGGCTTCATCGCGGGTTCCATGCTCGACAGGTACATCTCGGTCGTCAGGCGCGCGATATTGTTCGCGCGGTAGACGCTGTGGATCTGCTCGCACAGATCGCGCAGGCCGATGCGCTCGTAGGCGGGATGCTGCGCGACGAACTCGGGCAGCACGCGCCACAGCGGCTGGTTGTTGTCGTAGTCGTCCTTGAACTGCTGGAGTTCGGTGACCATCGAGTTCCAGCGGCCCTTCGTGATACCGATCGTGAACATGATGAAGAACGAGTACAGCCCCGTCTTCTCGACGATGATGCCGTGCTCGGCCAGATACTTCGTGACGATCGCGGCGGGAATGCCCGTCTCGCCGAATTCGCCGTCCACATCCAGCCCCGGCGTGATGATCGTCGCCTTGATCGGATCGAGCATGTTGAAGCCGTCGGCGAGCGCGCCGAAGCCGTGCCAGCGGTCGTTCGGACGCAGCATCCAGTCCTCCCGCGAACCGATGCCCTCTTCCGCCAGTTCTTCCGGACCCCAAACCTTGAAGAACCAGTCGTCGCCGTATTCGGCATCGACCTTGCGCATTGCGCGGCGGAAATCGAGTGCTTCGGCAATCGACTCCTCGACCAGCGCCGTGCCGCCCGGCGGCTCCATCATTGCGGCGGCCACATCGCACGACGCGATGATCGCGTACTGCGGCGACGTCGACGTGTGCATCAGATACGCCTCGTTGAAACGGTGACGGTCGAACGTGCTGTTCTCGCTGTCCTGCACGACGATCTGCGAAGCCTGCGAAATGCCCGCGAGCAGCTTGTGCGTGGAGTGCGTCGCGAACACCAGCGCGCCCGTGCGCGGACGGCCCGCGCCAATCGCGTGCATGTCCTGATAGAACTCGTGGAACTCGGCGTGCGGTAGCCACGCTTCGTCGAAGTGCAGCGTATCGAGCAGATCGCCGAGCAGGTCCTTGATCATTTCGACGTTGTAGATCACGCCGTCGTACGTGCTCTGCGTGATCGTCAGGATGCGCGGCTTGAGGTTCGGGTTCTTCGCGAGCGCTTCACGCGCGAACGGATTCGCCTCGATCTTCTTGCGGATGTTTTCCGGCTTGAACTCGTCGCGCGGAATCGGCCCGATGATGCCGAAGTGATTGCGCGTCGGCGTGAGGAACACGGGGATTGCGTGCGTCATCGTGATCGCATGCAGGATCGATTTGTGGCAGTTGCGGTCCACCAGCACGATGTCGCCCGGCGCGACGGTCGCATGCCAGACGATCTTGTTCGACGTGGACGTGCCGTTGGTCACGAAGAACAGATGGTCCGCGCTGAAGATGCGCGCCGCGTTGCGCTCCGAGGCCGCAACCGGCCCGGTGTGGTCGAGCAATTGGCCGAGTTCGTCGACGGCATTGCAGACGTCCGCGCGCAGCATGTTCTCGCCGAAGAACTGGTGGAACATCTGGCCGAGCGGATTCTTCAGGAACGCGACGCCGCCCGAGTGGCCGGGGCAGTGCCACGAATACGAGCCTTCGTCCGCGTACTGCACCAGTTCCTTGAAGAAAGGCGGCGCGAGCGAGTCCAGATAGACCTTCGCCTCGCGGATGATGTGGCGCGCGACGAACTCCGGCGTGTCCTCGAACATGTGGATGAAGCCGTGCAGCTCGCGCAGGATGTCGTTCGGCAGATGGCGCGACGTGCGCGTCTCGCCGTACAGAAAGATCGGGATGTCAGCGTTGCGCTTGCGCACCGCTTCGACGAACGCGCGCAGATCGATGATCGCGGGCGCGAGGTCGGGCGCTTCGCCGTCGCCGTTCTCGACGTACGGCAGCAGCTCGTCGTCGTCGATCGACAGGATGAAGCACGACGCGCGGCTCGACTGTTGCGCGAACGACGTCAGATCGCCATAGCTCGTGAGACCCAGCACTTCCGCGCCTTCTTTCTCGATGGCCTCGGCAAGCGCCCGGATGCCGGAACCCGATATGTTCTCGGAGCGGAAATCTTCGTCAATGATGACGACGGGAAAACGAAACTTCATGGGCGATTCTCCAAAAAGAACGACCGCTGCTCAGCGAAGCGCAGCGGTCACCCGTAATAGCTGGTGATTCAATGCGCGTTTGCGTTACGTCTTCGGTAACGTCACGCCGTGCTGTCCTTGATATTTGCCGCCGCGATCCGCGTACGAGACATCGCAGATCTCGTCGCTTTCGAAGAACAGAACCTGCGCGACGCCTTCGTTCGCGTAGATTTTCGCAGGCAAAGGTGTCGTATTTGAGAACTCGAGCGTGACGTGCCCTTCCCATTCCGGCTCGAACGGCGTCACGTTGACGATGATCCCGCAGCGCGCATACGTCGATTTGCCGAGGCACACCGTCAGCACGCTGCGCGGGATGCGGAAATATTCGACGGTGCGCGCGAGCGCGAACGAGTTCGGCGGAATGATGCAGACGTCGCCCTTGAAATCGACAAACGATTTCTCGTCGAAGTTCTTCGGATCGACGATTGTCGAGTTGATGTTCGTGAAGATCTTGAATTCGTCGGCACAACGGATGTCGTAGCCGTAGCTCGACGTGCCGTAGCTGACGATCTTGCGACCGTCTTCCGTCGTGCGCACCTGGCCCGGCGCGAACGGCTCGATCATCTTGTGCTCTTCGGCCATGCGCCGAATCCACTTGTCGGATTTGATGCTCATAGGTGAACGCTGCTGACGGGGAAAAAATCGGCCGGCTGTCGCTTGGCGTTGGCTTTCGAACGCAAGCCGCCGGAAGAAAGGCGCTTATTTTACGCGAACCGGGCGGGCGTGCCCGATGCGGCATGAATCCCCGGCGCGCACGGGCGCCGCCGTGCGTCGCGACGACAAACGTCCCGCCGCCAAGGCCGCGTGGATCGCTGCGAAAAACAAACGGGAAAACGGCGGAGATACAGACCTTCGCGCAGGGCGCAAACCGGGGCGGGCAGACCGGGCGCAAACGATTGGCAAATCCTTCGATCTGGACCAGACGGGCGGTCCGCGCGGAAGCGGCTGGCGTTACTGGCGAATCAGTCCGCACGCGAGCGCGGGGCCTGCGCCGTGTTGCGGATACGCGTAGGGGTCGGACGCGTCGCGGTGCAGCAGCACGGCGCGCTGCAGCACCGAGCGCACGCCGTCGAGCGACACGTCCGGCGCGACGATGAAGCCCGCCGCCACGCCCGCCGCGTCGGCGTGAATGTTGCCGAGATCGCCCTCGACGCGCGCGCCGATCTTCAACCGCTCAGCAGCCGGCGCGAACACGGCGCCCGCGCCCGAACCGTCGACGGAATTGCAGTCGCCGCGCTCGTGCACCTGCAGCGCGTGGTCGCTGTTCGGCGGCAAGCCCGTGAGGTTGTAGGTCACCTGCACGCCGTCCGAGCGCTCGATGAACGTCACCGAGCCGCGCGTCTGGTTGCCCAGCGTGGGCAGCAGTTGCGCGTCGGCGCGCTTCTCCTGTGGCTTCAGAAAGCCCATGCACCCTGACAGCAAGGCGCTGGTCGCAGCCAGGACGATGATTGCCTTGATCGCCTCGCCGCCGATTCGTTTTCTCATGCGATCCTCTTGTCGAGCCGGCCGTCTCCGCGACCGCGTTGCCGGACCTGATGAAGCCGACATGATACAGCGAGCGGGCCCGCATTCAGACCCCTTTCTACCCGATGCCGAAGCGCGGACCCGCCGCGCTGCACGCCCGTGTGCCGGGTCATGCGGCAAGCGTCGCCCGCGCATGACGACTTTACGTGTTCTGCACGACGATGGTCGGGAACTTCGAGCTCATGTCGCGCGCGCGTTCGGCGATATGAATCGCGACCTTGCGCGCAATCGTCCGATAGATGTCGGCGATGCGCCCGTCGGGGTCGGCGGCCACCGTCGGCTGGCCCGAATCGGCCTGTTCGCGGATCGCGATGTCGAGCGGCAGGCTGCCGAGCACGTCGACGCCGTACTCCTTCGACATCCGCTCTGCACCGCCCGCGCCGAAGATGTGCTCCTCGTGGCCGCAGTTCGAGCAGATATGGATGCCCATGTTTTCGACAATGCCGAGAATCGGAATGCCGACCTTCTCGAACATCTTCAAGCCCTTCTTCGCGTCGAGCAACGCGATGTCCTGCGGCGTCGTCACGATCACGGCGCCTGTCACGGGCACGCGCTGCGACAGCGTCAGCTGGATGTCGCCCGTGCCCGGCGGCATGTCGACGATCAGGTAGTCGAGTTCTTTCCAGTTGGTCTGCCGCAGCAGTTGTTCGAGCGCGGACGTGGCCATCGGGCCGCGCCACACCATCGGATTGTCCTGCTCGATCAGAAAGCCGATCGAGTTGGCTTGCAGGCCGTGGCCCGTCATCGGGTTCATCGACTGGCCGTCCGGCGACTCGGGGCGGCCGTCGATGCCGAGCATCATCGGCAGCGACGGGCCATAGATGTCGGCGTCCAGAATGCCCACCGACGCGCCCTCGCTCGCGAGCGCGAGCGCCAGGTTCACGGCCGTCGTGCTCTTGCCGACGCCGCCCTTGCCAGAAGCGACGGCGACGATGTTCTTCACGTTCGGCAACAGTTTGACGCCGCGTTGCACCGTATGCGCAGCGATGTCCTGCGATACCTGCACGCGCGCATTCGACACGCCGGGCACTGCGCGCAGCGCGTTCTCGACGAGCGCGCGGATCGCGTCGAACTGACGCCTGGCCGGATAGCCGAGTACCACGTCGACGGCGACCGTGGCACCATCCACCGTCACGTTCCTGAGGTTTTTCGCCGCTGCGAACGGCCGCTGCGTGTTGGGGTCGATGACGGCCGCGAGGGCCGCGTCGACCAAAGCCCGATCGATGCTCATTGAGTCTCCGTGGGAACGCCTGGCGCGGGGTGCGATCGAAGTCTGCGCAACGCGCCGGAAATATTGAAAGAAATTGTTAGCCGGCATTGCCTAAAACCTGTCTCATTGGCACGCTTGCCGCGCTAGTTTTGCAATAGGGCCGAATCGCCGGCTGCTCAGTCGTCATTGTAGAGGCTGGCGCCGGGGCCTGCCGGAAGACCCTTTCCGGCTGTCGGCGCGGTTTGCAAGCCCGTGCATCGTCAAATGTTTTACTCAAGAGGACTCGAAATGAATGCAAAAATCATGACCCGCCTGTCGGCATTGGCTGTTGTTGGCGCGCTGCTCGGCGGCTGCGCCACGGAGCAAGGCACGAACGCGGCCGTGGGCACGGGCGTCGGCGCCGGCACGGGCGCCGCGCTGGGCGCGATCTTCGGCGGCGGCAAGGGCGCGGCGATCGGCGCGGGCGTCGGCGCGGCTGTCGGCGGCGTGACCGGCTACAACTGGCAGAACATCAAGAACAAGCTGTCCGGCGCCACGAA
>BBSL01000085.1 GCA_001319865.1 Burkholderia sp. E7m39 | reverse complement strand
AGCCCGACGGCTCGCTCAAGATGAACATTCCGAGTTCCGTCACGTTCGACACCAACAGCTACGCGATCAAGCCGTCGTTTGCGCCGGTGCTCGCGCAGGTTGCGCAAACGCTGAACCAGAGCCCGGAAGTGGTCGCGCAAGTCGTGGGCCACACCGACAGCACCGGTCAGCCGGCGTACAACCAGACGCTCTCCGTCAATCGCGCGCAAAGCGTCGTGAATCAACTCTCGCAAGACGGCGTCGCGCCGCAACGTCTCGCGGCTTCGGGCATGGGCGCCAACCAGCCCATCGCCGACAACAACACGGAAGCGGGCCGCGCGCAAAACCGCCGCGTCGAAATCTATCTGCGCGCAACGGCACAGCACGCGCAGTAAGGTTCGTGGAGGAAGAAAGGGCTGCCCCGCGCGGGCTCGGCTCTTCCGGCAGACGCGAGCGCCAGTTCGCTGTTTGGCCGATGGCGTCACGCGAGGCATGCGTAAAAGCCGCGCCAGACCCCGCGAACCGGCCGAAAAAAATTTCGAACTCTCGCGAAATTCCGCTGTCTGTCTTTACGGTACGCGCGCGGTGAAGCCGCCGCGTCACCATTCTCCTCTTGTCGTTGTTGCTCCGGGGCCCATAGCCCCGGTTTTTTTGCCCGCACTCCGCTTCGCGCCTTGTCGATCGTTTAGCGCGAGGACATGGGCCCGCTTGCTCCGCTTCTTGCTCCGGGTCTTGCTCGGCTTCCTGCTCCTTATCTCGCTCCCATCCCTTCCGACATACGCCGTACCACGCCGCCGGCCGCGAACATTGCGCGACGCCCATCGCTGCGCTCAATCGCCGCGCCGCGCAACGCAGCCGTCATACGCGCTGTCGCTGGGCATTCACGCTGGTAAAATCGGCGGTTCGGGCCGGTTTCGCGCGATGAAAGTCCGCGCCGCCGCGCCCGGCAACCCGAGCTGTGCGAGCGGACATTCCGCCCGTGCGGTCCTGGGCACAGCGCCGTCCGTGTGCACATTGCGACGGCCGCCCGTACCTTCCGCCAGTCCATAGAACCCACATGTCAGCAACCGACGCCACCGCGGTTCAATCCGCAGACCTCACCGCCGCCGGCGCGTCCCAAGGCCGCCGCCAGATCCTCGTCACGTCTGCCCTGCCGTACGCGAACGGGCAAATCCATATCGGCCACTTGGTCGAATATATCCAGACGGACATCTGGGTCCGCGCGCTGCGAATGCACGGGCACGAGGTCTACTACGTCGGCGCGGACGATACGCACGGCACGCCCATCATGCTGAAGGCCGAGCAGGAAGGCATCACGCCCAAGCAGCTGATCGACCGCGTGTGGCAGGAGCACAAGCGCGATTTCGACGCGTTCGGCATTTCGTTCGACAACTACTACTCGACGGATTCCGACGAGAACCGCGTGCTGTCCGAGTCCATCTACACGGCGCTGCAGGCGGCCGGTCTGATCGAGGCGCGCGACATCGAGCAGGCCTACGATCCCGTCAAGGAAATGTTCCTGCCGGATCGCTTCATCAAGGGCGAGTGCCCGAAGTGCCACGCGAAAGATCAATACGGCGACAACTGCGAAGTGTGCGGCTCGACCTACCAGCCGACTGAGCTGATCAATCCGTACTCGGTGGTGTCGGGCGCGACGCCCGTCAAGAAGACGTCGACGCATTACTTCTTCAAGCTGTCGGACCCGCGCTGCGAGAATTTCCTGCGCGGCTGGGTCGGCGGCCTGGCGCAGCAGGAAGCGACCAACAAGATGCGCGAGTGGCTCGGCGACGCGGGTGAAGCGAAGCTCGCCGACTGGGACATCTCGCGCGACGCGCCGTACTTCGGCTTCGAGATTCCCGGTGCGCCGGGCAAGTACTTCTACGTGTGGCTGGATGCGCCCGTCGGCTATTACGCGAGCTTCAAGAATCTCGCCGAAAAGCGCGGGCTCGATTTCGACGCGTGGGTGAACAAGGGATCGAAAGCCGAGCAGTATCACTTCATCGGCAAGGACATCCTGTATTTCCACACGCTGTTCTGGCCCGCGATGCTCGAGTTCTCCGGCCATCGCACGCCGACCAACGTATTCGCGCACGGCTTCCTGACGGTGGACGGCGCGAAGATGTCGAAGTCGCGCGGCACGTTCATCACGGCCAACAGCTTCATCGACACGGGCATGAACCCCGAGTGGCTGCGCTACTACTTCGCGGCCAAGCTGAACAGCACGATGGAAGACATCGACTTGAACCTCGAGGACTTCCAGGCGCGCGTGAACAGCGACCTCGTCGGCAAGTACGTGAACATCGCGAGCCGCGCAGCGGGTTTCCTGATCAAACGCTTCGACGGCCGCGTGCAGGACAGCGCGATGCAGCATCCCCTCCTCGCGTCGTTGCGCGCCGCGATACCGCAAGTTGCCGCGCACTATGAGGCGCGCGATTACGGCCGGGCGCTGCGTCTGACAATGGAACTCGCGGATTCCGTCAACGCGTACGTCGATACGGCCAAGCCGTGGGATCAGGCGAAAGACCCGGCCAACGCGGTCGCGCTGCATGAAACGTGTAGCGTGTCGCTGGAAGCGTTCCGTCTGCTGTCGCTCGCGCTAAAGCCGGTGCTGCCGAAGGTCGCGCAAGCCGCCGAAGCGTTCCTCGGCATCGAGCCGCTCGCGTGGTCGCACGCGAACACGCCGCTCGGTTCGGCGCGCGCGATCAACGCGTACAAGCATCTGATGACCCGCGTCGATCCGAAGCAGATCGAGGCGCTGCTGGCCGCGAACCGCGGCTCGCTGCAGGCAGCGCCCGCCGCCGACGCGCAAACGGCCGACGCCAAGGCCAAAGCCAAGGCGCATGCGAAGGCTACGGCCGCGGCGCATGGCGACGCGCAGGCCAAGACCGACGACAGCGGCGTCATCACGATCGACGACTTCGCGAAGATCGATCTGCGCATCGCGAAGATCGTCGATTGCAAAGCCGTCGAAGGTTCGGACAAGCTGCTGCAACTGACGCTCGACGTCGGCGAAGAAAAGACGCGCAACGTGTTCTCGGGCATCAAGTCGGCGTATCAGCCGGAACAACTGGTCGGCAAGCTGACGGTGATAGTCGCGAACCTCGCGCCGCGCAAGATGAAGTTCGGGCTCTCCGAAGGCATGGTGCTCGCGGCATCGGCCGCCGACGAGAAGGCCGAACCGGGCATCTACGTGCTCGAACCGGACAGCGGCGCGAAACCGGGCATGCGCGTCAAGTAACACGCGCTCGCTCATCTGGCGCCCGCGCGGCGCCGCACGACAAGCACGTCTGCGGACGTGCTTTTTTTTCGCGCGTGCAAAGCCGCGAAAGACCGACTGCCCGCCACGCGCTCCTTTCTCAAAATTAAGAGTGCTCCTAGATTCATCAGACGCCAATTCTTTGAAAATCGGGATCAGTTTGTGACACGCGCCACGCGGGCGTCGCGCTGACGATCCACCCGCTTCGCAGCGGGCGCATCGAAGCCAGCGCGAGCCCTGTCCGGCGCGGCCCGACGCCCATTTTCCCTGTTGAACACGTCGCGCTCGCCCATCGCGAGCCGTCTTCCCACGGCCACTGACATGAGCACTGAATTTTCCCTCGACCGGTTTGAAACCCTCGTCGCGTCGCGCGATTACGAGGCCGCGCATGACGCGCTGATCGACCTGATCAACACCTTCATTGCAAACCGCAGCCGGCTGCCGGGCGTCGATCTGGCCTTCGCCGATCCGACCCGCGCCGCAAGCGAAGACGCCGCGAGCACACTGCAGCGCATCGCCGACGCCATCACCGCCCTGCTCGCCGATCCGCACTTCCAGCTGACCGACGGGCAGTTCAACCAGCTGTTCAACGCGCGCCACTGGCTGAACATGCTGTTCGTCGCTTCGTCGTACGGAGACACGGATCACATCCTGCGCGCGCTGCTCGATCACGCGGCGCAATCGCCTGGCGACGTCAGTGAGGTGAAGGCGCTGGTCAGAAAGCAGATCGTGCTCTACACCGTCGAATCCGGGTACGACATCGACCTCGCCGATCTCGCGAAAACCGAGCCCGCGCTGGCGGCGAGCCTCGGCATGTCGGTCGTCGGCTCGGCGGTGGTGATTTCGCCCGCCGCGCATGAGAAGCGCGAGCGGCTCATCGAGTGGCTGCCGCGCGCGCTCGACGCGATCGACGATCTGGACGAACTGCCGGGCGGCGCGGTATGCGGCGCCTACATGCACTGCAGCTATTCCGATCTGCCGAACCGGCATGCGCTCAAGCGCGGCATCAGCACGCTGGTTCGAAAAAAACTGGGCGAACTGGGCCTGCTCGCCGACGAAGCGCACGTCGGCCATGCGGCGCCGCAGGTGCAGCAGGACGAACGCAAGCCGCTGATGATCGTCGTGCTCGAATGGTTCAACGGCGGCCATTCGATCTATCGCACGCATTCGCGCACGATGCTCGCCGCGCGCGAGCGCTTCGAAGTCGTCGCATTCGGCGAGGCGCAGCACGTCGACGAAACGGGCCGCGCGATCTTCGACCGCTTCATTCCGTTCGAGCATCCGGAGTATGTCGGCGAGATCGTGAGGCAGGTGCAGAACTTCGCGCGCGAGCATCCGCCGGCCGTGCTGTACATGCCGAGCGTCGGCATGTTCCCGCATACGATCTTCATGACCAACGTGCGCGTCGCGCCGCTGCAGATCGCCGCGCTCGGCCATCCCGCGACGATGCACGCCGAGTGTATCGATTACGTGAGCGTCGAGGAGGACTTCGTCGGCGACCCTGCGTGCTTCAGCGAAAAGCTGATGCGCCTGCCGAAAGACGGCCAGCCGTACGTGCCGTCGAAGCTGCTCACCGACATCACGCCAAGCGTCCCCGAGCGCGGCGAGTTCGTCAATATCGCCGTGACGGCGAGCGCGATGAAGCTCAATCCGCGCTTTCTCGCCGCGTGCCGCCGTGTCATCGAGACGGCGGGCATCCCGGTGCGCTTTCACTTCATGACGTCGTGGGCGGAGGGGCTCGACATCGCTTACGTGCGCCGCCTGGTGCAAGCGGCGCTGCCGCGCGAGAACGTGCTGGTGTACGGCGGCATGGGCTACGCGAGCTATCTCAAAGTCATCAACGCGATGGACATGTTCGTGAGCCCGTTCCCGTTCGGCAATACGAACGGCATCGTCGACGCGCTGACGCTCGGCCTGCCAGGCGTCAACCTGTGCGGTCCCGAAGTGTTCGAGCATATCGACAGCGGGTTGTTCGGGCGCGCCGGCATGCCGGACTGGCTGACCACGCATTCGATCGACGAATACGTGCGCGCCGCCGTGCAGCTCGCCACGCAGCATGACGCGCGCGAAACGCTGCGTCGCCGCTTGATCAAAGAGAAGGCTGTCGAGCGGATTTTCGAAGGCCGCCCTGAAGCGTTCGGCCGAAACGTGCTGGCGCTGGTGCATGCGCAAGCGCGGACCGTGCCGGCGGCGACGGCGAACACGCAAGTCAGATCCAGCACACCGACGGCGAGCGCAACGAAGTAGCGCCCGTCGCCAGTGATCCCGCCAGGCAGCCGGCGGGCCGCATCGCGCGGTCCGCCGGCTTTTGCTTTTGCGTTGGTTGTCCGCGCTTGCGGCGTTACCAGCGCAGCCGGTCGAAGCGCCGCGTGTATTGCAGGTCCATGCCCTGGAACGTGCCGCCGTACGCAGCTACCGACCAGTACCGCGTCAGGTTCACCGTCGCCTTGATCGCGTTGCTCGACGACTGCAAACCCTGCTCATAGCCGATCACGAGCCATTCGCTGATCGCCTTCGACACCATCACCACCTGCGGATCGGTCAGCCCCACTTCGCTGCGCCCAATCGAGAATTCGTCGAGTCCGAATTCCTGCGCGATACGCTTGCCGCTCGCGCTGCCGAGCAGCGCCAGCGCTGTTGTCATCGTGCTCTGCTGGCCGACGTTGTTACCCTGATCGGTGCCGTGTCCGAACAGCAGCCACGACAGCTTTTCGTTGTCGGGCACGTTCGGCTCGGACACCAGCTTCGCGACGGGCGACTGAATCGTGCCCGTCACCTGCACGCCTGCCTCGACCTGCTGGTTGCGGCGCATCGCGAGAATATTGATGCCGGGATTCGCGACCGGCCCGTTGAAAGTGAAGAAGCCGTTTTCGATGCCGAGCTTGCGGCCGAACGCCGTATAGGTCGAGCCCTCCGTCACGCGCACGTTGCCGATCGCACGCAACGGCAGATTCGGCGCAGAGAGCGCGGTGATCGTGCCGCGCAGCCCGACGTCCGCGCCCTGGCCGCGGAAGCGGAACTTGTCGCCGAGATCGATATCGATGTTCGCGCGCGGCGCAAATGCCCCCACCGGCTTGTTCGAGTTGCCGACTTCAGCGGGCTTACCGCTTGCCACCGAGCCGTCCGGACGCACCACCACGACGTCGTCGCCCAGACGCGGCTCGGACTTATCGGGCATGTCGAAGAGCGCGTGGTCGATGACGAATCTGCCGTTGATCGCGAGCCCGCCCTGCGTGCCCGCGTTTGCGATGCTCGCGCTGCCCGACATCGTCAGTTGCCGGTCCGGCGACGCGAACAGTTCGAGCTTGTCGGCCACGATGCTCGCAGTCAGATCGGGCTCGGTGTTGTCGAGACGCACGCGGCCCTTGGCGCGCAGCGTGCCCGTGGCGCCGTGGAACTCGACCTGCTGGAAGTCGACCAGATTCTCGGACAGCGCGATGCGCACGATGCCGTCCTTCAGTTGCACACCGAGATCGACGAGCGTCGCGGACAAACCATCGCCGACCAGTGCGCCCGACAGGTTCGGTTTCGCCACCGTGCCGGCGAGCGCGAGCTTCAGCGCCAGGTGGCCGTCGAGCAGATAGCTCGGGCCGAACAGCCCGCCCATCGTCTTCAGCGACGGCACGTTTGCGTCGATCGAGCCTGCCAGCGCCCCTTCTTCGTTGATGGAGAGCACGCCGTCGCGCGGCACGAGCGTCGTGTGCGCGGACGCGTCGATCACGCCGATGCGGCTCGCCTGCGCGTGCACCGTCGCGTTCAGCTGATTGCCGCCACTGAAATCCGCGCGCGCGGCGATGTCGGTGATGCCGACGGGCGCGAAGCCGCGCCCCACTTCGATCGTGATGTCGCCGGCGCGCCGCTTCAGCTCGACGTGGCCCGTCGCGGTGTCGGCGAGCGCGAAGTCCCAGTTGCCGTCGAACACGAGATCCGTCTTCAGCGTCGACGGCGCGCCCGTGAATTCCTGCCGCAGTTCCAGCATCCGCGCCACCGACACGCCCGTCAGCGTGCCCGCCGAACGGATGCGCCCATGATCGAGCGCGAACGATTTCAGGTCGAGCACTGCGCCTTCGAGCGTGAGCCGCGTGGCGCCGAGCGTCACCCGCTGGCCGCCCGCGCTGACGGTGAGCGGCGACTCCATGTTCAGCGCGGGCGTGCCCTTGTTCGACAGACGCGTGACGGTGCCGTCCCAGTGCGCACCGTCGCGCGCGTCGGTGAGCTTGCCGTTCGCGGCCACTGCGAGATCGAGCGGGCGGCCTTGCAGCGTGCCCGTCGCGGCGCCTTCGAGCGTGTGCTTCGCGCGCGTGCCGTTCAGCCGCGCCGTGAGCGTGTTCAGCTCGACGCCCGCCGTGCTGATGTTGCGGGCGTCCGTCGTGAACACCATGGCGCCGTTCGCGCCGTCGCGCAGTTCGGCATGGCCTTCCGCGTGACCGATCCTGTTGTCGGCGAACACGACGCTGTCGGCCTTGTAGTCGAGCGCGAGGTTCGGATGCTCGAAGTTGCCCGTCACGTCGCCCTGCGTCACGACGAGCCCGGCCAGACCGAACCCAAGCCGCTCGAGCTCGGGCGCATCGATGCGAAACCGCAGACGGTCGCCGCGCGCGCCGAAGCTGCCTTGCAGATCGACCTCGTTGCCTGCCACCGACAGATTGGCGCGGCTCGGCAGAATCCGCGAGCCGACGAGCTGGATGGTGCCGCTGCCCGTCATCGGCAGGCCGTCGTAGACGCTCTCGCCCAGGCGAAACTCGGCCTTCGTGGTGAACACGGGCGCCAGCATGCCCGATGCCGTCAGCGTGCCATTTACGCGCGCTTCGATCTTGCGCGAGGCGTTTGCGGCTTTGGCGGGCGTTTTCGCGGGTGGCGCTGCTTTCGCCGTTGGTTTTGCGGGCACGTTTGCGACTACCCTTCCGGGCCAAGTTCCGGGCGAACTGCCGGACGCGCTTCCGGGCGTTTGCTGAGCGCTCGCATCGCGCGCAGGCGCCGTCGACATCCCCGCCTGGGCGCGCTTGCCCTTGCCCTTCGCCTTTCCAGCAGCGGCCGCCGGCGCCCGCGTCGGCGTTTGTTGCGTCAGCGTCAGCGGATCGAAGTCGGTCAGCGTCGCCTTCAGGTTGTAGGTGGAGTTCGCGTCGCGCTTGAGAGCGCCGCTCAGGTCGATGTGCCCCTTGCCCGATGTCACGCGCACGTCGTTGAAGCTGGTGCGCGCAGGATCGAGCGTGATCTTGCCCTGCGCGCGCAACGCCGCTTTCGGATCGTTCAGATCGAGCGTCACGCTTTGAACGTCGTCGTTCAGCCGGATCGAAACGGGACCGTCGAACTGCGTCGGACGCACGCTGGCTTCGAGCGCGTTCAGGTCGAGCTTCGCGATTTTCAGATCGAACTGGCCGCGCTTGCCCATCAGCGCGCCGCCACCCGTGATGGTGGCTTCCTTCAGGAGCCGTACGTTCAGATTCGAGATGCGTTGCGCGCGGGCGTCGAGTTGCACGTCGGCATGGGCATCGATCAGCGGCAGCAGATGCTGGTCGATCGACCCTGGTTTCGCGTTCACGATCGAGACCTGGCCCTGCACGGCGAAACCTTGATCCGAATGCGCCGCGTCGGTCTGCGCGTGGGACGCTGCCAAAGGCGCGCTGGCGAGTTGCGTCGCGCTCGCAGCGCGCCCCTTGCCTGCTGCAACGACCGGACCCGCGACCGTCGAACTTGCCGGATTTGCCGGACTCGCCGCACTTGCCGAACTCGCTCCGCTCGCCGCAGCCGGACGCGCCGCCGCGTCGCGCTGCACCGGCTGCAGTTCCGCGCGCACGGCGAGATCGGCGAGCGGCGCGCCGGGCGCGAAGGCCTGCGGGTTCACGTGATCGAACGTCAGCGTCGCGCGCTGCAGCGGCACCTGCGCGAACGGCGTCGCCTCGACGCGCGCGTGGCCCGTCAGCTTCATCCCCGTCGCGTCGAGCTCGGCGACGAGCGTCTCCAGCGAGCCCGACAGATGCGCGCGCACCTGCACGGCCTCGTCGTTGACCTTGCCGGAATAGCCGGCGTCGCCCGTCAGCGGAAAGGGCCGCACGCCGTCGAGCTTTACTGCCGCCGTGACCGCGCCGAACGGCGTGTCGAGCCGATCGACGGACGCTTCGTGATGACGGCCGTCGCTGCGCCCGTGGAACAGCAGACGCGCGTACTCGGAATTCGACGCGCCTTCATGCAGCACCAGTTTGTCCACACTAAGATCGCGCACCTCCAGCTGCAGCGGCAGCCGCAGATCCTTCGGCAGGCTCATCGGCTCGGACTTCGACGTGGACGGTGCGATACGCGCGTCGACGGTGCCGACGTGCAGATAGTCGACGACGAAGCGCCACGGCTTGTCCGACAACCCCCAGCGACCGTCGATGCGGTCGATGCGGATGTCCGTGCCGCTGCCGTCGAGGCTGCGCCAGCGCACGTCGCGCATGTGCAGGCCCGTGGCGATCGCGCCGCCGTCGAGCTTGCCTTCGAGCTGGCCGTGCAGCATCTTCACGGCGAGTTGCCAGGCGTACGCCGTGCCGCGCTCGGTGACCACTACGCCGTACAGCAGCGCGCCGACCAGCGAGACGAGCACGACGGGAACCGCGATGCCCCACGCGATCGCCTTCCACAGACGCCGCACACGCCGCGGCTTGTTCGGCGGCGGCGTGTCGGAGCCGCCGCCAGAGCCATCCGCGCCGCCCGGCGGGGTGCCGCCCGGCGGAGCGCCGCCCGGCAGATTCTCAGATGGATTGGCGGATGGGTCCGTCGTCATGCTCGAAAAATGCTGTCGGATTCAAAGTGATGTCAGAACGCAATGCCGAGCGTCAGATACGGCCGCACGCTGCGATTGCGCGTGCCGTACGCGAGGTCGACATTCACCGGGCCAACGGGGCTGCGCCAGCGCGCGCCCACGCCCACGCCCGGATAGAAGATCTTTTCGCCCCATGCGTCGGTGGCCGTGCCGATGTCGAAAAACACAGCCGCGCCCCAGTCGCGGTTGAACCAGTGCTGATACTCGGAGGTGCCCGTCACGAGGTACTTGGTCGGCAGAATCGAGCCGCCGACGTTGTTACCAATACTCTGATACCCGTAGCCGCGCACCGAGTTCGAGCCGCCCGCGCGAAACAGCAGCGACGCGGGCACGCCGCTCGACGGACCGCTCGTGAACACGCCGCCCAGCTCCGCGCGAAACAGCACGAGGTCGCGCGCGCCGACGGGCACGTACTGCTGGCCGCGCGCGTAGCCGCGAATGAACGTCTGATCGGTCAGCGCGCCCTTCACGGCAAAGCCGGCCTCGACGTGAATCAGATTGCCCGAGCGCGGGAACAGCGGGTCGTCGGTATTGCGGCGCGTCCATGACCACGCGGGCACGAGCGCGCGGCTCGTGGTCGGCGCCTGGGTGTTCTGGTCCAGCCTGTCCTGGTAGTAGAGGATCGAGTACGCGTAGTCGATGTACTGCGACGTGCGCGTACGCTGCAAGCCCGCCCGCAAGCTGTAGATGCGCGTATCGGACACGTTCGTGCTGGTGTACGACGCGAGCGCGCTGTTGGTCCATCCGCGGCTGCCGGGCGGCATGGCGAGCGTCACCTGGCCGTACTGCTGGATCTGGTCGAGCCGGCCGGCGACGGTAAACGGCCACGCCGCGCCGAACGTGTCCAGATACGAGTACGAGCCCTGGATGTGCGCGCCCGTATCCGTCGAATAGCCGACGCCGCCGCGCACGCTGTTGTACGGATACTCGCTGACTTTCACGTGCATGGGCGTCTCGAGCGGCTTGGCCGTGTCGTTGCCGACGTCGATCGCGACGCTCGCGTAGTACGGCGTGTTCTGCAACTGGCGCTGCAGCTCCGTGATGCGCTGCACGTCGTAGACCTCGCCCGGCGAGATCGGATTGACGTTTTCGACGATGCGCTCGGGATAGCGCCGCGTCCCCTCCACTTCGAGCTTGCCCATCGTGAACGTGGGGCCGCTGTCATAGGTGACGGACAGCTTCGCGTCGTGCGTGCGCGGGTCGATGCGCGCTTCCGAGCGCGAGATCTTCGCGCCCAGATAGCGCCGCGACTGCAGCGCCTTCAGCGACGCGTCCTTGGCGTCGTCCCAGCTGGATTGCGTGAACGGCTCGCCCTCGTGCAGCGCGAACGCGAAGCGCGTCTTGTTTTCCTGCTCGGGATCTTCCGTCAGCACGGGGCCGCGAAACGACAGCGATATCGACGAAATCGTCGTGCGCGGGCCGGGGTCGACGGACACGCGCACTTGCTTCTTGCCGTCGATGGTGCGCACGTCGGTCCGCACGACGGGCGTGAAGTAACCTTCCGTCGATGCGAGGTCGCGCACTTGCTGCGGCGTTGCCGTAACGAGGAAATCGAACTGCTCGGGGCTGATGTCGTCGCGTTTCGCGAAGCGGGAGATGTCCAGGTGCTCTTCGAGCAGCTTGCGCAGCGAGCGCGGCTCCGCCTCGACTTCCACCTTGTACACCGGCTTTGCGCGCGCGGCATGTGCATGCGACGCGGCCAGCAGCAGCACGCAGAACCCGCACGACAGGCATGCGCGCAGCAGCATCGCCGCGAGCGATGCGGGTTGCATCGCGCGGCGGTCTTTCACCGTGATTTCGCTGCGGCGTCTGCACGACCGCTCGATGGCCCACCCCGCCAAACACGACCTCCGGCTCTTTTTGACGATTTGTTGAAGAAATGTCGACTCCCGGCCCGTCACGGCGCAGCGGGAACGCCCGCTATTTGACCACATTGGAGCAAACGAGCAATTTACGGGACAAACCTTGCACCACGCGCTCGCAAGCGCTGCCCACAGCCGCGTGCAAGCGCACGCTGCCACGAGGCGCCCGCCTTCGACGCGCGAGACTGCGCGCGGTTCCGCCGACTTTTCGCTTGGGGCTCGCGGGCTTGCGGTAAAATCCTTTTCTGCACCGGCGGCCCCCGCGCGAGCGCGCACGATCCGGGCGCCGTCACCATCATTCACGGACGTCGAGCCATGTATCAATCGGACATCACGCAGTTCCTGAATCAACTGAAGCAGCAAAAGCCCAACCTGGAAGACGAACAGCGCCGCGGCCGCGCGCTGCTGTGGGACAAGCAGCCCATCGACCTCGACGAGCGCGCCTCCAACCAGGCCGCGCGCGTGCAGCAGACCTCGTATGTCTACTACCAGAACTTCTAAGTGACCACCGCCGACGAGGCCCGCGCCGCCCAGGACCCGTCCGACGCAGCGCTCGCCGCGCCCGCCACCGATTCGACGCCCGACACCGTCGACGGCATCGCTTTCGCGCGCCTGTACGGCGAGCCGCTGTTCAAGCTGCCACAGGACCTGTACATCCCGCCCGACGCGCTCGAAGTCTTTCTCGAGACGTTCGAAGGCCCGCTCGACCTGCTGCTCTACCTGATCCGCAAGCAGAACTTCAACGTGCTCGACATTCCGATGGCCGAAGTGACGGTCCAGTATCTCGGCTATGTCGAACAGCTGCGCAAGACCAATCTCGAACTCGCCGCCGAATATCTGCTGATGGCGGCCATGCTGATCGAGATCAAGTCGCGCATGCTGCTGCCCGTGAAGAAGGCGGACACGGGCGAAGAGGCCGAAGACCCGCGCGCCGAACTGGTCCGCCGCCTGCTCGAGTACGAGCAGATGAAGCTCGCGGCGCAGCGCCTCGATCAGTTGCCGCAGCTCGGGCGCGACTTCCTGCGCGCCGAGGTGTACATCGAGCAGAGCATCACGCCGCGCTTTCCCGACGTGAACACGGACGACCTGCGCTCCGCGTGGGCCGACGTCATCAAGCGCGCGAAGCTCGTCCAGCACCACAAGATTTCGCGCGAGGAACTCTCCGTGCGCGAGCACATGAGCGTGATCCTGCGCCGGCTGCAGACGGCCCGCTTCATGGAGTTTTCCGAGCTGTTCGACACGACGCGCGGCGTACCCGTCGTCGTCGTGAACTTCATCGCAATGCTCGAGCTGTCGCGTGAATCCTTGATCGAAATCACGCAAGCCGAGCCGTTCGCGCCGATTTACGTGCGGCTCGCCTACCTGCCCGCCTGACAAGGCTGGCCAGGGCGCTACGGAGTGACAGTCATTGCAGCTCGCTCGCGCCGCGGCCGCCCACGAATCCGCAACGGGCATTTCCCGATATCCGAACGCCAACGCCTTCCGTTCAAATAACGGGAAATTTCGACACGCACCCGGCCGCCCCGAATCGGTGCAGCACGGCAATAAATCCCTTACAATCCCGCGCTTCGAAACCGCTCCAGCCGGACGGCCCGCCCGCGGCGCAGCGCGGACACCACGTAACCGCGCGTCGTTTCGCGCGACCGAGACAACCGCGAGCCGCGCAGCCGCCCGTTCGGCCGCCTGCAACGCTCACAACATCGCCCGATCATGAAAGTCATCAGCTCGATCCAGGAATTGCGCGACCAGTTGCGCGGCCAGAACCGCACCGCCTTCGTGCCGACGATGGGCAACCTGCACGAAGGCCATCTGTCGCTGATGCGTCTCGCGCGCCAGCACGGCGACCCGGTCGTGGCCAGCATCTTCGTCAATCGTCTGCAGTTCGGTCCGAACGAGGATTTCGACAAATATCCGCGCACGCTCCAGGACGACATCGAAAAGCTGCAGAAGGAAAACGTCTACGTGCTGTTCGCGCCGACCGAACGCGACATGTATCCGCAGCCGCAGGAATACCGCGTGCATCCGCCGCATGACCTCGGCGACATTCTGGAAGGCGAATTCCGGCCCGGCTTCTTCACGGGCGTGTGCACGGTCGTGATGAAGCTGATGTCGTGCGTGCAGCCGCGCGTGGCCGTGTTCGGCAAGAAGGATTACCAGCAGCTGATGATCGTGCGCGCCATGACCGAGCAGTTCGCGCTGCCGTGCGACATCGTCGCTGCCGAAACCGTGCGCGACTCCGACGGCCTCGCGCTCAGCTCGCGCAATCGCTATCTGCAGGAAGCCGAGCGCGCCGAAGCGCCGATGCTCGCGGCCACGCTGCAGCGCGTGCGCGAGAGCGTGCTGTCGGGCAACCGCGATTTCGCGAAACTGGAGCAGGAAGCCGTCGCGTCGCTGGCGGCGCGGGGCTGGAAACCGGACTACATCGCGATCCGCAAGCGCGCCAACCTGATCGCGCCCACCGCCCACGAACTGGACGCGCCGCTCGTCGTGCTCGCTGCCGCGAAGCTCGGCGCGACGCGCCTGATCGACAATCTCGAAATCTGAACCACAATCGCGGCGCCGCGGCACTCGGGCTCGGCGCGGCTCAAGGAATGGCCATGCAACGCAACATGCTGAAGTCGAAGATTCACCGCGCGGTCGTCACGCACTGCGAACTGCACTACGAAGGCTCGTGCGCGATCGACGAGAATCTGCTCGAAGCGGCGAACATCGTCGAGAACGAGCGCATCGACATCTGGAACATCAATAACGGCGAGCGTTTTTCGACCTATGCGATCAAGGGCGAGCGCGGCAGCGGCATGATCTCGCTGAACGGCTCGGCGGCGCGGCGCGCCCAACTGGGCGACCTGGTGATCATCGCGGCGTTCGCGAACGTCGACGAAGAAGAGTTGAAGGCCGGCTGGAAGCCGGATCTGGTGTTTGTCGACGAGAACAACGTGATCAAGGGCAGCCGCGATCACGTGCCCACGCAAAGCTGGAGCTAGGCGGCCCTGCGAACACGGGCAAGGCGGAAGCCGCCACGACAGGCCGCCTTCAGCCTTTCTTGCCGCTCCCGGCACCGTTCCTGTTGCCGTTTCCAGTGCCCTTGCCGCCCGCGCGTTTGCCGTCGACCCACGCGGTGATCGACTCCCACTGCTCCAGATCCTTCTCGACGCGGCTTTTCGCGACGTCCCACAGCGTCAGGCCGTGTGCGGCCAGCTGCACGTAGTTCTGCGTATCGCGCAGATAGCCGAGCACGGGCAGATCGAGACCGTCGACGAAGCGGTGCAGCTGATCCGCCGACTTCGTGCGCGCATCGACCCGCATGCCCACCACGCCAATCTCGATTGCGCCTTTGCGCACGGCCTTTTCCTTCGCGAGCCGTTCGAGAAATTCCTTGGTGGCGAGAATATCGAAGATGGACGGCTGAAGCGGCACGATCACCTTGTCCGCGAGAGACAGCGCTACGTTCAGCCGGTTGCCGTGCAGTCCGGCGGGCGTGTCGATCACGGCTTGCTCGAGCCCCTTGGGCGGCTTGGCGGGCGAGTCCGGATCCACCTGCCAGGTTTCGATGGCCGGCAACGTTTCCGGACGCAGATCGAGCCATGCGTGCGCGGACTGCTGCCGGTCGAGGTCGGCGAGCGCGACCCATTGGCCTTCAGCCGCGAAATAGCCAGCCAGATTGGTCGACAGTGTGCTCTTGCCCACACCGCCCTTTGGATTCGCCACCACAATTACCGTCA
>BBSL01000084.1 GCA_001319865.1 Burkholderia sp. E7m39 | reverse complement strand
ATGCACGCGGCGCCGCCGACGTGGTCCATACGCTGCGAGCCACGCGGGCCGATTGTTCTAGCCGTTGATAATATCGGCAAAACCCGTCAGGCCGAAGTCCCTATGCCCTTGAGGGATGCTTCCCGCCCCTTTTTTTGCGAGTACCAACGACATGAGCAAACTGCGCAGCGATTACACGATCGACCGTCTTCACGAACGCCAGAAGGGCTCGCTGCCCGCGCTGCTGGGCGTGCGCGCGACGGCTCTCGAAGAAGGCACGCTGACGGCCGAACTGACCGTGCGCAGCGACCTGCTGGCGCCGAACGGCTATCTGCACGCAGCGACGATCGTGGCGCTCGCCGACACCGCCTGCGGCTACGCATGCCTCGCGCATCTGCCCGATAACGCCGTCAATTTCACGACGATCGAGCTGAAGAGCAACTTTCTCGGTACATCGAGGGAGGGGACGATCCGCGCGGTCGCCAAAGCCGTGCATCTGGGACGCAGCACGCAGGTCTGGGACGCGACCGTCACCGGGCCGGACGGCAAGACGATGGCGCTCTTCCGCTGCACGCAGATCGTGCTGTACTGAAGCGCCTGCACGATGCGGCCGGCGGACGGCGGACGTTCGCCCGAGCCGCGCCGGGATGCCGCGGCGCCCATACGGAGAAGCTGGCCGGATATGACGATTTACGACAAATCGGGCGGTCCTGGGTCGCTAACGGACGCGTATGATCGGTCGCGCCACTGGCGTTCCCGCAGATCATCCGTTATCACCGCAGCATGTCTCCAGCATCCGACTTCCAGGCCGCATTCGAAGCCCACCTTGCGAGCCGCCTCGACGAGGCCGAACGAGGCTATCGCGACACCCTCGAACACCACCCGCATCACGTCGATGCGCTGCATCTGCTGGGCGTCGTGCTGTCGGCGCGAGACGCATGGATCGAAGCCGAAGCGCTGATTCGCCGGGCAATCGCGCTGAAAGACGATCCGCACTTTTACGCCAATCTCGCCGATCTGCTGCTGCGCCGCCGACGGACGCAGGAAGCCGAAGCGGCCTGCCGCCACGCCATCGCGATCGATGCAAACTGCAGCCTCGCGCATTTCCATCTGGCTGAAGCGCTGAAGGATTCGCGCGCCGAAGAAGCCGAAGCCGCCTATCGCCGCGCGGCCGAACTCGATCCCAGGCTGCTTGCCGCACGCAACAACCTCGGGACGCTGCTGATGAGCCAGAACCGGCTGGCGGAGGCCATAGCCGTGTTTCGCGGCGCGCTCGACATCGACGGCACCTACATCCACGCGCTGTACAACCTCGGCATGGCGTTGTTGCGCAGCGTCCGGCTTGACGAAGCGCAAGCGCTATTCCGGCGGGCGCTCGCCGTGCAGCCCGATCATCGCGACGCGCGGCACAATCTGGCGACGACGCTCAAGCTCGCCGGCCGCTACGGCGAAGCCGAGACCCTGTATCGGCAGACGCGCGCGCTCGCGCCGGACTTCGCCGATGCCCGTTTCAATCTCGGCATTCTGCTGCTGACCCAAGGCCGGTTCGAAGAAGGCTGGCCGCACGCCGAAGCACGCTACGCGCCGCAGCGCCGCCCGAAGGACGTGCCGCCGCCCGCCGACACGCCGATGTGGCAAGGCGAATCGCTGGAAGGCAAATCGCTCGTGCTGTGGCACGAACAGGGCTATGGCGACTGCGTGCAGTTTGCGCGCTACGCCCCGCTTCTGAAGGCGCTCGGCGTGCGTCATCTGACGCTGATGTGCCCTGCGCCGCTGAAACCGCTGATCGAAACGATCGAAGGCGTCGACGACGTCAAGACCCACAGCGGCGAAATCGGGCGGCACGATTACTGGGTTTATCCGCTGAGTCTGCCGCTGCGCTTTCGCACCACACTCGACACCATTCCCGCCGCGCTGCCTTATCTGCATGCGTTGCCGGCGCGGGTCGAGCGCTGGCGCGAACATCTGACGACACTCGACTCGCCGGGGCTGAAAGTCGGCCTCGTCTGGAAGGGCTTCGCCGAAAACCAGCACGACGCGACCCGCTCCCTTCCCGGCCTCGCGCCGCTCGCGCCGTTATGGGCTGTGCCCGGCGTGTCGTTCTTCAGTTTGCAGAAAGGCCAGGGCGAACAGGAGGCCGCTGCGCCGCCCGCCCGTCAGCCGATCGTCCATCTCGGCGCGGCCATCGAGGATTTCGCCGACACGGCCGCCATCATCGCGCAGCTCGATCTGCTGATTTCCGTCGACACGGCCGCCGCGCACGTCGCCGGCGCGCTCGGCAAGCCGTGCTGGTTGATGCTGCCGCGCGACTGGACCGATTGGCGCTGGCTGCTCGAACGGGACGATTCGCCGTGGTATCCGCGCGTGATGCGCCTGTTCAGGCAGTCAGACACGCGCGACTGGAGCGACGTGGCCGAACGGATGGCCGATGCGTTGCGGCGCTGGCGCGTCTAAGCACACGAGGCTGTCTGGGAAGACAGCTTCCATCATCAGTCGATGGTCCTCGCGCACCGCCACCGCACAAGTCGTGGAACTCAAGCCGCCTTGCGAGCGGGCGTCAGCTGCGCAGCCTTGGCACCGACGGCATACAGCCCATTACCCAGCAGCGACTGCACGACGAGCGTGACGGCCCAGAACGCCGGATACTCCCAGCCGCCGTGCGGCGAAGCGAAGCCCCAGCCGTTCGGCAGATGCACGGACATCGCGCCGAGCATGAACGGCAGCAGCACGAGCGCGACCCAGCGCACCTGCACGCCGAGCAGCAGCGCAATGCCGCCCGCCAGTTCGACGAACGCCGTCAGGTAGCCAAGCCAGCCGGGAAAACCGATCGACTGAAAAAACTGCGCCGTGCCCGGCAGCGTGAAAACGAAGATTTTCTGCAGGCTGTGCGCGAGATACAGCACGCCCAGCGCGACGCGCAGGATCGTCGCGGCAAGCTCGGCTTTGGGGCTGGTGGTCGGGTTCATGTCGGTTCCTTGATTGAACGGGTTTGACGGCGCGGAATGCACCGTCGATGGAACGGACTTTATTCGAACCTCGGCGTGGGAAAAATCGTCCTTTCGGCTTAGATTAATTCCAGTTGAGAAGGAATCAGCCGACGGCCGCCCAAAGGCGCGGCAGGTCGAGATGCTCGGCGAGCGTGTCGGCGAGACGTTCCAGCGACGCTTCGCGCAACGCCGGATAGTCGATCGGCTCGGCCTGCGCAAGGCCCGCCCACGCGAGCAGCGCGGCGCACGCGGCCGGTGTGTCGAACAGGCCGTGGACGTAGGTCGCGAGAATCTGGCCGTCGGCGGAACGGGCGCCGTCGGGGCGCGTGCGGCCGCCCGTGTCGTCGAGCAGCAGCGCGGGCGTGTCGAGCGCAGGGCCGCGCGTGTCCCCCATGTGAATCTCATAACCGGCGACGTCCGCCGCGGCGTCGGCCGCCAGGCGTCCCGTCACGTTCTTCAGCGTCTTGTCGCGCGTCAGTGTCGTCGACAAGTCGAGCCAGCCGAGTCCGGCGACCGTCGCGGGCGGCCCTTCGACGCCGTACGGGTCAGCCACTTCGCGCCCGAGCATCTGCATGCCGCCGCAAATGCCGATCACGCGCCCGCCATAACGCAGATGACGCTGCAACACGGCATCCCAGCCTTGCGCGCGCAGGAACGCGAGATCGCCTTGCACGTTCTTCGATCCCGGCAAGATGATCAGATCGGCGGCGGGCGGCGCACTGCCCGCGCGTACGTAGTGAAAGTCGACTTGCGGATGCGTGCGCAGCGCGTCGAAGTCGGTGTGGTTGCTGATGTGCGGCAACACGGGCACGACGACGCGCAGCACGTCCGAATCGCTCGCGCCGTTCGTATGCTTCGCGCGCAGTTCGCGCGGCAGCATGTCTTCGGCGTCGAGCGTGAGGCCGTGCAGATACGGCACGACGCCGAGCACCGGCTTGCCCGTTTTCGCTTCGAGCCAGTCGAGCCCTGGTTTCAGCAGGCTGATGTCGCCGCGAAAGCGGTTGATGACGAAGCCGCGCACGCGCGCCTGCTCGCTCGCCGACAGGCACGCGAGCGTGCCCGTCAGATGTGCGAACACGCCGCCGCGATCGATATCGGCGACGAGCACGACGGGACAATGGACGGCTTCGGCGAAACCCATGTTCGCGATGTCCCGATCGCGCAAGTTGACTTCGGCGGGACTGCCCGCGCCCTCGACGATGATCGTGTCGTACGACGCTTGCAGGCGCGCATACGACTCGAGCACCGCCTCGAACGCGAGAGGCTTGTAGTCGTGATACGCGCGGGCATCGAGATTCATGCGCGCCTTGCCGTGGATGATCACTTGCGCGCCGCGGTCGCTGGTCGGTTTGAGCAGCACGGGGTTCAGATCGGTGTGCGCGTCGATGCCGGCAGCCACGGCCTGCAATGCCTGCGCGCGCCCGATCTCGCCGCCGTCGACGGTGACCGCGCTGTTGAGCGCCATGTTCTGCGGCTTGAACGGCGCGACGCGCGCGCCCGCGCGACGCGCGAGGCGGCACAGTCCGGCGACCAGCGTGCTCTTGCCCGCGTCGGACGTCGTGCCCTGAATCATCAGCGTGCCGTGCGGCACGTCGGCCAATTCGGGCGATACGGGAGGGAAGGCTGACACGTTCGGCAACGGATTGAAGGAGAAGCCCGCATTATCCCATCGCACTTCTGCTTGCGCGCTGTCGTCATGGCCTTGTCGGTACAATCACGCGATGATTTCCCGCGATCTCACCTTCGTCCTTGGCGGCGCGCGCTCGGGCAAGAGCCTGCACGCCGAACAACTCGCGAGCGCGAGCGCGTTGCCCGTCACGTATATCGCGACCGCGCACATCGGCGATGACGAATTCGCCGCGCGCGTCGCGCATCATCGCGAGCGGCGGCCCGCGCACTGGGCGCTCGTCGAAGCGCCGCTCGATCTGCCGCAGGTGCTTGCGTCCATCGACACGCCCGCGCATTGCATCCTGATCGACTGCCTGACGCTGTGGCTCGCGAACCTGCTGTGTCCCGCCGACGGCTCGCCGGCGCTTGACGACTATGCCGACCGCTTTGCAGCGCTCGAAACGACGCTCGCGCAGGCGCGCGCGAAGATCATCGTGGTGAGCAACGAGATCGGCCTGGGCGTCGTGCCGCTTGGCGCGGCCACGCGGCTTTACGTCGACGAACTCGGGCGGCTCAATCAACGCATCGCGGCCATCAGCACGCAGGCGACGATGATGGTCGCGGGCTTGCCATTGCAGCTGAAACCGGTGGCCCGCGCATGATGCTGCTGTCCTTGCCCCTCGTCGCGGCACTCGCCACAGCGGCCGTCGCCGTCGACCGATGGTTCGGCGAGCCGCGCCGCGCGCATCCCCTCGTCGGCTTCGGCCAACTCGCGACGCAGATCGAAGGCGCGTTGAACACCGGGCGGCGCGGCCGGCTGCTCGGCATCGCCGCATGGCTGCTCGCCGTCGCGCCGCCCGTGGCGATCGCGACATGGCTCGTGCTGGCGCTGCCGTTCATCTGGGCGTGCGCGCTGCACATCGCGCTGCTGTATTTCGCGCTCGGCGCGCGCAGTCTGCACGATCACATCGAGCCGATCGGCCGCGCGCTTGCGAAGCGCGATCTCGCGCAGGCGCGCGTGCTGACGGCGCGCATCGTCTCGCGAGAAACCTCGCATGCCGACGAAAGCGCGCTATCGCGCGCGGCCGTCGAATCGGCGCTGGAAAACGGCAACGATGCCATCTTCGGCGCGCTGTTCTGGTTCGCGATCTTCGGCGGGCCCGGCGCCCTCGCATTCCGTCTCGCCAATACGCTCGACGCGATGTGGGGTTATCGCACGCCGCGCTATCTGTGCTTCGGCTGGGCGGCCGCACGCTTCGATGACGCGCTCAACTACGTGCCCGCGCGTCTGACGGCGCTCGGCTACGCGCTGCTCGGCGACACGCGCACCGCGCTGCAATGCTGGCGCGAACAGGCGCCGCGCTGGGACAGCCCGAACGCGGGCCCCGTGATGGCGTCGGGCGCGGGCAGTCTCAACGTGCTGCTCGGCGGCGCCGCGGTCTATCACGGCGTGATAGAACAGCGCCCGACGCTCGGCGCGGGCCATACGGCGAGCGCGCGGCACGTCGAAGCGGCGCTGATGTTGGTCGAGCGGACGGTCATTCTGTGGCTCGCCGTGTTCATCGCGCTTGCGCTGTTGAGCGTGCCGTTCCAGAGCTAGCCGGCCATCGTCATGACGCACACCCACACTGCGCACAGCATCCAGCACGGCGGCAATCTGCACGAAGCGGCGCGCCGCTACGCGATCCCGTATGAGGCGTGGCTCGATCTGTCGACGGGCATCAATCCGCACGGCTACCCCGTTCCGCCCGTTCCCGTCGACGCCTGGCGGCGTCTGCCCGACAACGGCGACGGCTTTGCCGAACGCGCCGCGCGCTACTACGGCACGCCCGATGCCGCGCACGTGTTGCCCGTCGCCGGAAGCCAGGCAGCGATCCGCGCGCTGCCTGTTGCGCTCGAACGCGGCACGGTCGGCATCGCGCCGCTCACGTATGGCGAGTACGCGCCCGCGTTTGCGCGCGCAGGACATCGTGTGATGACGCTCGACGTCACGTGCGCCACGTTGCCCGACGACCTGCTGCATGCCGTCGTCGTCAATCCGAACAATCCGACCGCGCAGCATCTGGGCGCATCGACGCTGCTGCATTGGCACGCCACGTTGTGCGAACGCGGCGGTACGCTGATCGTCGACGAAGCGTTTGCCGATGCGATGCCGTCGGCGTCGCTCGCCGCGCACGTCGATTGCGAGGGACTCGTCGTGCTGCGCTCGCCTGGCAAGTTCTTCGGTCTAGCCGGCGTGCGTGCGGGCTTCGTGCTGGCGAGCCCGCGCCTGCTCGCGACGCTCGACGAAGCGTTGGGCGCGTGGACCGTCAGCGGCCCCGCGCGGCACGCCGTCAGCGCTGCGTTCGCCGACGTGGCATGGCAGGAGGCGATGCGCGCGCGGCTCGTGCAAGAAGGCGCGCGGCTCGCCGCCCTGCTGGGCGCGCAGGGCTTCGCGGTCCGCTCGACACCGCTTTTCGCATGGATTGCCGACCCATGCGCCGTGCATCTGCACGAAGCACTCGCGAAACAAGGCATCTGGACGCGCTTTTTCACCGAGCCCGCAAGCATGCGCTTCGGCCTGCCCGCAACGGAAAGCGACTGGTCGCGTCTCGAATCGTGTCTGCGTCACGCCATGACGGAACGATAGAACCGATGCGACTGACACGACGGCTACGCACACTGGGCGCCGCCTGCACGCTCGCCGCGACATGGCACGCGCACGCGGCGATCACCGTCGACGACGACAACGCCACCGCCGTCACGCTCGCGCAACCCGCGCAGCGCGTGATCAGCCTTGCGCCGCACGTGACGGAGATGATCTACGCGGCAGGCGCCGGCGCGAAACTCGTCGGCGCGGTGACGTACAGCGACTATCCGCCCGAAGCGAAACAGGTGCCGCGCGTCGGCGACAACAAGTCGCTCGATCTCGAACGTATCGCTGCGTTGAAGCCGGATCTGATCGTCGTGTGGCGGCATGGCAATGCGCAGCAGCAGCTCGATCGTCTGCGCGAATTGCACATTCCGCTCTATGTCAGCGAGCCGCGTCGCCTCGACGATATCGCCGCGACGCTGACGAAGCTCGGCACGCTGCTCGGCACCTCCCCCGCCGCCGACGCCGCCGCGCGCGCGTACCGTCAGGA
>BBSL01000083.1 GCA_001319865.1 Burkholderia sp. E7m39 | reverse complement strand
TCCGTCAGCGTGTTCTACCAGGTATGGGATGACCCGTTGATGACGCTCAACGGCGAGCACTTGATCAGCGACGTGATCGGGCTATGCGGCGGGCGCAATGTGTTCGCGAAGCTGCAGCCGCTCGTGCCGACGGTATCGACGGAAGCCGTGCTCGCCGCGAACCCCGAAGCGATCGTCACGGCCGCACCCGGCGCGACGACACCCGACCGGCCGCTGCCTTCGCTCGACAAGTGGAAGGCGTGGCCCGGCATGACGGCTGTCGCGCGCGGCAACCTGTTCGCAATCGACGGCGATCTGATCAACCGGCCCGCGCCGCGCATTGCGCAAGGCGCGGCGCAGTTGTGCGCGGACCTCGACGCCGCGCGTTCGCGCCGCCGTTAAAACCGGTCACGCGTTCCAGCGCACCAGCGACCATTGCTGGCTCACGTCGTCGCGACGCAGCCACACGCAGCCCGACATGTCGATCGACCATTTCAGGCAGCGTTCGACGGGCACGCCGAGCACCGTCGCCGCGATCACGCGCATCACGCCCGCGTGCGTGACGACATAGGCAGGCGTCAGCTCGCGTGTCTGCTCGAACACGTCGAACCATGCGCGCACCCGGCTCACGAACTGTTCGACGCTTTCGCCGCCATGCTCGCGCGCGTGTTCGAAATTCTCCGCCCATGCATCGATCGACGCGCGATCGATGCCGTCCCAGCGCTTCAACTCCCACGTGCCGAAGTTCATTTCCTTCAGGCTGTCGTCGATGCTGGCCGCGCAGCCGAAGTTCGCGGCCAGCGCGGCCGCGACGCTCGCGCAGCGCGTGAGCGGACTCGACAGCAGCACGCGCGGCGCGGGCACCTGCAATGTCGCGAGACGCACCGCGAGGGCCGCCGCGGATGCTTCCGGCGCGTCCGCCAGCGCCACGTCGCTCTGGCCATAACAGACACCCGCTTCGACCGCGACAGCCGGATGACGAATCAATACGATATCCATGCGAGTCCCACGAGATAGACGGCCAGTTCAAAAATCTGCTGTGCGAAGCCGAGACAGTCGCCCGTATAGCCGCCGATGCGTCTGACGAAATAGCGTCCCAGCAAGAAGCGCAACGCGGCCAGCACCACGAGCGTGATGCAGCCGGCATGCCACTGCGGCCAGAAAAGCCACGGGATACCCAGTACGATAGCGCAGCACAACGCATTGCGTGACATGCGCTGCGCGACGGGCTTCGCCTTGCCTTCGTCGCGCACGTAGTCGAGCGTGACGAGATAGCTGATCGCGCAGGCGCGGCTCGCGGCGTGTGCGGCAATCATCAGCCATGCAGCGCATAGCGGCGGCAAGACGGCGAGCGTTTGCCACTTCAACGCGAGCGCCATCATCAACGCGATCGCGCCAAATGCGCCGATGCGCGAGTCGTGCATGATGCGCAGCGTGTCTTCGCGCGTGTAGGCGCCGCCGAATGCATCGACGCAATCGGCAAGGCCGTCTTCGTGGAATGCGCCCGTGATGAGCAGCGTCGTCGCCATCGACAGCAACACCGCGACACCCGCCGGAAAGATGCGCACCGCCGCCATGTATACGATGGCGCCCGCCGCGCCGACCAATGCGCCAACCAATGGAAAGTAACGCGCCGCCGCGCTCAGATAATGCGGTTCGTAGCCGACCCAGCGCGGCACGGGAACGCGCGTGAAGTAGCCGAGCGCCGTGAAGAAGTAACGCAGTTCGTTCATCGCTGTACGTTCGATAGGTCGGTAGCGGGCAGGCGCGAAGCGTCAGGCATCGCGTTGCGAAACGCCCGCCGATTCGAAGCTCGCCATCTCGTCGACGAACGCAACGGCTGCGCGCAGCAGCGGCACAGCAAGCGCCGCGCCCGTGCCTTCGCCAAGCCGCAGGTCGAGTGCGAGCAGCGGCACCGCGCCGAAGTGATCGAGCATGCGCCTGTGGCCTGCCTCGTTCGATGCATGCGCGAACACGCAATAGTCGCGCACGGCAGGCGACAACGCATCGGCGACCAGCAGCGCGGACGTCGCGATGAAGCCGTCCACGAGGATCGTCATGCGCGCCTGCGCCGCCCCGAGATACGCGCCTGCCATCATCGCGATCTCGAAGCCGCCGAAGGTCGCGAGCACCTCGAGCGGATCATTCGATGCCGGATGATGCGCGAGCGCCGCCGCCAGCACGTTGCGCTTGTTCGCGAGGCCCGCGTCGTCGAGACCCGTGCCGCGCCCGACGCAATCGTCGATGGGCACGCCGCACAGCCGGCTCATCAGGCATGCCGCCGACGATGTATTCGCGATGCCCATTTCGCCGAAGCCGATCACGTTGGTGCCGAGCGCCGCGTGATGGCGCACGCGCTGCGCGCCCGCGCGCAACGCGGCGAGCGCTTCGTCGCGCGTCATCGCGGGCTCCTGCGCGAAATTGCGCGTGCCTTTGCCAAGCGCAATATCGACGAGCTTTTCGTACGGCGCAAAGTCATGCGCGACGCCCGCGTTCACGACTTCGAGTTCGAGCCCCGCGACGCGGCTGAACGCGTTGATCGCCGCGCCGCCCGCCAGAAAGTTCAGCACCATTTGCGCCGTCACGGCCTGCGGATACGGACTCACGCCCGCGTTCGCGATGCCGTGATCGGCGGCGAAGACGATCATCGCGGGCCGCGTGATGGTGGGCTTCGTCGTGCGCTGGATCATGCCCATCTGACGCGCGAGCGTCTCGAGTTGGCCCAGACTGCCGGGCGGCTTGGTCTTCAGGTCGATGATCCGTTGCAGGTCGGCGCGCAGCGTCTGTTCGAGCGGCTTCACATCGAACAGCTCGGACAGGGAAAGCGAAGTGGTCATGTTCGTTCAGGAGTGAAGAGTTCAGTTTTGCGCCGACGATCGAAACGCCGGGATCAGCGCTTCGTCGTCGCCATCGCGGATCAGCACGAGCGGATAGCCGAATGCGCGGCTCGTGAGTTCCGGCGTCAAGACATCGCGCACAGGTCCTGCATGCGCGATGCCGTTGCCTTCGAGCAGCAGTGCATGCGTCGCGAAACGGCGCGCGAGATTCAGATCGTGGCATGAGAACAGCACACTGCGCGTGCCGCCTCGCGTCCATGCATGCAACGCTTGGAGACAATCGATCTGATGATGCAGATCGAGATGCGCGAGCGGCTCGTCGAGCAACAGCAGCGGCGCGTCCTGGCACAGCACGCCCGCGAGCGCGACGCGCTGCCGCTCACCGCCCGACAGCGACAGCACGTCGCGCGAGGCGAAGTCGGCGAGACCGAGCGAGGCGAGCGCCGCATGCGCGGCCGCGCGGTCCTCCTCGCGCTCCCAGCCCCAGCCCGCCAGATGCGGGAACCGGTTCAGCAGCACCACGTCCAGCACGCTCGCGCTGAACGCATCGTGCGAGGCTTGCGGCATCCACGCGCGACGCCGCGCGAGACGCGCGAGCGGCCAGTCGCTCACGCGCGCGCCATCGAGTTCGACGTGTCCTTGCGCGGGACGCAGCAGGCCCGCGAGCGTCGACATCAGCGTCGTCTTGCCCGCGCCGTTCGGTCCGGCGATGCACCAAAGCTCGCCCGGAGCGAACGTTTGCGTGAACGCATCGAGCAACGTGCGCGCGCCGGCGCGCAGCGTCAATTGCTGCGCATGCAGCGCGACTTGCGCGTGCGTGTGTGCGCTCATGTGGCCGTTCATGCGCGCCTCCTTCGCAGTAGCATCCACAGAAACACAGGCACGCCGATCAGCGCAGTGATCACGCCGACGGGCAATTGCGCGGGCGCTATCACCGTGCGCGCGACCAGATCGGCGCCCATCACGGCCACGCCGCCGCCGAGCGCCGCGGCGGGCAGCAGCATCCGCTGATCGTTGCCGAACGCGAGCCGCAGCATGTGCGGCACGACGAGCCCGACGAAGCCGATCGTGCCGCCCGTCGTCACGGCAGCGGCCGCTGCCAGCGACGCGACCAGATAAACGCGCAGCCGTGCGCGCATGACGGGAACACCGAGTGCCTGCGCCGCCGCATCGCCGCGCAACAGCACGTTCAGTTGCGGCGCGATGGGCACGATGGCGATCAGCGCCACGCATAGTGCGCCGAGCGCGAGCCACGGCATGCCGCCGCCGTTGAGATCGCCTGTCAGCCAGAACAGCATGCCGCGCAAGCGGCTGTCGGGGGCGACGGTCAGCAGCAACGTGATGATGGCGCCCCACCCCGCCGCGATCACCGCGCCCGTCAACAGAAGACGCGGCGAGGCGTCCTGCGGCTCGCCGCGCCACAGCGCGCCGCGCGCGAGGCCGAGCACCAGCACGATCGACACGAATGCGCCCGCGAACGCCGATGCATCGACGATCCACCACGCGCAGCCCGCGATCATCGCCAGCAGCGCGAAACTCGCCGCGCCGCCCGATACGCCGAGCACGTATGGCTCGGCCAGCGGGTTGCGCAGCAATACCTGCAGCAGCGCGCCTGCGAGCGCAAGCAGCGCGCCGCAGCCGAAGCCCGCCAGTGCGCGCGGCAGGCGCAGCGTGCGAACGATCTGCTCGGCGAGATCGGCGGAGGTGTCGTGGGACGGCAGCAACGCGTCGAACACGCGCAGCGGCGCGATGCTCACGCTGCCCAACGCCAGCGACGCGACGAACACGACGAGCGCGGCCGCAACGAGCGCCGCCCAGATCGCGAGCGCGCGCTTCGCGCTCATGCCTTGCGCGAGCGGCACCCGCTGACGTTGTGCGAAGCCGTTCATCGCGCGTTACAGCTGCTGCCAGCCGAGCGTGAGATAGGCGCCGCGCCGCGGCGTGTTGTACGTGTAGGCGAGTTCATAGTCCTTGTCGAACAGGTTCTGGATTTGCGCGGCCACGTACCATGCCTTGGTGATGTTGTAGCGCGCCGACAGACTCACGATGCCATATCCGCCGAGCGGCGTGCCGCTGTCGTCGCGCTCGCCGCTCAGGAGCCACTCGCCGCCCACGCGCCATTTGCCGACGGGCCGGTTCGCGGTGAACGACGCAAAGCGGCGCGCGCGCCGGTTCAGCTCGGTGTGCGTGTCTTCGTCGACGGGATTCTGGAACGTCACCGCCGCGCGCACGTCCGTCTTGCCGACGTGACCCGCCCACGACCCTTCGATGCCCTGCACTTTCGCATGCCCCACGTTCTGCGCGACATAGATGCCGGGCGTGGTCTGCACGTAGTCGATCAGGTTCGTGTAGCGCGTCTGGAAAGCGGTGAGCTTCAGGAGACCCAATGCATCGGATGCGTATTGCAGCGCGGCTTCGACGGAGTGACTTTGCTCTGGCTGGATCAGTGGATTGCCGCTGCTCGGGTAGTACAGATCGTTGAAGCTCGGCGCGCGAAACGCATCGGACCAGCTTGCAGTCACCTTCCAGTGCTCGTCGAAGTCGTAGCCATAGCCCAGATAGTAACTGTTGGCCCCGCCGAAATCCGAGTACTGGTCCCGCCGCACGTTCGCCTGGATCTGACTGCGGCCGACGCGCCCCGTGTAGCCCGCAAACGCCGAGTTCACGTGACGATCGGGCGCGCTGTACTGGTTCGAGTCGAGCGTCTGGTCGAGATGCTCGTAGCCGAGCTGCAGCTTGTGATCGCGTGCGATCGTGAAATCGTTCTGCCACGTGTATTGACGGTTGTCCGAGTCGTAGCGGTACAGATAGTCGCCATTGAGCGCCGTGTTGCTGCGATCGTTGCCCGCCGCGACGACGAAGCGCGTGGTCCACGTATCGGTGAGCTTGCCGTTCGCGAACACCGAGGCCGTCTGCACCTTGCTGTGCAGATTGTTGAGATTGGTGGGCAGACCGAACGGATCGTCGAAGCTGTCGGTGCCGTTCGACTGGAAATAGCGCACGCCGACGTCCCACGCGTCGGTCAGCTTGTGGCGCAGCGACGCGCTCACGCTCTCGTTGAAGTAGCCGTTTGCATTGGGATTGACGCTCGCGAGCGCGGGGTCGATCGACGAGAAACCGTCCGTCTTCGCGCGTGCGAGTGTGATGCTGAAGGTCGTGCGCCCGTCCTTGTCGAGCGCGCCGTCGACACCCGCCGCCTGGCGCTGCGTGTGATAGCTGCCGTACTCCACGTCGAAGTGAAAACGCGGCGGACGATTGCCGCCGTCCCTCGTGAAGACCTGCACGACGCCGCCGATCGCGCCCGAGCCGTACAGCGCCGACACATTGCCGTTCACGACTTCGACATGATCGATCTGGTCGAGCGGAATCTGTTCGAGCTGTGCGTTGCCCTGGCTCACCGAGTCGACACGCACCCCGTCGATCAGCACCAGCGACTGCGTCGCCGATGCGCCGCGCAGGAACAGACTCGAGGTCGCGCCCGGGCCGCCGTTGCGCACGATCTGCGCGCCGGGTGCTAACTGCAGCAGGCCGGGCAGATCGCGCGCGGTGGTGTCGGCGATGTCCTGTGCGTCGAATAGCGTGGTCTGCGCAATGGCATCGGCGAGACGCTGCGCGCGACGGTCGGCCGTCACGACAATAGGCGACAGCACGGACGCGCTGGCCGGCGCGTATACGTCAGACGGGAGCATGTCCGATCGTTGCGCGGATGTGGCGGATAGGCCCTGAGGGTCGACTTCGCGAGCGGCTTCGTGGGCGGCTTCATGAGCGGCTTCATGAGCGGTCGACTGGGCACGAGCGGCAAGCGGCATCGCGCTGGCAGCGTACGCAAGGACGCCCAGCGCGGCGAGCGGGGCGCGGGCGTAATCAATCAAATGCGCAGAGAAATACGCGGAGAAACGCGCAGCAAAGCGCGCAGTCGGGCGCGTGGCATGCATCGGGATGAGCATCGAGAAAGTCCTGTGGGCCTGTGCGCGGCCCGCTCCTCGTGGGCCGATGCCTGTCAAGGAGCGACGCGCTCCAGGCCTCCGGCCGGTATCCGGGCTGACGACTGGCCGACCCGCCTTCCCGCGCATGACGCACAGTGGCTTGCCGCACGACGTTCGACACCTTGGCTCGATGCGTGCATGAGTCGACCTGCAGAAACTGCGGTCGTTGTACCGTTGCGAGGACAGCGCAGGTTGGCTCGTCCGGGTGGATTTCGCTCCCTGCTTCCCGTTTAACTGCGCGCGGCGCGATACCGCGCGCGGGCACCTGAGTGGGCGCCAGTGTAGAAGTGGCGGATGCACGCGTCAAGAAACGCGGCACATCGCATGCATCCGGAACATCGGACTGTTGAAAAAAGCCCCTTTTTTAGGGGCGAAAATGCGTGCCACGCGGGCACGCACCTGGATATTGCGGAATTAAGGCGCTAATGTTACGTCTCGAAACGAGACAAATGTCCGAGCGTGCGACATTCCGCGCTAGAATGCCATGTCTTTAGAGGACGCAGCACATGCTCACCGAACTCGAAACACTGTCACAGAACATTGGCCGGCTGATCGAGATCAGCCAGCGCTATAACGAAGCTCGCCTCGCGCTCGAAGAACAGCTCGCACAAGCGCGCGCCGAATGCGAGTCGACCCGCGCAGAACTCGAACAGGCCCGTGAAGAACGCAACGCATTGCAGGCGGAGCGCGATGCGCTGTCTGCGAAGATCGACGACGCCCAGGTGCGTCTGAACGCGATCCTCGAGAAATTGCCGCGCGCCCGCGCTCACGAGCCTGACAATCAACTCGATCTCCTCGCGCCCGAGCAGCACGCGCAGGCCAATCACGACGCGAACAACGACGCGACCCGCCACGGAGAAAATGCATGACCACGAAGCAGATCGAAGTGTCGATCCTCGGCCAGCCCTATCGCCTCGCGTGCTCGCCGGAAACGGAAGCCGCGCTGCTCGAAGCGGTGGCGCGCGTGGACGCCGAGATGACGAAGATCCGTGCCAGCAGCAACGTACGCGGTCAGGACCGCATCGCCGTGATGGCGGCGCTGTCGCTGGCATCGGAACTGCTTAGGCTGCAAGCCAGCGTGCGACACGGAGAATCATTTCCCGCCGAAGAAATCCGGCGTACAATGCACCAGATGAATGAGCAGCTGGGCACTGTGATTCAACAGTACAGCGTGCAGTAAAAAAATTCTGACGGGCTTGATTGCATTGCGGTCAGGTTCATGTGGTAGATGTAGAGCAAACGTTTTTCAGCTTCCCTGCCTGGTTCGCCAAGGTCATATATTCCTTGAACCAATGCTATATGCACGGTTGCGGAAATTTGTAGCACGGGCGTGCGCGTCACTCAGTCTGATGTACCCGAAGTGCTGCTAACTGCGACCAATTCTGAACCTCAGGTTCAGGATGCCGGCCTAGCGGCTAAGGCGGGGACCCATACGAACGGCATCGGACTTATCCGATGCCGTTTTTCTTTGCGTGCACGGTTGTCGCACAGCACTGCTCGACGAATCATTCCACATTTCACGTTCAATCGACTCATGCGCTACTGGCTGATGAAGTCCGAACCGGACGAAGCGAGCATCGACGATCTCGCGAATGCGCCGCAGCGCACGCTACCGTGGACAGGCGTGCGCAATTATCAGGCGCGTAACTTCATGCGCGACATCATGAAGATCGGCGACGGCGTGCTGTTCTATCACTCGAGCTGCCCTGAGCCGGGCATCGCAGGCATCGCCGAGGTGTGCTCGACGCCCTATCCCGACCCAACGCAGTTCGATTCGAAGAGCCCGTACTACGACGCGAAGTCGTCGCAGGAAACGCCGCGCTGGACGCTCGTCGATGTCGTCTTCAAGAAGAAGATCGCGCTGATACCGCTCGCCGAATTGCGCGAACACCCCGAACTCGCCGACATGCGCGTGCTCGCCAAGGGCAACCGCCTGTCGATCACGCCCGTCACGCAAGCCGAGTGGACATTCATCACGAAGCAGCTGGCCAAGCCCGCCGCGTGAGCGCGCGGATGAAAGCGTGAACGCTTGCGGTCGCGGCGTCCACTGCTCAGAACGTGAAGCGCGAAAAGCAAAACTCAAGCGCGATGCGGAGCAATTCGAAGCAACAATTCGAAGCAACACTCAGGGAACCAGTCGACGCTTTCAGACGCCTAACTGCCCGTCGCAAGCGTCATGCCATGGGCGCCGAAGCGAGGCCTTCGGCGGCGGCGTTTCGCTGACGCATGCGCGCACAACCTCAAGCAAGGAGTCGAACAATGACGAAACCATCCGCGCTCGTGTGGGCGCTCGCCGGCGCATGCGCGGCGCCGCTCGCTCTCGCGTTCACGGCATCCACGGCCCAGGCCCAGACCGTCGTGCAGCAGTACCAGCCCGCGGGCGTCCTGTCGCTGAACGCGCAGGCTAGCAAAGAAGTGCCGCAGGATGTCGTCGACATCACGCTGTTCTATGAACAGGAAGCAAACGACCCGTCGTCGCTGACGGGCACGCTGAACCAGCATGCCGACCAGGCGCTGCAAAAGGCCAAAGGCGCCGCAGGCGTGACGGCGCGCACAGGTTCGTTCTCGATCTATCCGTCGACGGATCGCGACGGGCGCATTTCCGCGTGGCGCGGCCGCACGGAAGTCGTGCTGGAGTCGCACGACTTCGCGGCGGCGTCGAAGCTCGCCGGGCAACTGTCGTCGATCATGCAGGTCGGCAACGTGCAGTTCTCACTGTCGCCGGAAGCGCAGCGCGCCGCCGAACAGAAGCTGACGGGCGATGCCATCGCTTCATTCAAGCAGCAGGCCAGTTCAGCCGCGCAGGCGTTCGGCTACAGCGGCTACACGATCCGCGAGGTGAATGTCGGACACGGCGGCATCGTATCGCCGCGTCCGGTGATGATGATGAGCATGCGCTCCGACGTCAGCGCGAAGGCAGCCGCTCCCGTGCCCGTCGAAGGCGGCACGTCGACGGTGACGGTCAACGTGACGGGGTCGGTGCAAATGAAGTGAGGCGTGCGCGGACCGTCGCGCACGCACCAGCAAAAACGCCACGGCATGCCGTGGCGTTTTTCATTCGTGCGCAAGCGCGCGTCAACTGGCCTTGACGGCGCCCGTCGCTTCGCGGCCGCTGCGCCGGTATGCCCACAGCAACATCGCGATGCCCGCGAGGATCATCGGCAGCGACAGCCATTGACCCATCGACAGACCGAGCGCCAGCAAGCCGAGAAAGTCATCGGGCTCGCGCGCGAATTCGACGGTGAAGCGCGCGAGGCCATAGCCGATCAGGAATACCGCCGACGTCGCGCCGACGGGCCGCGGTTTGCGCGAGAAGAACCACAGTACGAGGAACAGCACGACGCCTTCGAGCGCGATCTCGTACAGTTGCGACGGATGGCGCGGCAGCATGTGATATTGCGCGAACACGTCGGCGAGGTGCCATTGCGCGGCCTGCGCGGGGTGCGCGGCGAGCCAGCCGGCGTCTTCGCTCGCGGCGCCCGGGAACAGCATCGCCCAAGGTGCATCCGGCGACGTCACGCGGCCCCAAAGCTCCCCGTTGATGAAGTTGCCCAGACGCCCTGCCGCGAGACCCGTCGGCACCATCGGCGCGACGAAGTCCGTCACCTGCAGCCAGGTGCGCTTGCGCTGCCACGCGAACAGCACCATCGCGAACGTCACGCCGAGAAAGCCGCCATGAAACGACATGCCGCCTTCCCAGACCTTGAACACGTCGAGGGGATGCGCGAAGTACCAGCTCGCCTTGTAGAACAGCACGTAGCCGAGGCGTCCGCCGAGAATCGTGCCGAGCACGCCGTAGAACAGCATGTCGTCGATGTCCTTCGGGGTCCAGCCTTGCGCGGCGACGTGCGGCAGACGCAGGCGCAGGCGGCCCACGACGATCGCCATCACGAAGGCGACAAGATACATCAGGCCGTACCAGCGGACGGCGAGCGGCCCCAGATGAATGGCTACGGGGTCGAAATTCGGGTGGATGTGCATCGTATCGTTGTAGGGGTTCGGTGATCGGAAAACCAGGCGAAAAACTCAGCGGACAATTCCGCGACAACGGCAGGCAACCGGCAAGACGCGGCAAATGCGGCAAATGCGGCAAACGCGGCAAAGCCCCGCAAAACCGCGAAAGCCCGGCATGGCGCGCGGTCATACGCGGTCATACGCGGTCGTCAGGCCCAAGCGCATTGGACGCGCCGTGACGCGATCGGTTCGCTCGATGGCGGCGCACTGCCCCGCGCATGCGCGGCGCCGTCAGCCTGCAAGCGCGGCCGCGTGTGTCCGCACGATGTCGATGAAGCCCGCCAGCACCGGGCTCACGTCGGCCGTGCGCCACACGAGCCCGGTGACGACAACGGGCGCGGCCTCGCGCAACGGACGATAGACGACGCCCGTGCGCCGCAGGTTACGCAACGATTGCGGCACCAGCGCGACACCCATGCCCGCGGACACGAGGCTCACGATCGTTTGCATCTGGATCGCCTCCTGGCCGATGCGCGGCGTGACGCCCCGCCGCGCCGTAGCAATCCATAATGATGTCATAAAAGGCCGGC
>BBSL01000082.1 GCA_001319865.1 Burkholderia sp. E7m39 | reverse complement strand
AGGCCGGCCGCATCGCCTTCCGCATCGGCCTCGATACGCGCCGCCATCTCCGTCGACATCGCGATGACCAGCGGCTCACGCGCGAGCGGCAGCCACGAAACCTGCGCCGCGTAGCGCGGCGGCAGCGGCCCGATGACGAGGCCGGCATCGATGCGCCCCGCCGCCAGTTCTTCGATCTGCACGTCGCTGGTCGCTTCGAGCAGTTCGAGCCGCACACGCGGATGACGCGCGCCGAACTCGCGCAATAACGGCGGCAACAGCCCGTAGTCGGCCGTCGACACGAACGCCAGCGACAGCACGCCCGCCTCGCCGCGGGCGAGACTCTGCGCGAGCGGCCGCAACGCTTCCGCGCTCGCGAGCAGCCGCCGCACCTCCGGCAGCAGATCGGCGCCGACCGGCGTCAGCTCGACGGTGCGCCGCGTGCGCGCGAACAGCTCGACGCCCAACGTGTCTTCCAGCGCGCGGATTGCCTGCGACAGCGGAGGCTGCGTCATCGACAGCCGCGCCGCCGCGCGCCCGAAGTGCTTTTCTTCGGCGACGGCCACGAAATAACGCAACTGACGCAGATCGGGGTGGACAGGCAGGCTCATTGATACATTTTACGACCTAATAAGCGCCGAATAATATATTAGACATTGGTTTGCAGAAACCGCATTCTTGGCCTGCGTGCCCGACCTAGACTACAGAACTGCGCTGGCACTGCCGCGAGCCGTCGTGCCGAAAGGCCGAAAGGCCGAAAGCCGAAAGCGGAAAGCGAGCCGTCGGCCCGATCATGACAACTGGATGGAGTTACCCATGCCGTACAACCGTCGTTCGAAGAACATCACGCAAGGCGTCGCGCGCTCGCCGAACCGTTCGATGTATTACGCGCTCGGCTATCAGAAGGACGACTTCGACAAGCCGATGATCGGCATTGCCAACGGCCACTCGACGATCACGCCCTGCAACGCCGGCCTGCAGCCGCTCGCCGACGCCGCCGTCGAGGCCATCCGCCGCGCCGACGCGAATCCGCAGACCTTCGGCACGCCCACCATTTCGGATGGCATGTCGATGGGCACGGAGGGCATGAAGTACTCGCTGGTCTCGCGCGAAGTGATCGCCGACTGCATCGAAACATGCGTGCAAGGCCAGTGGATGGACGGCGTCGTCGTGATCGGCGGCTGCGACAAGAACATGCCGGGCGGCATGATCGGCCTCGCGCGGATGAACGTGCCGGGGATCTACGTGTACGGTGGCACGATCAGGCCGGGCCACTGGAAAGGCGTCGATCTGACCATCGTGTCGTCGTTCGAAGCCGTGGGCGAGTTCACGGCGGGGCGCATGTCGAAGGAGGACTTCGAAGGCGTCGAGCAGAATGCCTGCCCGACCACGGGCTCGTGCGGCGGCATGTACACGGCCAATACGATGAGCTCATCGTTCGAGGCGCTCGGCATGTCGCTGCTGTATTCGTCGACGATGGCGAACCCCGATCAGGAGAAGGTGGACTCGGCGGCGGAGTCGGCGCGCGTGCTGGTCGAAGCCGTCAAGAAGGATCTGAAGCCGCGCGACATCATCACGAAGAAGTCGATCGAGAACGCCGTCGCGCTCATCATGGCGACGGGCGGCTCGACCAACGCCGTGCTGCACTACCTCGCGATCGCGCACGCCGCGGAAGTGGACTGGACTATCGAGGACTTCGAGCGCATGCGCAAGAAGGTGCCCGTGATCTGCGACATGAAGCCGTCGGGCAAATACGTGGCGACCGATCTGCACAAGGCGGGCGGCATTCCGCAAGTGTTGAAGCTGCTGCTCGACGCGGGGCTGCTGCACGGCGACTGCATGACGATCACGGGCAGGACGATCGCCGAAGAACTGAAGGACGTGCCGTCGAAGCCGCGCGCCGACCAGCAGGTGATCTACCCGATCGACAAGGCGCTCTATAGCGAAGGCCATCTCGCGATCCTCAAAGGCAATCTCGCCGAAGACGGCGCCGTCGCGAAGATCACCGGTCTGAAGAACCCCGTCATCACGGGCCCCGCCCGCGTGTTCGACGACGAGCAAAGCGCGATGGACGCGATCCTCGCCGACAAGATCAAGGCGGGCGATGTCGTCGTGCTGCGCTATCTCGGACCGCAAGGCGGCCCCGGCATGCCGGAAATGCTCGCGCCGACTTCGGCGATCATCGGCAAGGGACTCGGCGAATCCGTCGGCCTCATCACTGATGGCCGCTTCTCGGGCGGCACGTGGGGGATGGTGGTCGGCCACGTCGCGCCGGAAGCGTTCGTCGGCGGCACGATCGCGCTCGTGCAGGACGGCGACTCGATCACGATCGACGCCCATAAGCTGCTGCTGCAACTGAACGTCGACGACGCCGAACTGCAGCGCCGCCGCGGCGCGTGGAAGCAGCCCGCGCCGCGCTACACGCGCGGCGTGCTGGCGAAGTTCGCGGCGCTCGTGAAGCCCGCCAACAAGGGCGCCGTCACGGGCTGACGCGCCCGCGCGCACGGGTGTGATGCGACGCAGCACGTGAGCTGCTGTCGGGCTGACGTCGAGTTGATCGTCAGCAACGGGATGGCAACGCTTCGAAGCACGAAGGGGCACACGGATCGCCGTGTGCCCCTTTGCTCTTATAATGCGTCCACCACGAGCCGGGCAGAGTCGCCGGCGGAGACCATAATGAAATCGAAGTCGTATGCGGCATTCCTGCTGGCAAGCACTTTGGCATTCACAGGCGCAGCGCGCGCGGAATCCGCCCAAGGCCTCGCGCTCGCGCAGAAAGAGAACTGCATGAGCTGCCATTCGGTGACGCGGCAGTTCATGGGGCCGTCGCTACGCGATGTCGCCGCGAAGTACGCGTCGCGCAGCGACGCCGCGCATTACCTCGCGGGCAAGATTCTCGAAGGCAGCGCCGGCGTCTGGGGCCCCGTGCCGATGCCCGCCAATACGCAGGTCACACCGGACGAGGCGATGTCGCTGGCAAGCTGGATCTTGACGCTCAAGTAACGCCACCCGGGGCGACAGACCCGACGCTGCTGCCCGGCCTACCTGGCCGTGGTCGCGTTGCCCAGTTCCTCGCGGATCGCCTCGCGCACCCATCTCAGCATTTCCGTTTCCAGCGCAAGCGCGACCTCGCGCGTGATCTGATTGACGAGCCACGTCGTGTGATCCTGGAACGCGTCGCGGCAACGCGCTTCGATCAGGTTGCGACCGTCGCCGTTCAGATACGTCGAGAAGCGGCCGCGCAAACGCTCGGCCAGCACATCGGCGTCGTAGTCGGATGCGGCGGCGGCATGGTTTGGATGTTCCGCATGCATCGCCACGGAACCGCTCGCGGGCGGCGCGACGTAGTGTTCCGCCGTCGAGCCGGACGTGAACTCCGCCTCGCCAGGCACCAACTGCGCGGGTTCGCGCGCGGGCAGCGGCGCGGGTGCCGCGATCGGCGGATGGTCCGTGCGCAGCGAAGGCTCGCGCCGCTCGGCAACGGGTTCGCGCGTGGGTTCTTGCACGGGTTCATATAAGGAATCGAGCACGGGAACGTCGTCGTCATGCACGGACGGCTCAGGCGGCCCCGCGTGCGCAGCCGTGTCCTCGGCCGGCTCGTGCGACCCCTCATGCCCCTTCGCGTGCCTGCGCCCGTGAGACGATTCGTGACCGTGGCCGCCGCTTCGCTTCGGGCGCTTCGTCCTCGCGTGCGGTTCGTGGCCCGTGACCATCACGTCGGTCAACAGGGGGATGTCTTGATCGGAAGGGTCGGAGGATTGGGACACGAAAGCACTCCCTTTAAGGATCGGACGAGCCGGATCTGCGCAAATCGGACAAGACCGCGCATCGAACGGACGGCATGCCGTCCGCGAGCGGTCAGGTGCCTTGCTTGTAGTTGTTCAGAGCATAGCCGCGGTCGCGATAGAAGCGATAGCGCTCGCGCCCCGCGGCCAGTTCGTCAGGCGCGTTGCCGACGATCTCCAGCAGCCGCTCGAAGCGCGCGAACTGCGGCGGCACCGTCGCGCTCAGGTTCAACAGTATCTGATGATGGGGCACATCGTCGAGCGACGATGCCAGCACGATGGGCGTCTGCGCCGCAAGCGGGCTCGCCGCCATGCAGTGCGGAATGAAGTCGAGGGCCGAGAAGGTCCACAACTGCTCGTCGAACGCGCGCAGACGCGGCGGCTCGGCCAGCACGACGAGCGGCTGGCCAGCCTGATACGCCTTGCGCACGAGACGGCACGCATACTGCAGCGAATCGCCGACGTTCGAATGAAAGTCGATGCGGGTCATCGGCGACTCTGCTTCATTGCTGCACGCACGGGGGTACTGCGATGCATCATTGTGCGGCGCGATCGATCAGGAATTGCGACAGCAGCGGCACGGGACGGCCCGTCGCACCCTTGGCCGCGCCGCTCTTCCACGCCGTGCCCGCGATGTCGAGGTGCGCCCACGGATACGCTTCCGTGAAGCGCGACAGGAAGCACGCTGCCGTCACGCTGCCCGCCGGACGTCCGCCGATGTTCGCGAGGTCCGCGAAGTTCGACTTCAATTGGTCCTGGTACTCGTCGTCGAGCGGCAGGCGCCATGCGGGATCGGCGGCTTCCTTCGAGGCGTCGAGCAGTTCGCCCGCGAGCGCGTCGTCCTTCGAGAACAGGCCGCTGTTGTGATGGCCGAGCGCGATGATGCACGCGCCCGTGAGCGTCGCGATATCAATCACGGCGGCGGGCTTGAAGCGCTCCGCGTACGTGAGCGCGTCGCACAAGATCAGGCGGCCTTCGGCATCCGTATTCAGCACTTCGATAGTGAGGCCCTTCATGCTGGTGACGATGTCGCCCGGCTTGGTGGCGTTGCCGGCGGGCATGTTCTCGCAAGTCGGGATGATGCCGACCACATTCAGCTTCAGGCCCATTTCTGCGACGGCGCGCAGCGTGCCGAGCACGGAGCCCGCGCCGCACATGTCGTACTTCATCTCGTCCATGCTGTCGCCGGGCTTCAGCGAGATGCCGCCCGTGTCGAACGTGATGCCCTTGCCGACCAGCACGACGGGCGCGGCCTTCGCGCCAGCGCCCTGATACTGCAGGACGATGAACTGTGGCGGCTCGACGGAGCCCTTGGTGACGGCGAGGAACGAGCCCATCTTCAGCGCTTCGATCTGCTTCTCGCCGAGCACTTCGACCTTCAGCTTCCAGTCCTTTGCCAGCTTCTTCGCGGTGCTGGCGAGGTATGTCGGCGTGCAGACGTTGCCGGGCAGATTGCCGAGATCCTTCGTGAGATCCATGCCGTTGGCGAGCGCGATGCCCTGCTTCACGGCGAGTTTCGCGAGTTTCTCGTCGGCGGCGTCCACGCTGAAGACGATGCGCTTGAGTGCGCGCGCGCCCGTGTCAGGCTTGCTCTTCATCTGCGTGAATTTGTACGTCAACTCGCGCAGCGCGAGGATAGCCGCGCGCACCGCCCAATCCGACGAGCGCTCCTTGACAGGCGCCTGCGCGAGCGTGAAGGTGACCTGCACGACCTTCGTGCCGAGGATCGCGCGCCACGCGGCGCGCACGGCGTCGCCGTACGCCTTCTGCGTGAACGCATCCTGTTTGCCGAGGCCGACCAGCAGCACGCGCGATGCCCCGATGCCCTGCACTTCGTGCAGAAACACCGTGCTGCCGATCTTGCCGTCCATGTCGCCCGCTTTCACGATGCGCGTGAGCAGGCCCTTGGTGGCCGCGTCGATTTCCAGCGCCGCGCCCGACAGCGTTTGCGACTCGAACACGCCGATCACGATGCAATCCGATTTACCGGTAAGGAACCCGTTGGTCGAGCCTTTGCTCCAATCACAGGCTTTTATGCTAAAGTCCATCGCGCTTGTCCTCGGATAAAATCTGGGCTTAGGATGAAAGCCGCAATTATCCGCTATTTTTCCCGCGGCGGCTGCACGGAAGGCGCGATGGGGCCCAACCCCGCCGTCCGCCGAAGCGCCCCCTCTCTTCATCAACCATGATTTTTGAACGCTCTCTCCAGCGCGAACTGGCGTACACGGCTGGTGCCGTGTTCATGGTTCTGCTCACGCTGGTTCTGACGACGATGATGATCCGCATCGTCGGCTTCGCGGCGTCCGGTGAGATCGATCCGCGCGACGTGCTCGTGCTGATCGGCCTGACGGTCATCGGCTATCTCGCGATCATGCTGGTCGCGACGCTGTTCGTGTCGATCCTGTTCGTGCTCACGCGCTGGTACAAGGATTCCGAAATGGTCGTGTGGCTCGCCTCGGGCGTGAGCCTCACGCGCTTCATCAAGCCGATCGGCCTGTTCGCGACGCCCATCATCATTCTCATCGCGTTCTTCGTGTTCGTCGGCTGGCCGTGGTCGAACCAGCAGAGCAAGCTGATCCGCGCGCGCTTCCAGCAGCGCGACGAGGTGTCCCTGCTCGCGCCCGGCCAGTTCCGCGAATCGGCCGTGAGCCATCGCGTGTTCTTCATCGAGAAGATGTCGCCCGATCAGAGCCACGTCGAGAACGTGTTCGTCACGAGCACGGAAAACGGCAAGGTGAACGTGGTCGTGTCGAAGAACGGCCACACCGAGACGCAGAAAAACGGCGACCGCTTCGTCGTGCTCGAAAACGGCCGGCGCTACGACGGCGAGCCGGGCCATCCCGACTTCCGCATCATGGAGTTCGAGCGCTACGGCGTGAAGATCCAGAGCCAGCCCGTGGTCAGCACGCCGTCCACCACGGGCACGCCTACGCTCGACCTGTTCCGCGACCCCACTCGCCAGAATCTCGCCGAGTTCGCATGGCGCGCGGGGCTGCCGCTGATCGGCCTCAACCTGATGCTGCTCGCCATTCCCCTCGCGCACCAGAACCCGCGCCGCAGCCGCACGATCAATCTGGTGATGGCCGTGCTGATCTATCTGACGTATTCGAACCTGCTGAATGTCGTGCAGTCGTGGATCGAGCAAGGCAAGGTCTCGTTCGGCGTGGGCCTCGTCGGGCTGCATATCGTTGTCGCGGCGATCGTCGTGTTCATCTTCTGGCTGCGGGTGCGCAACCGGCCGCTCTTCACGCGCGCGATGTTCAGCCGCCACAGCGGCGATGCGAACCGTCCGGCGCAGGGAGCGTGACCGATGCGCATCTATGAAAGGTACTTCGCGCGCCAGATCTACCTCACGTTCATCTTCATTCTGTTCGCGTTTTCGGGTCTGTTCTTTTTCTTCGACCTGATCAACGAACTGAACTCGGTCGGTCACGGCAACTACAAGTTCCAGTACGCGGTGCTGCGCGTCGCGCTGCAGACGCCGTCGCGCTTCTACGAAATCATCCCCGTCGCCGCGCTGATCAGCGCGATCTACGTGTTCGCGCAGATGGCGGCGAACTCGGAATACACGATTTTCCGCGTATCGGGCCTCGCAACGAATCGGGCGCTGCGTTCGCTGCTGAAGATCGGCATTCCGCTCGTGATCCTCACGTACATCATCGGCGAAGTGGTCGGGCCGTACACGGATCAACTGTCCGAACGCGTGCGGCTGGAGGCGCTGGGCTCGTCGGTGTCGAGCAACTTCGAGTCGGGCGTCTGGGTGAAAGACACGCTGACGGCCCGCGCCGACGGCGAGCAGGTGACGCGTTTCGTCAACGTCGGCCAGTTGCAGCCGGACGCGACCATCTCCAACGTGCGCATTTACGAGTTCGACTCGAAGTTTCGTCTGTCGAACGTGCGCATTGCGAAGTCGGGCAAATATCAGCCGCCGGGCCACTGGATGCTGACGGACGTCACGGATACACAACTGATCGACGTCGCGCCCGACGCTGGCAAGCCTACCGACGCACTGAACCCGGTGTATCGCGCGAAGCAGGTCACGCTGCCTGAATATTCGCTTCGCTCGGAACTGACGCCGCAGATTCTCTCCGTGCTGCTGGTCGCGCCGGAGCGGATGTCGATGTTCAATCTGTTCCGCTACATCCAGCACTTGACCGAGAACCATCAGGACACGCAGCGCTATGAAATCGCGCTGTGGCGCAAGCTGCTCTATCCGTTCGCGGTGTTCGTGATGCTAGTGCTGTCGCTGCCGTTCGCGTATCTGCATACGCGCGCGGGCGTGGTCGGCATGAAGGTGTTCGGCGGGATCATGCTCGGCATGAGCTTCCAGCTGTTCAACACGCTGTTCTCGCACATCGGCAATCTGAACACCTGGCCCGCGCCGTTGACGGCAGCGACGCCCGCGCTGATCTATCTCGTGCTTGGGCTCGTCGGGCTCAAGTGGGTCGACAGGCATTAGATTTTTGGAGCGCCCACTCATGGCATCTCACGGAATCGTGCTGTTCGCGCATGGCGCCAGAGATGCCCGCTGGGCCGAGCCTTTCGAGCGTCTCTCGGCCCGCTTGCGGGCCTTGCGCGGCCCTTCCCCTGGGCCCGTTTCCCTCGCCTTTCTCGAACTGATGTCGCCCGATCTGCCGACAGCCGTCGCTGAACAGGCCGCCGCCGGCGTATCCATCGTGACCGTCGTGCCCGTATTCTTCGGTCAGGGCGGACATATCCGGCGCGACTTGCCCGTGATTCTCGATCAGTGCCGCGCGGCGAATCCCACTGTTGAAATCCGTTGCTCCACGGCTGTCGGCGAAGACGACGAAGTCATCGAGGCGATTGCCGCGTATTGCCTGCGGCAGGCTTCGTCATAACGGCGCGCGCCCGCTCAACGCATCGCATCGAACACGATTCTCGCGGCCTCGGCGACGATCTCGCTGCGCGGCGGCGTTTCCTTCGGCATCACGCCCGTGAAATAGATCGCGACAACGAACGGCGCAGCGCCAGGCGGATAGACGGCGGCGACGTCGCTGGCCGTGCCGTAATCGCCGCTGCCCGTCTTGTCCGCCACGCGCCAACCCGCCGGCACCGCGGCGCGGATGCGTCCGGCGCCCGTGGTGTTCCCTAGCATCCACGCATTCAGCTGTTCGCGCTGCGGCCGGCCGAGCACGTCGTCGGCGAGCAGGCACTTTTGCGCATCGAGCATCATGGCGCGCGGTGTCGTGGTGTCGCGCATGTCGCCGGGCACCGACGCGTTGAGGTCCGGTTCGTTGCGCACGAGATCGAACCACGTGTCGCCGATCGAGTTCGCGAATTCGTTCAACACTTCGGGGCCGCCGAGCGCCGTCAGCAGCAGGTTGGCCGCCGTGTTGTCGCTGTGCTGTAGCGCCGCTGCACAGAGTTCGCCGATCGTCATGCCGTCGCGCGCGCGTGCCTGCGTAACGGGCGAATTGACCACCAGGTCGGATTCGCCGAAACGCACGCGTTCGTCGAGCAGACTGCGTTCGGCCATGCTGCGCTTCAGGATCAACGCAACGGCCAGGAGCTTGAACGTGCTGCACATCGGAAAGCGTTCCGACTCGCGATAACTGACGACGGCGCCATCGGCCGTATTGAGCGCGGCCACGCCGAGCCTTCCGCCGCTCGTCGATTCGAGCTTTTCGAAGTGCTCATGCGCGGCGAGATTGATCGATACGGATGAAGCCGGTTGCGCGCGCACGCCGATCGCGGGGCTTGCCGCCAGCGCAATGAGCAACGAACGGCGCAGAGAAGAAAAGGACATGAGCCAGGACTGGATGCGAAGCGAAAGGCCATGTTATCGCAACGCTCATGCCTGGCCGATGCTTGAAAGACGATCGGCCGCATTCACTCGCGCGAATGCGCCGATCGGGAAACAACGGTAAGCAATGATTCAAGCGACTCGCCACACCTGCTCGCCTGGCGCTCCCGCCGACGACGAACCATCGGCCCCGCCCTGTACCACGCGCTCGGCGAACGCTTCGCCGATCATCAGCAGCGAAGGTTGCGACGCGTCGAGCCACAACTGTGCGTCGCCGGCTGCGAGGCCGTCGAGCGTCAGCGTCAGCATGCGCTCGCGCGGCGTCGAGCACGCTTCGACGATGGCCACAGGCGTCGAACCCGCGCGGCCCGCGTCGATCAACTGTTGCGCGATCTCGGGCGCGCTGTCGCGGCCCATGTAGAACACCAGCGAGTCGGCGTTCACCTGCTCGCGGATTTCGGCGGTATCGGGCGCACGGCTGTGCGTCGCGAGCGCGACGCTGCGCGACACGCCGCGCAACGTCAGCGAGCGGCGCAGCGATGCCGCGCTCGCCAGTGCCGCCGTGATGCCCGGCACGACTTCGTACTCGATGCCCGCTGCTTCGAGCGCGCGCATTTCTTCATCCGCGCGGCCGAACAGCATCGGGTCGCCGCCCTTCAACCGCACGACGATGTCATGCGTTAGCGCCGCGTCGACGATCTGCTTGTTGATGAACTGCTGCGCCGTCGAGCGCTGGCCGCAACGCTTGCCGACCGCGATCTTGCGCGCGTTCGGCGCGTAGTCGAGCATCGCAGGCTCGACGAGCGCGTCGTGCAGCACGACGTCGGCGCGTTCGAGCAGCCGCGCGCCGCGAACCGTGATCAGGTCCGCCGCGCCCGGTCCTGCGCCGATCAGATAGACCTTGCTCATATGCCCTTCAAGCCTTACGCGGAAACCGCGCGTATCATGCCCGCCGCGACCGTGTGATGCGTCGCTTCGTCGATCAGCACGAATGCGCCCGTGCCCGGATGCGTGTCGTACTCGTCGGCGACGAGCGGCTTTTGCAGCGTCAGCGACACGCGGCCGATATCGTTCATCGCCAGTTCGTGGCGGTCCGTCGCATGCGACAGCGTGTGCACATCGAGCACCTGCTGGATGCCGCCGATACGCGCGAACACCGTATTGGTGGTCTGCTTCAGCAGATACTTGCGGGCCGTCGACAGCGGCGTTTCGTCGAACCAGCAGAGGTCGGCTTCGAGCTTCTTCGCCGGCTGCACGGGCGCCGACGCCAGCACGAACGTATCGCCGCGCGACACGTCGACGTCTTCCGCGAGACGGATCGTCACCGTCTGGCCCGCGAACGCGCGGTCCACTTGCGCCGTCCCGCCCGGCACGGGCGCGATAATTTCAGCGACGGTCGCCTGGCGGTTGGCCGGCAGCACCGTGATCGCATCGCCGAGCTTCACTTCGCCCGATTCGATGCGGCCCATGTAGCCGCGGAAATCGTCGGCCTGGCTGCCGTCCTGACGCGCAACCCACTGCACCGGGAAACGCAGCGCTTCGTGCGTCGCCGTATCGACGGGCAGCGCTTCGAGCACATCGAGCAGCGGCTCGCCCGCGTACCACGGCATGCGCTCGCTGGCCGTGACGATGTTGTCGCCCTTCAGCGCTGACACGGGCACGAAGCGCACGTCGTTCAGACCGAGTTGACGGGCCAGCGCGACATACGCATCGCGAATCTCGTTGAAGCGTGCTTCGCTGTATTCGACGAGGTCCATCTTGTTGATCGCGACGATCACATGCTGCAAGCCGAGCAGCTTGACGATCGCGCTATGACGCTTGGTCTGCGGCAACAGTTGTGTTTCGTTGTTCTCGAACGTGACGCGCGTGGCGTCGACGAGAATGATGGCCGCGTGCGCCGTCGACGCACCCGTCACCATGTTGCGTGTGTACTGCTCGTGGCCCGGCGTGTCGGCGATGATGAACTTGCGCTTGGCCGTCGCGAAGTAGCGGTACGCGACGTCGATCGTGATGCCTTGCTCGCGCTCGGCTTCGAGGCCGTCCGTCAGCAGCGACAGATCGATTTCATCGCCGACCGTGCGCTTGTTCTTCGCACGCGACAGCGCCGACAGTTGGTCCGACAGCACAGCCTTGCTGTCGTAAAGCAGGCGGCCGATCAGCGTGCTCTTGCCGTCGTCGACGCTGCCAGCCGTGATGAAACGAAGCACGCCGAGGTCTTCAGGTTGATGAATGCTCATAGTCGTCTTACTCTCGTGTGCCTTAGAAATAACCTTGCTTCTTGCGCTGTTCCATCGCCGCTTCCGACGTCTGGTCGTCCATGCGCGTCGCGCCGCGTTCCGTGATTTCCGTCACGGCCGTTTCAGCGATGATCTTTTCCACATCGTCCGCATCGCTTTCGACGGGGCACGTGCAACTGATATCGCCCACCGTGCGGAAACGCACCAGCGCTTCTTCGCTCGACTCGCCTTCGCGGATCGGCGTGAGCGGCGTCACGGGCACGAGCAGGCCGTTGCGGCGCACGATCTCGCGCTTGTGGGCGTAGTAGATCGACGGCAGTTCGAGGTTCTCGCGGGCGATGTATTGCCACACGTCGAGTTCCGTCCAGTTCGAAATCGGGAACACGCGCAGGTGTTCGCCCTGATGCAGACGCGCGTTGTACAGGCTCCACAGTTCGGGGCGCTGCGCCTTCGGGTCCCACTGGCCGAATTCGTCGCGGAACGAGAAGATCCGCTCTTTCGCGCGCGCCTTTTCTTCGTCGCGGCGCGCGCCGCCGATCATCGCCGTGTAGCCGTATTGCTCGATGGTTTCGAGCAGCGTGACGGCTTGCGCGGCGTTGCGCGAATCCGTCTCGCGGCGCAAGCGCACGGTGCCCTTTCTGATCGAATCTTCGACGTGACCGACCACGAGTTCAGCGCCGATTTCCTTCGCACGACGGTCGCGGAAGTCGATCACTTCGTCGTAGTTGTGGCCCGTGTCGATGTGCACGAGCGGGAACGGCAGCTGCGTCTTGCGGTTCGCGCCGAGGCCGAACGCCTTCAACGCGAGCGCCAGCACGACGACGGAATCCTTGCCGCCCGAGAACAGCAGCGCGGGCTTGCTGCACTCGGCAACCAGTTCGCGCAGGATGTGAATCGATTCGGCCTCGAGCCAGTCGAGGTGATCCATCCGGTTCGCCGTGACGTTCAGCGGTGCGTTGACAGTGGAATCGAGCGTCGTGCTCATGTTCAGTCCTTCGTTGGTTCGTGCCGCAGGTTCGGGTTCTCACCAGATGTGTGCGGCACGAGAAGATTCAATCGAAAATCTGTTTCTGCGTTCGCGTGCGACTCAGCGCAGCGGCGACGCGTTCTCCGAAATCACCGTGACGGGGATCGTCGTGATGTGCAATCCGCATTCCTTCGTATCGCGCGACTCCCACCACCAGCGCCCTGCCCGGCTGTCCTCGCCGGGGCGCACGGCGCGCGTACACGGCTCGCAGCCGATGCTCGGATAGCCGCGCGCATGCAGCGGATTCACGGGCACGTCGAACGCTCTCAGGTATGCCCACACATCGGCTTCCGTCCAGTCCGCGAGCGGGTTGTACTTCGCGATGTTGCGTGCGTGATCCTGCTCTTGCTCGTGCAGTTCCGCGCGCGTCACCGACTGCTCGCGACGCTGGCCCGTCACCCACGCACCGACATCGGCGAGCGCGCGGTTCAGCGGCTCGACCTTGCGGATTTCGCAGCAGCGCTTGCGCAGATCGATGCTTTCGTAGAACGCGTTGAGGCCGTGCTGCTTCACGTATTCGTCGACGGCATCCGTTTGCGGATGAAACTGCTCGATCTCGTAGCCATAACGCTCGCGCACACGGTCGAGCATGCCGAGCGTCTCGGCATGCAGCCTGCCCATGTTCAGCGAGAAGATGCCGATCTTCACGCCGCGCGACAGGATTGCGTGCGTGAGCAGCATGTCTTCCGCCGCCAGGCTGCTCGCGAACTTGACCTTGTCGTGACGCTGCCCGATCGAGTCGAGCAGCGCATCGAGCCGCTCGATCTTCGCTTGCAGCTCAGGCGTGACTTGCGCTGCGCTCGTCATACAGAAGCCTTTTGCGCAGCGGCAGCACCTTCACGGCGGCGGAACAACGGCGACGGATCGTCGAACGCGCCCTGGTATTGCACGGTGAATTCGGTGAACGCCTTCAGCGCGTCGTGGATGTCCTTGTCGGCGCGCAGCGCGTATGCGTTGAAGCCGCAGCGCTCGTAGAAGCGCAACTGATCGCGCAGCACGTCGCCGATCGCGCGAATCTCGCCCTTGTAACCATAGCGCTCGCGCAACAGACGCGCGGTGCTGTAGCCGCGGCCATCGCGGAACACGGGAAAATCGACTGCGATCAGCGCGACCTTGTCGAAGTCCGCGACGATGCCGGCGGGTTCGCTGTCCGGCGCGAGCCACACGCCGATTTCCTGCGCACCGCGCGAAGCCGTCAGTTCGTCGCGCGACGCTTGCCACAACGCGAGCGGAACAATGACCTTGCCTGCGGGCAGGTCAGCAACGGCGGGCAGCGTGCCGTCTTCGGCTGCGCGGACTACCGTGAAGTCGTCTTCGACGATTGCGCGGTCCTTGATAATCGATGCCATCTGCTAATCCTTGTTCTCGTTACGCGTGAGCCGGTTGACGCGATGCGTACACGCGTTCCTTGAACGGCGCGATGCCGATGCGGTTGTACGTGTCGATGAAGCGTTCGCCGTCGATGCGGTTTTCGACGAACGTCTCGATCACCTTCGACACCACGTCCGGCATTTCTTCCGCCGAGAACGACGGGCCGATCACGCGGCCGAGTTTCGCGCCGTCATGACCCGTGCCCTGCTCGCCGCCGAGCGACACCTGGTACCACTCGGAGCCGTCCTTGTCGACGCCCAGCACGCCGATGTTGCCGACGTGATGGTGACCGCACGAGTTCATGCAGCCCGAGATGTTCAGCGACAGGTCGCCCAGGTCGTAGACGAAGTCCGCGTTGTCGAAACGTTCCTGGATTGCTTGTGCAATCGGAATCGACTTCGCGTTCGCGAGCGAGCAGAAGTCGCCGCCCGGGCACGCGATGATGTCGGTCAGCAAGCCGATGTTCGGCGTCGCGAAACCTTGCGCCTTGGCCTTTTCCCACAGCGCGTACAGATCGCGCTTCTTCACGTTGGCGAGAATCAGGTTCTGTTCGTGCGATACGCGGATTTCGCCGAGCGAGTATTCGTCGGCCCAATCGGCGACGGCGTCCATCTGCTTGTCGGTGGCGTCGCCGGGCGCGATATCGCGCGGCTTCAGCGAAATCGTCACCGACGCATAGCCCGACACGCGGTGCGGACGCACGTTGCGCTCGACCCAGCGCGCGAACGGCTTGCTCTCGAGCAGATGCTTTTCGAACGATGCATCGGTGTCCGGCAGCTTCTCGTAGACGGGCGGTTGGAAGTACTGCGACACACGCGCAACTTCCGCTTCCGTCAGCGTCGACGGGCCGTCCTTCAGGTGTTGCCATTCCTCTTCGACCTGCTGCGCGAACTTCGCGGGCGACAGCGCCTTCACGAGAATCTTGATACGCGCCTTATACAGGTTGTCGCGGCGGCCGTAGCGGTTGTACACGCGCAGCACGGCTTCGCAGTACGTCAGCAGATGCTGCCACGGCAGGTCTTCCTTGATGATCGCGCCGATGATGGGCGTGCGGCCCAGGCCGCCGCCCGCGAGAATGCTCGCGACCACTTCGCCCGCGTCGTTCTTCTTCAGATAGACGCCGAGGTCGTGAATCTGCACGGCCGCGCGGTCTTCCTTCGTGCCCGAGACTGCGATCTTGAACTTGCGCGGCAGCCACGCGAATTCCGGGTGGAACGTCGACCATTGGCGCATGATTTCCGCCCACGGACGCGGATCGACGATTTCGTCGGGCGCGACGCCCGCGAACTGATCGGCCGTGATGTTGCGGATGCAGTTGCCCGACGTCTGGATGCCGTGCATCTGAACGGACGCGAGCTTGCGGAGAATTTCGGGCGTGTCTTCGAGCTGAATCCAGTTGTACTGGATGTTCGAGCGCGTCGAGAAGTGGCCGTAGCCGCGGTCGTGCTCGCGCGCGATGGTCGCGAGCATGCGAAGCTGGTCGCTGCGCAGGTTGCCGTACGGAATCGCGATGCGGTGCATGTACGCGTGACGCTGCATGTACAGGCCGTTTTGCAGGCGCAGCGGACGGAACTCTTCTTCGCTCAATTCGCCCGACAGACGGCGGCGAACCTGGTCGGCATACTGCGCGACGCGTTCGTCGACGATGGTCTGGTCGTACTGATCGTATTGGTACATTCGGGGACCCCAGGGTTTGTTCGTCTCACACGACGCGGCGTTCCGGTTACGCCGCGCTTCGGATTCGTCTTCATCAGTCTGCTTTGAGCGAGACGGCCGCTAGCCGTTTAGACGCATCGCTCATTTGCTAATGACAAAAACAGATATCCATATTGGAAAAACTGGACAAATCGTAATAAACTCGCCTTATATTTCAAACGACTAAAAAATTCTTTTGATATGCGGCGAGGTTATATATGAACCTGCATCAGTTTCGCTTCGTGCGGGAGGCCGTGCGCCAGAATTTCAACCTGACGGAAGCTGCCAAGGCGCTGTATACGAGTCAGCCGGGCGTGTCCAAGGCGATCATCGAGCTGGAGGACGAGCTGGGCGTCGAAATCTTCACGCGGCACGGCAAGCGCGTGCGTTCGCTGACGGAGCCGGGTCGGATCATTCTGGCATCCGTCGAGCGGATTCTTCAGGAGGTTGAGAGCCTGAAGCGCGTCGGTAAAGATTACGCGGCGCAGGATCAGGGCAATCTGGTGATCGCCGCGACCCACACGCAGGCGCGCTACTCGCTGCCCGCCGCCATCGCCGAGTTCAAGAAACGCTTCCCGAAGGTGCATCTGTCGATCCTGCAAGGCAGCCCGACGCAGGTCGCGGAACTGGTGCTGCACGATCAGGCGGACGTCGCGATCGCGACGGAGGCGATCTCCACCTATAAGGAACTGGTGTCGCTGCCCTGCTTCACCTGGCACCACCTCGCCGTGATGCCCGCCGACCATCCGCTGCTCGAACGCAAGCTGCTGTCGCTCGACGATCTGACCCAATATCCGCTGATCACGTACGACAACGCGTTCGCCGGCCGCACCAAGATCAACGACGCGTTCCGCCTGCGGGGCCTGCACCCCGACATCGTGCTCGAAGCGATCGATGCGGATGTCATCAAGACATACGTGGAGCTGGGGCTGGGCGTCGGCATCATGGCCGACATCGCGTTCAACGCCGAGCGCGACCGCCATCTGCGTGCCATGCCCGTCGGGCATCTGTTCGGCAGCAACGTGACGCGCGTCGCGCTGAAACACGGCGCGTATCTGCGCAGCTATGTGTATACGTTGGTCGAACTGCTGTCGCCGAACCTGAACCGCAAGCTCATCGAGCAGGCGCTCAAGGGCGAGCACGAGACGTACGAGCTTTGAGTTTTTCGAATCGCCATTTTTGAGCCGCCGCTTTTGACCAGTTATAACAACAGCCACGTTATCCGCCAGGAGATCTTTCGCATGTCGTCGCAGAAGAATAAATTCAAACGCACCCTGACCCGCGTCGCCGCGCTCGGCGCGCTTTGCTTCGCCGCCGCCGCGCACGCAGACATCAAGGTCGGCATCGATCTGTCGAGCACGGGACCCGCCGCCGCCATCGGCATCACCAGCAAGAACGCGATGCTGATGTGGCCGAAGACAATCGCCGGCCAGAACGCGCAGTACATCATCCTCGACGACGGCTCCGATCCCGGCAACGCAGTCAAGAACATCCGCAAGCTGATCAACGAAGATCACGTCGATGTGATCGTCGGTCCGAACATCACGCCCGCCGCGATGGCCGCGCTCGATCCCGTCGCCGAAAGCCAGACGCCGATGATCACGCTGATCGGCTCGGCCAGTGTGGTCGAACCGCAGGAAGGCAAGAAGATCTGGGCGTTCAAGATGGCGCAGACGGACAGCGCGATGGCCGACGTGATGACGCGCTACATGTCGAATCACAACGTGAAGACGGTCGGCTTCATCGGTTTCGCCGACAGCTACGGCGACAGCTGGCTCAACGAGTTCACGAAGTTCGCCGCGCTGCGCCACATCCAGATCGTCGCGACGGAGCGCTTTAACCGCACCGACGCGAGCGTGACGGGCCAGATCCTGAAGCTGATGGCCGCGAAGCCGGACGCCGTGCTGATCGCGGGCGCGGGCACGCCGACGGTGCTGCCGCAGCGCACGCTCGTCGAGCGCGGCTACAAGGGCGCGATCTATCAGACGCACGGCATCGCGACGCCGGAGTTCATCAAGCTCGGCGGCAAGGACGTCGAGGGCACGCTGTTCCCGACGCAGCCCGTCGTCGTCGCGCGCACGCTGCCCGCCGATCATCCCGCGAAGAAGGCCGCGCTCGCGTTCGTCAACGCGTACGAAGGCCAGTACGGTCCGAACTCGGTCACGCAGTTCGCAGGCGATGCGGCGGGTGTCTATCCGCGTTTGCAGGACGCCGTGGCGCGCGCGCTAAAGACGGCGCAGCCGGGCACGCCCGAGTTCCGCGCGGCCTTGCGCACCGAACTCGAACATGCGCATGAACTGGTGGTGCCGAACGGCGTCGTGAATACGAGCGCGAAGGATCACGTCGGGCTGGATCAGCGCGCGAGCGTGATGGGGATCGTCAAGGACGGGAAGTTTACTTACTTGAGCCAGTAAGCGAACCCGCCATCGTTTGCCCGCCCGATGCAGCAGCGGCTGACGCCTCGCGCGTTCCGGCCGTTGCGATTGGCGATGCAAATTTGCGATCTGCGATTAAAAGCGTAACGCGAGCGTAACGCCAGCGTCACGCCAGAAACGCCACCGCCTCGTCGATCACGCTGCGCCAATCCCCCGTCAGCGTCTGACGCAGCGGCTTCAGGTTGTCTATCCACGGCGACGAATCGCCCTCGATGCCCCAACGCCATTCGCTCGCGACGTTCAGCGGCACGATGGTCATTTTGCCCAGCATCACGCTGAGATTCGCGACGCCCGAATCGACGGCCACCACGGCATCCATCTGTTCGATGCATGCGGCCGTCTGCGCGAACGTGCTGATGCCGGGCTCATAGACGCTGATATTCCCCGACGGCACGCCCGCAAACCCCTGAACGGCGGGATGATGCAGGCTCACGAAATGCCGCTTCGCCGCGACGGACGGATGCGTCACCAGACGGTCCACTTCGGCGAGCGGCAAACTGCGCCGGATCGCCGAGCAGCGCATCACCGCGCCGACTTCATGCGCATGCCGCTGGTTGCAGTCCCAGAAAATACCGACTAGCGATTTGCCCGCCTGCGCCGCGCGAAGCTCGCGCGCCCAGGCGGCAGCCGTTTCGCGCTCGGCGTCGGGCGCGCGCAGATACGCGGGAAAGAAAGGCGACGGCAACGGCGATTGCCGCGCGGCCAGCAGAGGCACGTGAAGCAATGTCGCGTGCAGATCGGGCCCGAACTCGCGCATCCGTGCAACGAGCTCATCAGGCAACGTTTCCGGACTATGCAAAGGGCGCGGCGCGCTCACGACGAGACAATCGGGCAGCGACGCCTGCAACAGCGAATGCACCTGCGGGTCGCAGGTCACCATCAGGTCCGCGCCCGCCGCCCGCCACTGCGCGAGACCCGCGAACAGCAGGAACTGATCGCCGAAACCCATCTGATGGGTGATCAGCACGCGCTTGCCGCGCAGATCCTGTTCGCCCGACCACGCGGGGATATCGTCCGGCCGGTACGTGCCGCTGTCGCCGCGATTGCGCGCGAGCCACGTTTCGAAGCCCAACGGCCGCGCCGCGCGCAGCAACGCCTCGCCATACCGATGCTCGGCCGTGTGCGCGAACCATTCGCCCGCAGCCGCCGCCTGCTGCCATGCATCGCGCAGCATCGGCATGCCGCGTTCGAGATCGCCCGACATCACGAGGCTCTGGCCCAGACTCATTGCGTAATACGCGGGCTTCCACGGCAACGCGGCGTAGTGGCGCCATGTCGCCACGGCGTCGAAATGACGGCCGAGCAGCGCCAGCGCATGCGCGCGCCAGTTGACGAAGTGTAGATCGCGCGGCTCGATGGCGAGCGCGCGCTCGGTGTACGGCAGAAGTTCGTCGTCGCGCTTGTGCTCGATCAGCGCAAGGCACACTGCGCGCAGGCGCTCGATATCATCCGGCGCGCGGGCGAGCGCGTCGAGCGCGTCCTGAGGAGATGACATGGATGAGATGGGCTCCGACGTTGTACGCAAAAAGCCGGACACCACCAACCGATAGCACCGACCGGCGCGCGAGTATACGTCGTAGAATCGTGCGGCAATCTCAAAACTTAACGCCCTGCGCGGCAGCCCACGATCATGCGTACGACCCGAGCCATCCATGCCGTCGAACGGCTAAAGACCCGCAGCGGCAATGCGCGCTTCGCGGCCATCAGCCTGTCGGGCGGGCTGTTCTATCTGGTCGACCGGTCGGACGGCACGGACCGCAAGGTGTCCGATCCGCTGCCGCTCGACGAGTTCGTGAAGTTCGTCGACGCGTACGGCCCGAAAAAGCCGCGCAAAGTCAGCAAGCTCGATCTCGCATTCGAAGAGCAGATCAAGCGCAGCAAAAGCTGACGACTCGCTTCGCCGCCTAGCCGTTGTTCACGCGTGTGTACGCCAGCTTCGCGTGGCTGTCGAACACGGCATCGATGAAGCGCAAGCCCGCCACGCCGTCGTCGACGGTGGTCAGCAAACGGCTTTCGGCTGGCGGTGGCAAACCTGCGTCGATGGCCTCGATCTGCAGCGCGGCATCCTTGTACAGTTGCGCGAACGCTTCCAGATAGCCTTCGGGATGACCGGCGGGCACGCGTGTCGCGTGGCGCGCCACGGCACTGTCGACGCGTGCGCGCGTGAACGTCTGTGTCGCGCCCGCAAGCGGCGTGAACAGCAGTTCGTTCGGGTTCTCCTGATCGAACGCGATGCCCGCCTTCGTGCCGTACACGCGCAAACGCAGCGCATTCTCCTCACCGCTCGCCACCTGACTCGCCCACAGCATGCCGCGCGCGCCGTTGCCGTAGCGCAGCATCGCCTGAATGTGATCGTCGACCGGGCGGCCTTCCACGAACGTGTGCAGCTCCGCCGCGATCTCGACGGGCAGCATGCCCGTTGCAAAGGCCGCGAGGTGATAGGCGTGCGTGCCGATGTCGCCGAGGCAGCCCGCGCGGCCCGCCTGCTTCGGGTCGGTGCGCCACACCGCCTGGCGGTTTTCGCCCGTCAGTTCGATGGGCTGTGCGAGCCAATCCTGCGCGTATTCGACCTGCACGACGCGCACGTCGCCGATCTCGCCGCGATCGATCAGTTCGCGCGCGTAGCGCATCATCGGATAGCCCGAGTACGTATGCGTCAGCGCGAACAACCGGTTTTTCTCGCGCGCGAGCCTGGCGAGCGCTTCGCCTTCTTCGAGCGTCATCGCCAGCGGCTTGTCGCAGATCACGTGGATGCCCGCCTGCAGAAACGCCGTCGCGACGGGCGCATGCAGATGGTTCGGCGTGACGATCGCGACGGCATCGATGCCGTCGTCGCGCGCGGCCTCGGCACGCGCCATCTCGCTCCAGCTCGCGTAGCTGCGCGCGATGTTCGCCTCGTCGGCGCTCGCCTGCGCGCGCTGCGGGTCCGACGACAGCGCGCCCGCCACCCATTCGAAGCGATCGTCGATACGCGCAGCGATCCGGTGCACGGCGCCGATGAACGCGCCCTGTCCGCCGCCGACCATGCCCAGTCTGAGTCTCCGTGTCATCGTCTGCTCCTGTTGGCGAGTGTCACAGGCCGAGCACGCGCTTCAGTTGCCCGGCATTCGCGCCGCTGTCCGCGAAGTCGTCGAACGCACGCTCGGCCACGCGGATGATGTGCTGCGCGATGAACGCCGCGCCTTCGCGCGCGCCGTCTTCGGGATGCTTCAGCGCGCACTCCCATTCGAGCACCGCCCAGCCCGGATAATCATATTGCGCCATCTTCGAGAAGATGGCCTTGAAGTCGACCTGCCCGTCGCCGAGAGACCTGAAGCGCCCCGCGCGCTCGACCCAGCCGCTATAGCCGCCATACACGCCTTGCCGTCCGTCTGGACGGAACTCGGCATCCTTCACGTGGAAGCACTTGATGCGCTCGTGATAGATATCGATGAACGCGAGGTAATCGAGTTGCTGCAGCACGTAATGGCTCGGATCGAACAGGATGTTCGCGCGAGCGTGGTCCTTCACGACGGACAGAAAACGCTCGAACGTCACGCCGTCGTGCAGATCCTCGCCGGGATGCAGTTCGTAGCACACATCGACGCCTGCTTCGTCGAACGCATCCAGAATAGGCGTCCAGCGGCGCGCGAGTTCGTCGAACGCAGTCTCGATGAGGCCCGCGGGGCGCTGAGGCCACGGGTACACATACGGCCACGCGAGCGCACCCGAAAAGGTCACATGCGCAGTGAGACCGAGACGCTGCGACGCCTTCGCGGCCCACTTCATCTGCTGCACGGCCCATTGCGTGCGCGCGGCGGGATTGCCACGCACATGCGGCGCGGCGAAACCGTCAAACAGCACGTCGTACGCGGGATGCACGGCAACCAGCTGCCCTTGCAGATGCGTCGCGAGTTCGGTGATGACGACGCCCTCATCGGCGGCGACGCCCAGCAGGTCATCGCAATACGTCTGGCTCGACGCTGCCTGCTCGAGATCGATGAGGCGCGGATCGGCGGGCACCTGTATGCCCTTGTAGCCGAGCCGCGCCGCCCATCCGGCGAGATGCGCGAGATTGTCGAACGGCAGCGCGTCCCCCACGAACTGCGCGAGAAAAATGGCTGGACCCTTGATCGTTTTCATCGTGCTTCTCCCGTCGATGGAGTGGAGCGGCGCCGCCTGCGCTCGCCGGCGAGACGAACGCGGCGCGCGCCACGTGGGATTGCGTCCGTGGCTCAGAACGGCGAGTCGGGGAAGTAGAACTCCTTCGCGTTCTCCTTCGTGATCAGCACGGACGGAATGATCGTCGTGGGCGGCAGCTTGTCGCCCTTGAGGCGCGCCTCCGCCGTCAGCTTGATCGCGTCGTAGATGAACTTCGGCGAGTACGACACGTCGGCCTGGATCAGCGGCGCGCCGTCCATCACGTTCTTCACCATGCCCTTCGAGCCCGCGCCGCCGAACACGATCTTGATGTCGGTGCGCTTGGCCTGATCGATCGCCTTCATCACGCCGACGGCCATGTCGTCGTCGGCGGCCCAGACGGCGTCGATGTGCTTGAAGCGCGTGAGGTAGTCCTGCATCACCTTGAACGCGTCGTCGCGATTCCAGTTGGCGTACTTCGCATCGAGAATCTTGATGTTCGGATAGTTCTTCAGCACACCCGTGAAGGCTGTCCAGCGTTCGTTGTCGAGCGTGGTCGGAATGCCGCGCAGCGCGACGATGTCGCCCTTGCCGCCGAGCGCCTTCGCCAGGTACTCGGCGGGAATCTTGCCGAACGCGGTGTTGTCGCCGGCGACATAGGCGTCTTGCGCGCTCGTATCGGTGAGGCCGCGATCGACCACCGTCACGTAGACGCCTTTCTTCTTCACCTGCGCAACGGGCTGCGTGAGCGACGCCGACTCATACGGAAAGATCACCAGCGCGTTGATCTTGTTCACCGTCACGAGATCCTGCAACTGGTTCGCCTGCTCGGGCGCGTTGGCCGCCGTCTTCACGATTACTTTCAGGTCGGGATGTGCTTTCTCCAGATCGGCCTTGGCCTTGTTCGCCCACCAGACGATGCCGCCCGTGAAGCCGTGATCGGCTGTCGGGATGGCAACGCCGAGCGTGACCTTGTCGTCGGCGCGCGCGGCGCCCGTCGTGAGGCTCAACATGCTGAGCGCCAGCATTCCGGCGCCGACTGCGCGAATGATCTGCTTCATGGTTGTGTCTCCTGGTTTTGGCTGCTGTTTCACTGCGGTGCCCTGGCCGGGCGGTGTTGGTGTTCGGTTGATTGCTGCGCAGGCTTTTTGCCGTTTTGCTCTTGCTTGCGCTGGCATCCGCGATGCTGGTTTTTGCTGCGCAGGCTGTTGCGGTTTTGGGTTTGCTTTCGCGGGCACCGCGTTGCGCCTGCGCGGCGCGGGCGTTGCCCCTGTGCGGGGCGGCACTTACTTCTTTGCCGCCGCAAAGAAAGTAAGCAAAGAAAGCGGGCTCACACCGCCAATGTTTGACACCTACCCACGGGCTCTCAACGTCCCCGTGCTTCGCACTCAAGCTTGCTCGTTCATGTCCGTCCCAAGCACTCCGAATAGCCGTCTCACCCACGTCACGCGCAACCGATGCGGCCCGCCACGTCGGCGCTCCTGCGCCCCCTTGCGGCAAACGATGTGTCGGCCATCGCGCCGCACGGGAAACCATCGCGCAACGATGTCGTTTTCCTGTGCGTGCGTCGCCGCGCGCGGCGCGGCAACCTGCATACGTTTGCCGCAAATGGGCATCACCCATTCGACTCCGTTTGCCGTCGTACGCGCGCGCGGAGCGGGTGACGCATTCCGTCAGTGCGTTGGCAACGAACATGAGCGGCTGCGATGTCGCGCGAGGCGCGGGGACGTCGGGGGCCCGTGGGTAATCGTCAACGATTGGCGGTGTGAGCCCGCTTTCTTTGCTTACTTTCTTTGCGGCGGCAAAGAAAGTAAGTGCCGCCCCGCACAGGGGCAACGCCCGCGCCGCGCAGGCGCAACGCGGATGCCCGCGAAAGCAAAAGCAAACCCAAAACCGCAACAGCCCGCGCAGCAAACACCGCATGGCGAATGCCGCAGCTAAGCGCAAGCCATCGTGCCGCCGCACAGGCAACGAGCCTATCACCCTTACCTCCGCCCACGCTGCAAAAACGCCACAACAATAATCACGACGCCCTGAACAGCGGCATTCAGATACACGCTAATAATGCTGGTGAGGTTGAGAATATTGGCGATAACGGACAGCAGAATCGCCCCGATCACGGTGCCCACCACGCGCCCTTCTCCCCCCTTGAGCGCGGTGCCGCCCACCACCACAGCCGCGATGGCTTCCAGTTCCCACAACAACCCCGTCGTCGGCGTGGCGGAACCGAGCCGCGGCACGTATAAAACCGTCGCCACGCCCACGCAGATGCCGAGCAGCACATACGTCACGATCTTCACGGTATCGACGCGAATCGCCGCATAGCGCGCAACCTGCTCGTTCGAACCGATCGCCTGCACATGCCGGCCGAATGCCGTCCGGTTGAGGATCAGCGCGCCGCCCGCCGCGACGACGAGGAACACCCAGATCGGCACGGGCACGCCGAACAGGCTCGCGTAATAGACCGGGCCGTAAAGATCGGACAGGTTGTTGTCGAGCGTGAGCGCGCCGCCGTCGGCGAGCCACGTGAGCACCGCGCGGAAAATGCCAAGCGTGCCCAGCGTGACGATGAACGGCTCGATGCGCCCTTTCGTGATCAGCAGTCCATGCGCGCAGCCGAACACGCCGCCGAGCACGAACGCACTCGCAATGCCGATCAGCACGATGGTCAGCGGCGCGAACGCGTGACCGCCCGGCGCCGCCGCCAGCAGGTTCATCAGCCAGATCATGATGCCCGCGATCAGCGCCGCCATCGAACCGACAGACAGATCGATGCCGCCCGAAATGATCACGAACGTCATGCCGACCGCGATGATGCCGATGAACGACGTGCGCGTGAGCACGTTCATCATGTTGTCGACGGTGGCGAAGTCGCGATTGAGCAGTGTGCCCGCGATGCACAGCACGATCAGCCCGGCGAGCGGCCCGAGACCATGCAGACGATGCGCAAGGCGCATCGCGCGCCCGCCTGGCGCGGTGTCAGTGTGTGCCGGTCGCATGAGCGATCAACTCCTCTTCGGTCAGATGGTCAAGGCCGAGCGTCGCCTGCAGGCGGCCCGCGCGCATCACGGCGACGCGATGGCACAGCCCGATCAGCTCGATCAGTTCGGATGAAATGACGATCACGGCACGCCCTTCGGCGGCGAGCCGGTGAATCAGAAAATAGATGTCGCGCTTGGCGCCGATGTCGACGCCGCGCGTCGGCTCGTCGAGCACGATCACGTCCGGATTCGGCTGCAGGAACTTGGCGAGCGCGAGCTTCTGCTGGTTGCCGCCCGACAGCATGCGCGCGCGGCTGCCCAGATCGCCCGTGCGGATACCGAATTCGCGCACGGCACGCGTCAACGCTTCGCGCCCCGCCTTCATGTCGAGCAGCGGATGCGCGTAGCGTTCGAGCGTCATCAGCGTGAGGTTGTCCTGCAGGCTCAGGTTCACATGCAGCCCCTTGCCCTTGCGGTCCTCGCTCAGATACGTGAGGCCGCGCCGCATCGCGTCGCGCGGACTGTGCAGCTCGGCCTTGCGCCCCGCGATTTCGACTGCGCCCGACGTGTGCTTGCGCAAGCCGATGATCGCCTCGAATGCTTCCGTGCGGCCCGCGCCCACCAGTCCCGCGAAGCCGAACACTTCCCCCGCGCGCACTTCGAAGCTCAGATCGTCGACCCAGTCGGGCACGCTCAGATGCGCCACTTTCAGCGCGATGGGCGCGGTGGCGGCGGGCGGCGATTTGTCGGGAAACATGTCCGACAGCTCGCGCCCGACCATCAGGTTCGCCATCTGCTGACGCGCGAGCAGCGCCGTCTCGCTGCGCGCGACGAAACGGCCGTCGCGCATCACGATCACTTCGTCGGTGATGTGCTCCACTTCGTCGAGCTTGTGCGAGATATAGACGATGGTCACGCCGTCGGCCTTGAGCTTCGTCATCAGCGCGAACAGACGCTCGGTCTCCGACGGCGTGAGCGTGGCCGTCGGCTCGTCCATGATGAGCAGCCGCGCGCGCCGCGACAGCGCCTTCGCGATCTCCACCATCTGCTTTTCCGCGACGATCAGATCGCGCACTTTCGTGTCGGGCTGCTTGTGCAAGCCGACCTGCGCGAGATAGCGCTTCGCTTCGTTGCGCATCGCCGCGTCGTCGACGAACAGCCCCTTGCGCTTCTCGTGGCCCAGGTACATGTTCTGCGCGATCGTCAGATGCTCGGCGAGATTGAACTCCTGGTGAATCAGCACGATGCCCGCGGCTTCCGCATCGCGCGAACCGGTGAAGTGCTGCGCGTGGCCGTCGATCAGCACGTTGCCGTCCGTAGCCGATTCGTAGCCCGCGAGTATCTTCATCAGCGTCGATTTGCCCGCGCCGTTTTCGCCGAGCAGGCCATAGATGCGCCCGGGCGCAATGTCGAAGCTCACGCCGTGCAGCACGCGCACGGGACCGAAGTCCTTGCGGATGTCGTCGAAGCGGACGGCGAGACTCATCGTGGCGGCCCTCTCATGCGCTCTGTCTGATCACGAGCCGATGCGGCAGCAGCACGCCCGGCACGTGTTCGGTGGGGTTCGCGAGCCGTCGCAGCAACAGGCGCGCGGCCGTTTCGCCGAGCTCGCGCATCGGCTGCGCGATCGTCGTGAGAGGTGGCTCGATTTGCGCCGCCAGCGAAATGTCGTCGAAGCCCACGACGGCGACGTCGTTGGGCACGCGCTTGCCCACGCTGCGCAAGCCCGCAATCACGCCGATCGCGAGCGTATCCGACACGGCGAAGATCGCGTCGGGCGCGTCGGCGTACGTCATCAGCCGCGCCGCCGCCGACGCGCCCGCTTCGTAGTCGAGGCTGTTCACGTTCAGCCGCCAGCGTTCGTCGGCGGCGATGCCCGCATCGCGCAGCGCGTCGAGATAGCCTTGCTGGCGCTGCTGCGCGTACAGGTAGTGATCGTCGGAATTGATCAGCGCGATGCGCCGGTGGCCGCGCGCGAGCAGATGGCGCACGGCGTCGCCCGCCGCGCCGTAGTTGTCGATGCCGACATACGGCACGCCCACCGACGAATCGAACTCGCAGCATGCCACCCACGGCAGCGCGTTCGATTCCTCCGCCAGCGCCTGCTGGACGGTGGCGGGATCGAGACAGATCGCGCCGTCCGCGCGGCGGCGGCGCAGCAGGTCGAAATAGCTGCGCTCGCGGCCCGGATCGGCGCCCGTATCGGACAGCAGCATGAAGTAGCCGTGCTGCCGCGCGACGGAATCGATGCCGCGGATCACTTCGGCATAAAACGGATTGCCGACGTCGGGGACCATGGTGAGCAGCAGGCGGCTTTCGGCCGTGCGCAGGTTGCGCGCGAGTTCGTTGACGCGGTAGCCGCTCGTCGCGACGGCGGCGAGCACCTTGTCGCGCGTGGCCGGGCGAACGTTCGCATGCCCGTTGAGCACGCGCGACACCGTGGCGACGGAAACGCCCGCCTGCTCGGCGACGCCCGCGATCGACAACCCTTCCGATGCCGCGTGCAGCCCGCCACGCGCGTCGGTCCCGGCTGCGCCGGACGGCGACGATAGCGGATCGGGCCGGGACGGTTTGCCGACCGACGGTTTGTCCACCGTGTCTCGCTCCTGGATGTAATCGATTACATTCTTGGTCGAGATCCGCGCGAACCGCAAGCCCGATTGCGTAGGGATTTACACCGAGCCGCGCGGCGGGCGGCATGCCCGTTACAGGGCGGCATCGACGCGCGGTTTGGTACAATTCCCCAGTTAACCGTGACCGGGTGACGGATCGAACCTGGGAACGACCGCCGCGAACAAAGCCGGCCCGACAGCCGTACGAAGACCCGCAACAGTGGCGCAGTGGTCCCTCGACACATTCCGCTGCCCGCACCCCAACCACACTGCCGAATTGATCATGAACATCGAACAAGCGCGTTTCAACATGATTGAACAGCAAATCCGTCCGTGGGAAGTGCTCGACCAGGACGTGCTGAATCTGCTGTCGATCGTCAAGCGTGAGAACTTCGTGCCCGCCGCGTACCGCGAGCTGGCGTTCGTCGATTTCGAAATTCCGCTGCCGGCCGGCCAGCACATGCTGGCGCCGCGCATCGAAGCGCGCGTGCTGCAGGAACTGGCGCTGAAGAAGCACGAAACCGTGCTGGAGATCGGCGCCGGTTCGGGTTACATGGCGGCGCTGCTCGCGCATCGCTCTCAGCACGTGCTGACGGTCGACATCGAGCCCGAGTTGGCCGAACTCGCGAAGTCGAATCTGGCGGCGAACGGCGTGCTGAACGCGGAAGTCGTCACGGGCGACGCCGCGCGCGGCTGGAGCGCGGCCGCGCCGTACGACGTGATCTGCGTGTCGGGCGGCCTGCCCGTGCTGCCGCAGGAAATGCTCGAGCACCTGAAGATCGGCGGCCGTCTCGCTGCGTTCGTGGGCACCGCGCCCGTGATGAAGGCGCAGATCATTACGCGCGTCGACGAAAAGCAGTTCCGCATTGCCGACGTGTTCGAAACCTACGTCGAGCCGCTGCAGAACGCCGTACACGGCCCGCGCTTCAAGTTCTGAGCGCCCGCCTCTTCGAAGAGTCCGACCATGCAAAACCTGACCGCCCCCGCCCTCGCCGAATGGCTCGCCGATCAATCGCGCCAGGCGCCCGTGCTGCTCGACGTGCGCGAACCTTGGGAAATCGAAACGGCGAAGATCGCCGGCAGCCTGTCGATCCCGATGCGCGACATTCCCGCGCGCAGTGAGGAACTCGACGACGACGTGCAGATCGTCTGCATCTGCCATCACGGCGCGCGCAGCGCGCAAGTGGCGATGTTCCTCGAATCGCGCGGCTACAAGGACGTGTTCAATCTGTACGGCGGCATCGACGCGTGGTCGCGCCAGGTCGATCCTTCCGTGCCGACGTATTGAGTATCGAGCATCGAGCGCGACCGTGTCGCGCGTCCGATGCAACTGAAGTCTCCCGCGCGCCGGCGTTCTGCCGGCGCGTTTTCATTTGCACGCCTGCGCGTTCGTTCCAGGCCGCCTCTTCTGCGCGGCCCCGCAGATCTGGAAATTTCCCTACAACATTTCAGAAATTGACTATGTCATCCTGATCCACCGATCGATCAACATGCCGTGTTTTGCTCTCGGGAAACACGACCGTATGAAATCGCCTGGATTTGTTCTGGCGACGGCATTGCTGATGCCCGTCGTTTGTCATGCGACGCTGGGCGCCGCGCCTTCCGCACCTGCCGGTGCACGCGCCATCGCGCCCGCCTCGCGAACCGCGCTGAGCGCCGCGGCGCCTTTGGCTTCGTCTGCGGCTTCTGCGGCTTACACGGTGCTTGACATCCTCCTCGCCCTAAAGGACGAGGATTCCTACTGGTGCGCAAGCACCTTCGGCGGGTTCCTGCTTCGCCGGTTGGCCTGACTGCGCCATCCCTCCACAGGCAATAACGGCATGTCCTGCCGCTAAAACGTTGAGCGCGCCGACGTGATCGGCGTTCGCCTTGTGTCCGCAGTTGACGCAGGCGAATAGCGCTCGCGTCTTCCGGTTTTCCTTCGAGACATGGCCGCAACACGGGCACGTGCGGCTCGTGTTCTTTGGGTCTACCGCGACGAAGAATCCGCCGCGCCGTGCCGTCTTGTATTCGAGTTGGCGGCGAAACTCACCCCAGCCCTGATCGAGAATTGACTTGTTGAGGCCGGACTTCGCGTGGACATTGCGCCCGGGGGCGTCTGCCGTGCCTTTCGCCGACTTCGACATGTTTCTGATTTTCAGGTCTTCGACCGCAATCATTGCGTGGTTTTTGCTGATCGTGTTCGAAGCCTTGTGCAGAAAATCAGACCGCGCGTTTGCGATGCGCGCGTGAATATTCTGGATGCGGGCCTTCGCCTTTTTCCAGTTGCTGCTGCCTTTGACCTTGCGGGCCATGCGGCGCTGAGACTTCGCGAGGCGCTGCTCGTGCTTACGGAACGACGCGAGCGGCGCGATGTACGAGCCGTCGCTCATGGTCGCGAAGCGTGCCACGCCCACGTCGATACCAACAGCAGGGCCATGCGGAACCGGCCACTCGACCTGGCGGCGCGTGAGGATGGACACGTACCACTTGCCCGCGCGAAGCGACACTGTAGCCGAGCGAACCTCGCCGAGAACGTCGCGGCTCTTGCGGTAGCGCAGCCATCCGAGCTTCGGGACCTTGATGCGCCCGTTGCCGGCATCGACCTCAATCTGATTCTTGTCGGGGAACAGGAAGCTATCGCCCAAGCCCTTGCGCTTGAACTGCGGAAACGACGCACGGCCCGCGAAGAAGTTTTTGAAGGCTGCTTCGAGATGCTTAAGCGCGTGCTGCTGCGTATGCACTGGGCCATCCTTCAGCCACGGCGTATCCACGCTATTGCGCCATTCCGTCAGGCGCTTCGCCATGCCGACGTATCCGACGAACTTCTGACCGGCCGCGTGGTTTTCCTTCTGAAACGCCAACGCCTTGTTATAGACGAACCTGCACGCGCCCGCGAACTGGCGCATCTTGCGCGCCTGCTCGCCGGTCGGCATGAGTTCGAATTTGAAGGCTTGAAGGAGTTCCATGTCGAGCAATATACTTTGGCCTTTGAAACTACGCAAGAGGGTAAATATGGGCCGCCCACGCATTAAAGACCCACACATGAGGCATGGAAGGCACTGCGTATTCCTCATGCACGTGCATTTGGTCTTCGTAACAAAATATCGGCGAGGCGTCTTCACCAAGGAAATCATTGATGACCTGCGCGTGGTGTTCGCGAGCGTCTGCCGCGACTTCGAAGCCGAGCTAGTAGAGTTCGATGGCGAAGACGACCACGTGCATTTGCTCGTGAACTATCCGCCCAAGGTCGCCGTGTCGGCGCTCGTGAACAGCCTGAAGGGGGTTTCGAGCCGGATGATTCGGCAGAAGGACTACCCGACCATCCGGCGCAAGCTGTGGGGCGGTGCGCTCTGGTCGCCATCCTACTTTGCGGGGTCGTGCGGCGGCGCGCCCATTGCGGTCGTGCGCCAGTACATCGAGCAACAGCGCACGCCGCACTGAGGCCCTGGAATGACGGCTGCGCCGTCCGCGCTATCCTTCCACGCCCTGAAGGGCGAGGTTTGACGCGCAATGGATCAATCGCAGAGCGCCGACGGCGTGACGATCCGCGAATACGTGTCGGCGGGCAACGTGGTGTTCGCGGTGACATGGCAAGGGCCCGTACTGCCCGACATGCAGGCGTTGCTCGGCAGCTACTTTCCGAACTACGCCGCGGCGGGACAACGTCGCGCGCGTGGCATCGGCCCATTGATTTCACGCAACGGCGAGTTGCAGATCGAGTCGGTCGGACATCAGGGCGCATTCGCGGGCCGCGCCTTCGTGCCGCGCCTCGTGCCCGCCAACGTCAACGTGGATGATCTGCAATGACGCGCCGCTCCCTCGCCCTCTTTCCCGTCCTCTTTCCCCGTCACGTTTCCCGCAGCGAGCTTCTCGCCGCGCTGCTCACAGCGACTATCACGCTCGCGGCATGCGGCGGCGGTGGCAGCGACGACACCGGTTCGAACCAGCCTGTCAGCAACAACTCGCCCGCCAAGCCCGCGGCAAGTCCCGCTTCGCCCGCTAGCGCAGCTTCTGGCGCCAGTACGTCGGCGGCAGGAAACGCGTCGTCTTCATCGAGTTCGTCGTCCTCATCGAATTCTTCATCGGCAGGAAATACGCCTTCGGGAGCGAGTAGTCCTTCCGCAGCCAGCACACCGGCCGCGGCGAGCACGCCTTCGGCCGACACGCCTGCCAGCGGCACGAACACATCTGGCAACACGAACCACAACGACACGCCGACCACGCCGACCGTCCCCGTCAACGTCGCGACGATCACGGTCGACAGCACGCTCAAGAGCCCCACACCGCCCTACAACACGCTCTACAGCGTCAACATGCCCTACGTCAGCGTGACCTTCTGCGTGCCAGGCCCTATCTCGACGTACTTCCTGTGGGGCCTGCCGTTCTTCTACGGCCGCAATGTCTACACGGTCATGAGCGGCGCGAAGGTCGGCACGCAGACGGGCCCGTACATCGTGTTCTGACGCAGCAGGCACCGACAAAAAAGCGGACGGGGTCACACCAGCCGTCCGCTTTTCCTTTCCCTGGCGTGCCAAACTTCAATCCGTCTGCCTCAACACCTCCGTCACGGTCCGGAACAACTCGTCGATCTGCGCCTCATCGATGATGAGCGGCGGCGAGAACGCCAGAATATCGCCCGTATAACGCGTCAGCACACCCTTCTCGTAGCAGCGCACGAACACCTCGTAAGCACGCGCGCCCGGTGCGCCGTCGCGCGACTTCAGTTCCACCCCGCCGACGAGCCCCAGGTTGCGCACATCGATCACATGCCGCTCGCCCTGCAGCTTGTGAATCGCAGCCTCGAACACAGGCGCCATCTTCGCCGCACGGTCGAACAATCCCTCGCGTTCGTACAGATCGATCGTCGCGCACGCAGCGGCCGCCGCGATGGGATGCCCTGAGTACGTGTAGCCATGAAACAGTTCGATGCCGGCAGGCGCGCCGTTGACGATCGCATCGTGAATGCGGCTGCTCGCGGCGACGGCGCCCATCGGCGCGGCGGCGTTGTTGGTGCCTTTGGCCATCGTCAGCAGATCGGGCGTCACGTTGAAGTACTGCGCGGCAAACGCCGCGCCAAGACGTCCCCAGCCGGTAATGACCTCGTCGAAGATCAGCAGGATGCCGTGCCGGTCGCAAATCTCGCGCAGCCGCTGCAGATAGCCTTGCGGCGGGATCAGCACGCCCGTCGATCCCGCCACGGGCTCGACGATCACGGCCGCGATCGTCGACGCGTCGTGCAGCGTGACGAGCCGCTCCAGTTCGTCGGCGAGATGGGCGCCCCACGCGGGCTGGCCTTTCGAGAACGCCGCTTCCTTGAGGTTGAGCGTATGCGGCAGATGATCGACGGCGGGCAGCATCGCACCTGAATAAGCCTTGCGGTTCGGCGCGATCCCGCCGACCGAAATGCCGCCGAAGCCGACGCCGTGATAGCCGCGCTCGCGCCCGATCATCCGCGTGCGCTGCCCTTCGCCGCGCGCGCGGTGATAGGCGAGCGCGATCTTCAGCGCGGTATCGACGGCTTCGGAACCCGAGTTCGTGAAAAAGATGTGCTTGAGATCGCCGGGCGTATGCTTCGCGATCTTCGTCGCGGCTTCGAACGCCTTCGGATGGCCCATCTGGAAGGTCGGCGCGAAGTCCATCTCGGCGGCCTGTGCCTGCACGGCGGCGACGATCTCGTCGCGGCAATGCCCGGCATTCACGCACCATAGCCCCGCCGTGCCGTCGAGAATGCGCCGGCCATCGTGCGACGTGTAATACATCCCCTTCGCGCCCGACAGCAGCCGCGGCGCGCTCTTGAACTGCCGGTTCGCGGTGAATGGCATCCAGAAGGCCGCCATGTCGGGGGTTGTCGCGGCGCTTGCCGGGGATGCAGCGCGTTCATTCATGTCGTGTCTCCTCTCTCTGATGAGGTCGGTCGGGTTTCCAGTGTAGGCAGGCGCACGCCCATGCACAACGGCGCGGCGGCGATGCACCGGCGCCGCGCGGGCGAATCCGGGACATGGCGCGGCGCGCTCCGTTGCAGCGCGGCGCGCACCTGAACGAGGCGCACGCCCTTGCGGTGCACCGCTTTCGCGCCCAACGCGCATAACGCCACACGATGCCGCACCGCCAGCGAGCCGCACCGCAGCACGCCCGGCGCCTGTTCCACAACCCGACGCGAAGTTGGCATATGCCTTGCAGTATCCGGCCCGGCAACGGTCTGCACACAACGTCTGCACATAACGCAAACAAGGACGCGAAGCACAACGTCCGTCGGTTACTCACCACCATCCTATGGCAAGGGGAAGCACATGAAACGTCGCAGTCTGCTGAAGCTCGGCTCCATGTCGGGCGCGCTCGCACTCGCGGGCAAGGTTCCTTTCGCGCATGCCGATACGGGCAGCGGTCCGATCAAGGTCGGCATCCTGCACTCGTTGTCGGGCACGATGGCGATCTCGGAGACGTCGCTGAAAGACACCGCACTGATGACGATCGCCGAAATCAACGCAAGCGGCGGCGTGATGGGCCGCAAGCTCGAGCCGGTGGTGGTCGATCCCGCTTCGAACTGGCCGCTGTTCGCCGAGAAGGCCCGCCAGCTTCTGACGCAGGACAAGGTGGCCTGCGTGTTCGGCTGCTGGACCTCCGTGTCGCGCAAGTCGGTGCTGCCCGTGTTCGAGGAACTCAACGGCCTGCTGTTCTACCCCGTGCAGTACGAAGGCGAAGAGATGTCGCGCAACGTGTTCTACACGGGCGCCGCGCCGAACCAGCAGGCGATCCCCGCCACCGAATACCTGATGAGCGCCGAAGGCGGCGGCGCCAAGCGCTTCTTCCTGCTCGGCACCGACTATGTGTACCCCCGCACCACGAACAAGATCCTGCGCGCGTTCCTCAAGTCGAAGGGCGTGCAGGAGACCGACATCCAGGAGGTCTACACGCCGTTCGGCCACAGCGACTATCAAACGATCGTCGCGAGCATCAAGACGTTCTCGCAAGGCGGTAAGACCTGCGTGATCTCGACTGTGAACGGCGACTCGAACGTGCCGTTCTACAAGGAGCTCGGCAACCAGGGGCTGAAGGCGACCGACGTGCCCGTCGTCGCGTTCTCGGTCGGCGAAGAAGAGCTGCGCGGCATCGACACGAAGCCGCTGGTCGGCAACCTCGCGGCATGGAACTACTTCATGTCGGTGAAGGGCACGTCGAACACGAAGTTCAAGGAACAATGGGCCGAGTGGGTCAAGTCGCAGAACCTGCCGGGCGGCACGAAGCGCGTGACCAACGACCCGATGGAAGCGACTTACGTCGGCATTCACATGTGGAAGCAGGCCGTCGAAAAAGCGAAGAGCACGGATGTCGACAAGGTGCGCGTCGCGATGGTCGGCCAGAAGTTCGCGGCGCCGTCGGGCTTCACGCTCGAAATGGACGGCAACCATCACCTGCACAAGCCCGTGATGATCGGCGAAGTGCGCGCGGACGGCCAGTTCAACGTCGTGTGGAAGACCAAGACCGCGATTCGCGCGCAGCCGTGGAGCCCGTATATCGCGGGCAACCAGGGCAAGCCGGATGTCGTCACTTCGATTCCGGAGTTTCTGCGCCGCCGTTCGCGCGTGGCGTGACGCGTTTCACCGGTGCGTGCTTACTGCCGTTCATGAAGCACGCACCGCTTCGCACCGCGCGCTTATCGCGTGCTGCTTCGCGCTTCGACGTACGCGCGAAGCAGCACGCGATACGACGCGCGCGACGCAATCGCGCGATGCGCTGTCCGCTGCATGCATCGCGCGCCTGCTTGCTGGCTTTTCTCTGAAGACCATCATGGCGTACTCCAATTCCACGCTCAGCCGCACTACGCTGCACGCGCTGCGCGCTCTGAGCCGGCGCGCGCGCATCGTTGCCGCTTCATGTGCGCTCGGCGCCGCGCTTGCCGCGCTGGCGCCCGCGAGCGCCTACGCATTGACGGCCGACGACGTCGCGCCCCTCGGCGGCGATGACTTCGACGCGAAGTCGGCCGCCATCGACAAACTGATCGCCAATCACGACGCGCCATCGATGGCGCTGCTCAAGGCGCTGTCCGACGACAACGCGCTCGCCACCGACTCGGGCCAGGTGCTGATTCAGGACGGCGACACCGCGCGCGATGCCGTGACGGGCAAGACAGTCGCCGCCGGCGACGCGCAAGCCGTCACACTGAACAACCTGTTGCGCACGAAGGTCGCGGGCGCGCTGTCGGGCCTGCAACTCGATTCGCCCGATGCCTCGAAGCGCGCCGCCGCGATTACTGCGCTGCTGCAAAGCCCCGATCCGTCGATGAAGCCCCAGATCGATGCCGCGCGTGCGAAAGAAACCGACCCGACGCTGAGAAAGCGCCTCGACACGCTGTGGGCGATGACGGCGCTGCACGACGCAGACGCGGCCAAACGACTCGAAGCGGTGAAGCTCGTCGCCGCGCGGCACGATCTCGACATGTACGAACTTCTCCGTCCGCTCGTCGCGAAGAAGCCCGACGGCACGTTCGTCGAAAGCGATGCGCGCGTGCGCGAAGCGGCGCAGACGGGCATCGATGCACTCGATTCGATCCAGCGCCGCAGCGAGATCGCGGGCACGCTGTTCGCCGGTCTGTCGCTTGGCAGCGTGCTGCTGCTCGCGGCGCTGGGCCTCGCGATCACGTATGGGCTGATCGGCGTGATCAACATGGCGCACGGCGAATTCCTGATGATCGGCGCGTACGCGACATACGTCGTGCAGAACCTCGTACAGCGCTACGCGCCCGGCGCGTTCGACTGGTATCCGCTCATTGCCGTGCCCGCTTCGTTCGTGGTGGCGGCGCTGGTCGGCATCGTGCTCGAACGGCTCGTGCTGAAGCATCTGTACGGACGCCCGCTCGAAACGCTGCTGACCACCTTCGGCGTGAGCCTGATACTGATCCAGGCGACGCGCATGCTGTTCGGCGCGCAGAACGTGCAGGTCGTGAACCCGTCCTGGATGAGCGGCGGCGTCACCGTGCTGCCGAATCTGATCCTGCCGTACAACCGGCTCGCGATTCTCGCGTTCTCGCTGATCGTCGTCGGCATCGCGTGGGCGGTGCTGACGAAGACGCGCCTGGGCCTCTTCGTGCGCGCCGTCACGCAAAACCGCCGCATGGCCGCGTGCGTCGGCGTGAAGACGGCGTATGTCGATTCGTATGCGTTCGCGTTCGGCGCGGGCATCGCCGGTCTGGGCGGCTGCGCGCTGTCGCAGATCGGCAATGTCGGCCCGGACCTCGGGCAGAGCTACATCATCGATTCGTTCATGGCCGTCGTGCTGGGCGGCGTCGGCCAGCTGGCGGGGACGGTGATCGGCGGCTTCGGGCTCGGGCTCGTCAGCAAGGCCATCGAGCCGTTCTGGGGCGCCGTGCTCGCGAAGATCGCGGTGCTGGTGCTGATCGTATTGTTCATCCAGAAGCGTCCGCAGGGCATGTTCGCCCTGAAGGGCCGCAGCGCGGAGGCGTGACATGACATCCGCGACGACTTCCGCTTCCACTTCGACTCATCCGCACGGCAAAGCGCAGGCGAGCGAACGCGAACGTCTCGAAGGTTTCGCGCTCGGCCTGCCGCCGCGCCCCGCCCTGCTGTCACGCCGCGCATGGCAACTGCTGGTCGCGCTGATCATCGCGATCGGGCTGGGCGTGCCGTTCACGGCGCTGGTGCTGCCGGAGACGAGCGCGTTCCACCTGTCTGCCTATGCGATGACGCTGGTCGGCAAGCTGATGTGCTATGCGATTGCCGCGCTCGCGCTCGATCTCGTGTGGGGTTATTGCGGCATCCTGAGCCTCGGGCACGGCCTCTTCTTCGCGCTCGGCGGCTACGCGATCGGCATGTACCTGATGCGCGCGATCGGTCACGACGGCAAGTACGGCAGCGATCTGCCCGATTTCATGGTGTTTCTCGACTGGCATCAGTTGCCGTGGTACTGGGAAGGCACGCAGCATCTCGCGTATGCGCTGCTGCTCGTCGTGCTGGTGCCCGCCGTCATCGCGTGGGTGTTTGGGTTCTTCACGTTCCGCTCGCGCGTGAAGGGCGTGTATCTGTCGATCATCACGCAGGCGCTGACGTTCGCCGCGATGCTGCTGTTCTACCGCAACGAGACGGGCTTCGGCGGCAACAACGGCTTCACCGATTTCAAGCGCATCGCGGGCTTTCCCATCACGCATCCGGGCACGCGCACGGCGTTGTTTCTGCTGACGTTCGCCGTGCTGGTGCTCGCGTTCATCGGCGCGCGCGCGATCGTCACGTCGAAGCTCGGGCGCGTCGTCACGGCCGTGCGCGACGGCGAGACGCGGCTGATGTTCCTCGGCTACAGCCCGCTCGCGTACAAGCTGTTCGTGTGGACGGTGTCGGCTGTGCTGTGCGGGATCGCGGGCGCGCTGTACGTACCGCAGGTCGGCATCATCAATCCCGGCGAGATGTCGCCGGGCAACTCGATCGAAATGGCGATCTGGGTCGCCGTCGGCGGACGCGGCACGCTGATCGGGCCGATCATCGGCGCGTTCGCGGTGAACGGCGCGAAGAGCTTTTTCACGGCGTATTTCGCCGAGTACTGGCTGTTTTTCCTCGGACTGATTTTCGTGCTGGTGCCGCTGCTGCTGCCGAACGGGATCATGGGACTGATCGAACTGGCGACGCGCAGGAGGAGCCGTTGATGAACGAAAACCCGATGGTCCCCGACCTCGCGCATCCCGACGACAACGACGGCCACGCGCTGTCGGGCGTCGCATCGATGGGCCGCGCGGTGACGCCTGGCGAGATCGACGTATCGCACGGCGCGATTCTGTACCTGGAAGACGTGACGGTTTCGTTCGACGGATTTCGCGCGTTGAATGCGTTGTCGCTGTCGATCGACGTGGGCGAATTGCGCTGCATCATCGGCCCGAACGGCGCGGGCAAGACGACGATGATGGACGTCATCACTGGCAAGACCGAGCCCGATTCCGGCAAGGTGTTTCTCGGGCAGACGATCGACCTCACGCGCATGAACGAACCGTCGATCGCGCGTGCGGGCATCGGCCGCAAGTTCCAGAAGCCGACCGTATTCGAGCAGCATCCCGTGTGGGAGAACCTCGAACTCGCGATGAAGACGGACAAGGGCTGGTGGGCTTCGTTACGCGCGCGGCTGGATCGTGCGGCGCAGGCGCGGATCGAAGAGACGTTGTCGTTGATTCGTCTCGAGGGCGAGGCATTGCGGCCTGCTGGCGAGCTTTCTCACGGGCAGAAGCAGCGGCTCGAGATCGGCATGTTGCTGATGCAGCAGCCTGCGCTGTTGTTGCTCGATGAGCCTGCGGCCGGCATGACGGATGACGAGACGATGGAACTGGCTGCTCTTCTGAACCACTTGCGAGGGACGTGCTCCATGATGGTTGTTGAGCACGATATGGAGTTCGTCGCGGCGCTGGCCGGTGAAACCGGCAAGGTGACGGTGATGGCTGAAGGACGTGTGCTTGCTCAAGGGACGCTTGATGAGGTTAAGCAGGATGCTGCTGTGATTGAGAGTTATCTCGGGCGCTGAGGGTTTGGGGTTGGGTTTGGGGTTGGTCTGGCTTGCCGTATCGCTGGCATCCGCGAGGCGGTGTTTGCTGCGCAGGCCTTTGTGGTTTTGCTTTTGCTTTCGCTCGCATCCGCGATGCGCCTACGCAGCGCAAGCGTTGCCCCTGTGCGGGGCGGCACTTACTTTCTTTGCCGCCGCAAAGAAAGTAAGCAAAGAAAGCGGACTCACACCGCCAATCCTTGACACTTACCCACGGGCTCTCAACGTCCCCGTGCTTCGCACTCAAGCTTGCTCACCGACGCCGTTGCCAGCGCATTTGCGAAATGCCTCACCCGCTTCGCGGTCCGCGCAGGGGCGAAGCGGGTCGAACGTTTCACGCTCATTTGCGGCAAACGATGTGTAGGTTGCTGGTCATTCCTGTGGGCTCGGCGAATCGCAAACGAAGGTTTCCCGTGCGACGCGAGGGACTACACAGAGTTCGCCGCAAGGGGGCCGTGACTATTGGAAGGCGTGAGCCATGACGCAAGGGCGTGAAGCGGTTGAGGCGTATGCGAATGCGCTGGCAACTCACCTGAGAGAGGATGGTTCGGTGCGAAGTGTGGGGACGACGAGAGCCCGTGGAGAACGGCCAAGGATTGGCGGTGTGAGCCCGCTTTCTTTGCTTACTTTCTTTGCGGCGGCAAAGAAAGTAAGTGCCGCCCCGCACAGGGGCAACGCCTGCGCCGCGTAGGCGCATCGCGGATGCCAGCGCAAAGCGCAAGCACACCGCGCAAACACAAAAGAAGCTGCACGCCAAAGAGGCGCAAAAAACAGGAACCTCATCATGCTCGAAGTCGAAAACCTGAACCAGTACTACGGCGGCAGCCACATCCTCCGTGATGTGAAACTCACCGTGCCGGACGGCAAGCTAACAGTACTGCTCGGCCGCAACGGCGTCGGCAAGACGACGCTGCTGCGCTGTCTGATGGGCGTCGTCCCGACAAAAACGGGCGAAATCAGATGGCGTGACACGCCGATCACCAAACTCGCTCCGCACGCCCGCGTCGCGCAAGGTCTCGCCTACGTGCCGCAAGGAAGAGACATCTTCCCGCGGCTCACCGTCGAAGAAAACCTGCTCGTCGGCGCCGCCAGCCGAAAAGCACCGAAGAAAATCCCCGACCGCATCTACGATCTCTTCCCCGTCCTGAAGGACATGAAGGCAAGACGAGGCGGCGATCTGTCCGGCGGACAACAGCAGCAACTCGCCATCGGACGAGCGCTGATGAGCGAACCGCAACTGCTGATCCTCGATGAACCGACGGAAGGCATCCAGCCGTCGATCATCCAGGACATCGGCCGCACGCTTCGGCAACTCGTCGAGGAAATGGGCCTGACCGTGCTGCTCGTCGAGCAGTATTACGACTTCGCCAAAGCCCTCGCCGACCGCTACTGGGTCATGAGCCGCGGCGAGATCATCGCGGGCGGCGAAGGCGCGAAGATGGACGAAGACGGCGTGCGCACGCTGATCGCCGTCTGACGGTCACGCACAAAAACAAACCGTTCGCTGCTATCCTCGCCGCATGTCGCTTCACGAACACCACGCCACGCTCGCCGCCATCGACGACGCCGCGCACGCCCAATGGCGCGCGCGGCTCGAACTCGGCTTTGCCCGTCACGGCGAGCGCACGACGCTCGCTCATCGTCTTCACGAGGGACCGCTGCGGCTGCAACGTCCGCTCTATCCCGAAGGCGCCGCCGTCTGTCACGCCGTCATCGTGCATCCGCCCGGCGGCGTCGCGGGCGGCGACCGGCTCGATATCGACATCCGGCTCGACGCCAATACGCACGCGGTGCTCACGACGCCCGGCGCGACCAAGTGGTACAAGTCCAACGGCCGCATCGCGCAGCAGCGCATCGCGATTCGCGTGGGCGCGCACGCAAAGCTCGACTGGCTGCCGCAGAACAACATCGTGTTCGACCACGCGAATGCTTCGCTCGATTTCTCGCTGACGCTCGACGAAGGTTCGACGGCGCTCGGTTGGGACGCCACGCAACTCGGCCGGCAAGCGGCGGGCGAGCGCTGGTCGGCGGGGCATCT
>BBSL01000081.1 GCA_001319865.1 Burkholderia sp. E7m39 | reverse complement strand
TATCCCCTGTGTGCCTTGACGGACTGCTGGCTGCATCTGCGACCCGTCGTGCATGGCGTCGATGCGGTGCCGCTGCGTCTGTGGACCACCTGAGCGCCTGGTCGCCCGATCCGCCGTTGCGGCAGCCGCCGCGCCTGCTACGCACCATTTCCGGGCATTTGTACGCGCCGCCGTGGTGCAACTTCGCGGGCAAGTGACATCAGAGCCTTGATGCATCTGCATGGCACAGCCCTTGCTGGTCATGGCGCCTTCGCGAACGCCGCATCGAACGGCAGCGCGACACCCGCTAGAAATCACACGCCCAAGACGATCGAACCATGACCCAGACTCTCCCCCATCGCCCGCGCCGCGCGTGGCTCGCCGCGCTGCTCGCAGCGCCCTTGCTGACGCTCGCCGCGCCCTTCGCGCACGCCGACGCACTCGACAACATCACGAAGTCCGGCGTGCTCAAAGTGGCCGTGCCCGAAGACTATCCGCCGTTCGGGTCGGTGGGTCCGGACCTGAAGCCGCAAGGCTACGACATCGATACGGCCGCGTTGCTCGCGAAATCGATGAACGTGAAGCTCGAACTCGTGCCCGTCAACAGCGCGAACCGCATTCCGTATCTGCAAACCAACAAGGTCGATCTCGTCATCTCGTCGCTTGGCAAGACGCCCGAGCGCGAGAAGGTGATCGACTTTTCGACGGCTTATGCGCCGTATTATCAGGGCGTGTTCGGTCCCGCCGACATCAAGGTCGGCGGCCCTGCCGATCTGACGGGCAAGACGGTTGGCGCCACGCGCGGCGCGCTCGAAGAAATCGCGCTCACGCAAATGGCGCCGAACGCGACGATCAAGCGCTTCGAGGACAACAACGCGACGATTGCCGCGTTCCTGTCGGGGCAGGTGCAGCTGATCGCGGCGGGCAACATCGTCGCTGCGGCGATACTCGCGAAGAACCCGCCGCGCCGTCCCGAGCCGAAGTTCGTCATCAAGAACTCGCCGTGCTTCGTCGGCATGAACCGGAATGAGCCGCGCCTGCAGCAGAAAATCGATGCCGCCATCGCGCAGGCGAAGCAGGATGGCACGTTGAACGCGATGTCGAAGAAGTGGTTCGGCGCGCCGCTGCCCGCCGATCTGTAAGCGGCGCGTCGGTTGAAGCTGGTATCGTGAGCCGCCCGCCGCCGAACGCACCACGCAACACGCGACTCGCGCGGCGGCACCCACGACACGAGTCGATACCCAAAAGACGAATCCCCTAAGCGAACGCGATGAAGCTCACTCCACGCGAAAGAGACAAACTCCTGATCTTCACAGCCGCGCTGCTCGCGGAGCGGCGCCGCGCACGCGGCCTCAAACTCAACTATCCGGAAGCCGTCGCGTTCATCACGGCCGCGCTGATGGAAGCGGCGCGCGACGGCAAGACGGTCGCCGAAGTGATGCACTACGGCACGACGCTGCTCACGCGCGACGACGTCATGGAAGGCGTGCCCGAGATGATTCCCGATATCCAGGTCGAAGCCACCTTCCCCGACGGCACGAAGCTCGTGACCGTCCACCACCCCATTCCGTGACGAGGCGCGCATGATCCCAGGCGAACTGATAACGGACGACGGCGAACTCGAACTCAACGCGGGCCGCGCCACCGTCACGGTCACGGTGTCGAACACAGGCGACCGGCCCGTGCAGGTCGGCTCGCACTATCACTTCTACGAAGTCAACGCTGCCCTCTTGTTCGATCGCGAAGCAGCGCGCGGCTTTCGCCTGAACATTGCGGCGGGCACGGCCGTGCGCTTCGAGCCGGGGCAGGAGCGCACCGTCGAGCTGGTGGCGCTGGCGGGCGATCGCGTCGTCTATGGCTTCAACGGCAAGGTGATGGGCAAATTGTGAGCGGTACGGTGCAGATGCAAGGCAGACATTCGGGAACCTCTCAAACATGACACTACGCATTGGCCGCCGCGCATACGCGGAAATGTTCGGCCCCACGACAGGCGACCGCGTGCGTCTCGCGGATACGGACCTGCTGATCGAAGTCGAGCGCGACTACACGATCTACGGCGAAGAAGTGAAGTTCGGCGGCGGCAAGGTGATACGCGACGGCATGGGCCAGTCGCAACGCGTCGCGGCGGATGTCGTCGATACCGTCGTGACGAATGCGCTGATTCTCGATCACTGGGGCATCGTCAAGGCCGACATCGGCATCAAGAACGGCCGCATCGCGGCCATCGGCAAGGCGGGCAATCCCGACATTCAGCCCGGCGTGACGATCGCGATCGGCGCGGCGACGGAAGTGATCGCGGGCGAAGGGATGATCGTGACGGCGGGCGGCATCGACACGCACATTCACTTCATCAGCCCGCAGCAGATCGACGAAGCGCTCGCGAGCGGCGTGACGACGATGCTCGGCGGCGGCACCGGTCCCGCCACCGGCACCAACGCGACCACCTGCACGCCGGGGCCGTGGCACATGGAGCGCATGCTGCAGGCGGCCGACGGCTATCCGATGAATCTCGGCTTTCTCGGCAAGGGCAACGTGAGCCAGCCGCAGCCCGCGCTCGAACAGATCGCGGCGGGCGCAATCGGTTTGAAGCTGCACGAGGACTGGGGCACGACGCCCGCCGCGATCGACAATTGTCTTTCCGTGGCCGACGACACCGACACGCAGGTCGCGATCCACACGGACACATTGAACGAAGCAGGCTTCGTCGAAGCGACGGTCGCCGCGTTCAAGGGCCGCACGATCCACACGTATCACACGGAAGGCGCGGGCGGCGGCCACGCGCCCGACATCATCAAGGTCTGCGGCGAAGCGAACGTGCTGCCGTCGTCGACGAACCCGACGCGCCCTTACACCGTCAACACGCTCGACGAACACCTCGACATGCTGATGGTCTGTCATCACCTCGACCCATCGATTGCCGAAGATATCGCCTTTGCTGAATCGCGCATTCGCCGCGAGACGATTGCGGCCGAAGATATTCTTCACGACCTCGGCGCGCTGTCGATGATCTCGTCCGATTCGCAGGCGATGGGGCGCGTGGGCGAAGTGATCATCCGCACGTGGCAGACGGCGCACAAGATGAAGGCGCAGCGCGGCGCGCTGCCCGAAGACAACGCGCGCAACGACAACTTCCGCGCCAAACGCTACGTCGCGAAGTACACGATCAACCCGGCGCTCACGCATGGCATCGCGCATGAAGTCGGTTCGATCGAGCCGGGCAAGTGGGCCGATATCGTGTTCTGGGAGCCTGCGTTTTTCGGCATCAAGCCCGCGCTGATCCTGAAAGGCGGCATGATCGCGATGGCGCAGATGGGCGACCCGAATGCGTCGATTCCAACGCCGCAACCCGTTCATTATCGCGAGATGTTCGGCACGCGCGGCGGCGCATTGGGGCGCACATCTTTGACGTTCGTGTCGCAGATGGCGCTCGATGCGGGCATCACGGAGCGCTATGGTTTGAGCAAGCGTATCGTCGCTGTGAAGAACTGCCGCAACGTCACGAAAGCGCACATGATCCACAACGCGTGGCAGCCGTCGATCAGCGTCGATCCCGAGACATATCAGGTGATCGCCGATGGTCAGTTGCTCACCTGCGAGCCCGCGAAGGTTCTGCCGATGGCGCAACGTTATTTCCTGTTCTGACATGCGCACGATCGACAAGTTGTTGGGCGCGCACATCAAGCTCGCGCCCGTTCTCATCAAACGCGCGCCGACGCTCACGCTCGCGTTCGACGCGCGCTGCAAGAGCCGGCTCGCCGCCACGCTCGATAGCGGCGAGGAAGTCGCGTTGCTGCTGCCGCGCGGCACCGTGCTGCGCGATGGCGATGTGCTCGTCGCCGACGATGGCGGCCTCGTGCGTGTCGTTGCCGCGGCTGAATCCGTGCTGTATGTGCGCGCGCCCGATGTGCTGACGCTCACGCGCGCGGCGTATCACCTGGGCAACCGGCACACGCCCGTCGAGGTCGGCGCGGATTATCTGAAGCTCGAATACGATCCTGTGCTCCAGGATATGTTGAAGCGCCTGGGCGCGTCCGTCGATCAGGCCGAGATGCCGTTCCAGCCCGAAACGGGCGCGTATGGCGGCGGTCATCGGCATGGTCACGACGAGACCTTCGCCGAGGACTATGCGCTCGCGCAGCAGGTGTATGGCGAGCATCATGGGCACGCGAATTCGCACGATCATGGACATGAACATCATGGTCACGGGCATTCGCATGGCCATGCGCATGACCACGATCATGCAGCGTGTGATCACGATCATGGCGACGGCCATCATCATGCGCATCGCTGAACTGACCGCGCTGCTGCACCTTGCTTCGCCCGCTTTGCCGATTGGCGCGTTCAGCTATTCGCAGGGACTGGAAGCCGCCATCGAGGCACGCTTCATCACCGATGCCGACAGTGCGCGCGCGTGGATCGAAAGCGGTCTGTCGAACGTGCTTGCGCACGGCGAATTGCCGTTTCTCGCGCATCAGATCGAACGCTGGCGCACGCACGACGCCGCTGCGTTGACGCACGCCAATCATGAGTTTCTCGCGAGCCGCGAGTCGGCGGAACTGCGGCGCGAGACGGAACAGATGGGCTGGTCGTTGCGCCAGTTGTGCGCCTCGCTCGAATGGGGCGATGCCGGACGACGCGCGACGCTGGCGTCGATCAAGCCCGTCGCGCAGCCGACGGCGTTCGCCTTCGCGGCGTTCGCACACGGCGCAGCGACGGATGCCGCCCTCGCCGCCTATGCATTCAGCTGGGTCGAGAATCAGGCCGCGGCGGCGCTGAAAGCGGTGCCGCTCGGGCAACTCGCGGGACAGCGCATCATCGTCGCGTTGCGCGAACCGATCGATGCCGCCGTCGAGGCCGCGCTCGCCACCTCGCCCGAGGACATCAATACGTTCGCGCCGCAGCTCGGCATTTTGTCGGCGCGTCACGAGTCGCAGTATTCGCGGCTCTTTCGCTCATAGCTTTTGCTTTTCTTTCGATCGAATCATGAACGCACCTCATACGATGCAACGCACGAAGAAACTGCCGCCGCTGCGCGTCGGCGTCGGCGGCCCGGTCGGCTCAGGCAAGACGACGCTGCTCGAAATGCTGTGCAAGGCCATGCGCGAGAAGTACGACCTCATCGCCATCACGAACGATATCTACACGAAGGAAGACCAGCGTCTGCTGACGGTGGCGGGCGCGCTGCCCGCCGAACGGATCATGGGCGTCGAGACGGGCGGTTGTCCGCACACGGCGATTCGCGAGGATGCATCGATCAATCTCGAAGCCGTCGACCGGATGCTCACGCGCTTTCCCGACGCCGATATCGTGTTCATCGAATCGGGCGGCGACAATCTGGCCGCGACGTTCAGCCCAGAGCTGTCGGACCTGACGATCTACGTGATCGACGTGGCGGGCGGTGAGAAGATTCCGCGCAAGGGCGGACCGGGCATCACGAAGTCGGATCTGCTCGTGATCAACAAGACGGATCTGGCGCCGATGGTCGGCGCGAATCTCGATGTGATGGCGTCGGACGCCGCGAAGATGCGTGGCGAGCGGCCTTTTGTGATGTGCAATCTGAAGGCGCTCGACGGGCTGGATGCGGTGATTTCGTTTATCGAGAGGAAGGGGTTGTTGTTGGTTTGAGGGTTAATGGCTGCGAGACTCTTGCCCTTTGCTGCTCTTTGCGCGGGCATAAGCGATCCGCCTCGTGGATGCCCGTGCAAAGAAACGAACCAACATCTATCCGCTGCAAGCGATAAAAAAACCTACTCCGGCAACAACGTCGTCAGCACATTGACCGTCCGCCCCGTCGCCCCTCGATGCCGCGCCGCGAACGCAGCCGCCGCAGCCGCCATCGCCACCCGCCGGGGCTTGTCCTCGAACAACTCGCGCAGCACCCGAGCCAGATCCGCCGGGTCCTGAACCTGCACACACGCTCCCGCTGCGACGGCATCGGCCGTCGCCTGCGTGAAGTTGAACACGTGCGGCCCGATCAGCACGGGCACACCCACTGCGCACGCCTCGATCAGATTCTGTCCGCCCAGCGGCAACAGACTGCCGCCGATGAACGCGACATCCGACGCCGCGTAGTAAGCACCCAGTTCGCCCATCGAATCGCCGAGCAGCACCTTCACGTCGCTGGGCATCGCCTTCGCGGCAAGCTCGCCCGCCGCCGCCGCGCCCGGAGGCGCCCATTCCGAACGACGCACGCAGCGCATGCCCTTCTTCTCGACGAGCGCGGCAACCTCGTTAAAACGCTGCGGATGACGCGGCACGAGGATCAGCAGCGCGTCGTCGATGCCGAGCGCCGCGAACGCCTGCAACACCAGTTCCTCTTCACCCTCGCGCGTGCTCGCCGCGACCCACACCGGCCGCGTGCCGATCGCGGCGCGCCACGCATGCCCGCGCGCCGCGAGTTCGGGCGGCGTGTTCATGTCGAACTTCAGATTGCCGAGCACGGCCACATTGCGCGCACCCAGAGCGGACAGCCGCGTCGCATCGGAAGGACTCTGCGCCAGCACGCGCGCAAAGCCGCCGAACACGCCGCGCGTCGCGCTGCCGAACTTCGCCGCGCGCCGATACGAACGCTCCGACATGCGCGCGTTTGTCAGCACGAGCGGCACGTCGGCGCGCCGGCATTCGTCGATCAGCGTGGGCCACACTTCCGTTTCCATCACGAGGCCGACAGACGGCCGCCATGCCTTCAGGAAACGCCGCACCGCATGCGGCATGTCGTACGGCAGATAGCAGCGCAGCACGCGGTCGCCGAACAGCTGCTCGCCCGTCGCGCGGCCGCTCGGCGTCATGTGCGTGAGCAGGATGCGCGCGTCGGGGCGCGCCTTGGTCAAAGCTTCGATGAGAGGCTGCGCCGCGCGCGTCTCGCCCACCGACACGGCATGCACCCAGATCAGCGGCGTGTCGTCCTCGGGCACGCGGCCGCGCACGTGACCAAAACGCTCGGCGATATGCTCGCGATAGCCGCGCTCCTTGCGCGAACGGATCAGAAGGCGCAGCACCGCGAGCGGCGCGACCAGCCACCAGAGCGCGTTGTAGACGACCCTCAGCATCGGGCCTCCGCGTGCGACATGTCGCGAACCAGGCACGCGCCCGCGGCGCCGCGCATCGCAGCGCGCGGCAGAAAAAGCGCGCCGCTCAAACCAGCGCCCTGCCCTTCAGGCGTTCGAGAATGCCGAGCGGCGCGCACTCCGGCTGCGCCATCGACTTGACGGGCAGAAAGAACGTCTGCTCCATCATGAACTGGCCGGACATCACGGCGTGCGAAGTCTGATCCGAGAAGCACACCCACACGCTGCCCGGCGGAAACGGCATCGTTTCTTGCGGCGACGACTTCTGATAGTCGAGATCGGCCTTCATGCCGTCGTGCAGATTCAGCATCAGATGGTCGTATTCGCTGCGCGGCGACTTGGTCACGTGCAGCAGGTTCAGCAGCCACGCCGAACCCGGCATCTGCGGCTTGATGCGCGGCAGGAAGCGTCTGGCCATATCCTCGAACGGCTCGCCGACGCGCCACACACGCGGTACGCCGTTCGGATTGACGTTCGTGAATACGCGCAGGATGCGCTCACCATAGTTCGGACGCGACGGAAATGCGTCGACGTGCAGGCGGCTGTCGTCCTTGCGCCACGACGTCTGCCGCGTTTCGACCTGATGCAGGCGCAGGCTGGTCGGCGCGACGCGCAGCTTGCCGTGGTATTCGGGGAAAAGCCCGTCGACGAGCGTGCGCGCATTCGTCTGATAACGCGCGACCAGCGCGCGCACGGCCGATTGCGTGACGGCGTCGCCGAGCACGCCGTGCAGCGCGCCGCCGTCCGGTTCGAGACTGATGTTCTTGCGGTTCGGATCGGCCAGCGCGGGATCGAGCAGCGCGCGCTCGCCGCCCTCGATCGCGAAGGCGAGATTCGGGAAATACAGCACCTTGCCGCGCTCCACGCCGGCCAGCAGCGCCTCGCGCGGCACCGACAGACCTTGCCCGTGCCAGTCGGCGCTTGCGACTTCGATGATCTGGGATTCGTTCATGATCGCCCTTTCAAAGCGGATAAGCTGGGCCGGGCGGACAGCCGCCAGCCGGGGCCGCGCGGTTCGCGCATGGCCGCCTGCCGCGTCACAGCAGGCCAAAGCCGGCGAGCGCGGACTTCACCTGTTGCAGTGTCGGCGGCTGGCCCGCCGTGCCGAGATTCACGACGTTCGGCGACCAGTAGCCGCCCGTGCGCCATGAAGTGGCGAAATTGTACAACTCGACCGTCGGGCGCTTCAGCGCGGCTGCGATGTGAACCAGACCTGTGTCAACGCCGACCGTCGCCGCCGCGCCGTCGATCAGCCCGACCACGGCAGGCAGCGACAGCTTCGGCGGCACGATCGCGGCCGCGCCGAACTGCTTCGCGAGACGCTCGCTCGTCGCACGCTCGGCGTCGCTGCCCCACGGCAATACGATCGACGCGCCGCGCCGCACGAGCGCCTCGCCCAGCTCGATCCACGCGGCGTCGGGCCACTGCTTGTCCGCGCGCGACGTGGCGTGCACGAACACGACATACGGAACGGGCAGGTTCACCTGCGCTTCGGACAGCGCGAGCGCCGCGCGCTGCGTGTCGAGGCCGAATTCGATGTCGTCGGTCGGTTGCGGGGCGGGGTCGCCGAGCGCCGCCGCCACCAGTTGCCGGGTGCGTTCGACGACGTGCGTGCGCGGCGCAATCGGCACGCGCCGGTCGTAGAAGAAACGCACGGGCCATTCGTAGCCGGCGCCATCCGTGCGATTGCCGAGGCCGACGAGCGGCCCGCGCGCCATTTTCGCAACCCACGCGGTCTTGATGAGCCCCTGGCAGTCGATGACGAGATCGTAGTGTTCGGCGGCGAGCGCACGGCGGAAGGCGCCGATTTCGCGCCAGTTGTCGGCGGAAAGAATGCGCTTGCGCCAGCGCCGCAGCGACACGGGGATCGCGCGCCGCACGCCGTGAACGAGTTCGACCAGCTTGACGAAGCTCTCCTCGACGAGCCAGTCGATCTGCGCGTCGGGATGACGGCGGCGGATGTCGGCGATGGCCGGCATGTTGTGAACGACGTCGCCCAGCGACGACACTCGCACGATCAGTATCTTTTGCACGCTCAAGAAAGGAAAACGCCGGTGTAGCGGCGTCAGGATGCGGTGAAAGTGCGCAATTCTAGCGTGGACTTCGGGTCGGCGACGCTTTTGGTTTTTCGCGTGGCGCAGGCGTGCGCGCTGGCCTCGCGGATGCGGAATAAAAGAAAAGGAAGGGAACGGATAGAAGAAACCAACCGTCCGCGACGCCGAAAAACTCAGCCAGCGTCGCGGACAAAACCAGCCAGACGATCAGAACGGCAGCGCCGCGTCCGCCTTCTCGGCCAGAATCACGCGGCGGAAATCTTCCTGAATCCGCTTCAAGGCCGCGTCGTTGTCAGCCTCGAACCGCATCACGACGACGGGCGTGGTGTTCGACGAACGCGCGAGCCCGAAACCATCCGGATACTCGACGCGCAAGCCATCGATCGTCACGACCTGATCGGCGTCCGGGAATGTCGCGCTCTTTTGCAGGCGTGCAATCAGCTCGAAGTTCTCGCCTTCCTGCAGCTTCAACTGCAACTCGGGCGTGGAGTGCGAATTCGGCAGGCTGTTGAGCAGCTTGCTCGGGTCCTGCACGCGCGCGAGGATTTCGAGCAACCGCGCGCCCGTGTACAGCCCGTCGTCGAAGCCGTACCAGCGGTCCTTGAAGAACACGTGGCCGCTCATTTCGCCCGCGAGCGGCGCGCCCGTCTCGCGCAGCTTCGCCTTCACGAGCGAATGGCCCGTCTTCCACATCAGCGGCTCGCCGCCCTTGTCCTTCACCCACTTCGCGAGATTGCGCGTGCACTTCACGTCATAAATGATCTGCGCGCCCTTGTTGCGCGACAGCACTTCTTCGGCGAACAGCATCAGTTGACGGTCCGGATAGATGATCTGGCCGTCTTTCGTGACCACACCCAGCCGGTCGCCGTCGCCGTCGAACGCGAAGCCGATTTCCGCATCCGTTTCCTTCAGCGCGCGGATCACGTCCTGGAGGTTTTCCGGGTGCGCCGGGTCGGGATGGTGATTCGGGAAGTTGCCGTCGATCTCCGTGAACAGTTCGACCAGTTCGCAGCCGAGCGCCTTGAACAGCCGCGGCGCGAGTCCGCCCGCCACGCCGTTGCCCGTGTCGACGACGATCTTCAGCGGCCGCGCGAGCTTGATGTCGCTGACAATGCGATCGATGTACGCATCGGCGATGTCGTAGTCCTGATAGCTGCCGTTGCCGCTTTCGAAGCGGTTTTCGATGATGCGCTTGTAGAGGCCCTGGATCTGATCGCCGTAGATGGCCGCGCCGCGCAGCACCATCTTGAAGCCATTGTAGTCGGGCGGGTTGTGGCTGCCCGTCACGACGATGCAGGAATCGACGCGGCGCTCGCCGCCGTCGAGCTTGAGCGGCACGCTGGCCGCGAAGTAGCCGACGGGCGTCGGCACCATGCCGACATTGACCACGTCGACGCCTGCTGCGCGCAGTCCGTCGGACAGCGCCTGGATCAGCTCGGGACCGGAGAGCCGGCCGTCGCGCGCGACGACGACGGCATCGCCGCCCTGCGCGCGCACTTCGCTGCCGAACGCGCGGCCGATGGAACGTGCGGTCTCGGCGTCGAGCGTCTTGCCGATCACTCCGCGGATGTCATATGCCTTGAATATGGATTGCGAGATCATGGATTGGCTCACTTACGTGCAATGGAAATTTGATCGACACGGCGTGGTCACGGCGCTGTGCCTTGCCGGAAGCGGTCCGGATACAACTTATAATTGCGCTTTTCAGCGTCGCCTTATTGGCGCCATTCTAATGCTTAGACGCGCCCCGCTCACAAAGTTGCCGCATCGCAAGATCGGCTGAGTACGCCAATATCAAGACTCCGCGCACCTCCCGTGCCCGAGCGTACCGCTGGATACCATGCGATTACCGGCGCTTAAGCGTTTCGCGAAGCCCGACGTCACGCGCGCTGTCACACACCTTGTCTGCCGTGGGCCCGAGCGCCTGACGCAGATCGGCGTAGCGATCCCGACCAGTTGCCGCGCGCTGGCGCGTAATTCGGCCCGACATGTTCGGCAAATGGCAATACGCCGATACGCTGCTTTTGCTCGTCCCGTCGCCGATTTACATAAGTCTGGGCGCGGGCATCCGCGCGCCGCCCCATCATCCGAAGGAACCCCTGCGCACTGGTCAGAACGCCCCATCAGCAAGGGGCGCAGCATGCCTGGCGTGCAATTCGTCCATCAGCCCGTCAAGGGCCTCCACCGCGAACGACGGCCCGCTATGACCTGATCAATGCGGGAGACGAAACGCGAAGCGTCAAGCTCCGCACTTCGCCAGCGGATATCCTTGGCCTGTCATTCGAGAGAGCGCTGAACAACCGATGCAGCATGACCTGGACGACGTTCATGCCACGTGCGAAGAAACCGCTTGACGTGCCCCCCGCAGTTGATATCTAATCATCAGACCGTTCGCTCACGTTACGAGCATCGACTTGGCCTTTGCGCCCAAATTGTATCTATTGAATGCTGATCTAGCCCTCCCAGGGATTAGACCAGACGTGACAGGATTCACCCTCGTGGAGTCCGCCCGCCCAGCAGCTTTGTTCTCGCTGACCGGACGGAACATCGTCTGCATGTAATCGCACGTATTTCCATCTCGCTCGTTATTGTTCGTGCCTCCGGGATTTGACAGACCCGGGGCCAGGCAAGCGCGCCATTCCCCTATGCTTCTTGAGCCGTTGCGCCGGCACCGACTGGCTACCTGCGCACAGCGCTGACAATCCGTTGGAAACCTTGCGTCGCAAGACGGGGGCAACGGATAGCGGTTACCCGAAAGGAGGCCGCCCAGGCGTCGTGCGAGCTAATGGCCAGCGCGGACTGATGTATTGCGATTAACCAATCGCCCGTCATTTTTTTACCCTTTGCGGAGCCACACTCTTCCCGAAGGCTCATGCGGCTCTGCGCCCGGAATGCATTTTTCCGGGCGCGAATGCAGCGCACGACACCACTCCCTTTAAAAAGAGCCTGTCCGAAGACATGCGTTGCTTCCCGGTGCGACCGGGAGCATCCGCCTGTCTCGGATGTCCGCTTGCGGACGGTAACAGGCATGCCTTGCTTCCCGGAAACGGTCGACCTCATCGATCGTTTTGGTCTGCCACGCGCCGTCCCGGCGCACATCAAACCTTTTACCCCACAAGCGCGATCCCGGCGTGATACATCGTCACCCGGGAATCCGCCCACCTCGTGCTCGCCTTCGCGCGAGCCGTCATTGCCCACGTGCTGCATGCACGCGAATACGGCTGAACATCGAATGCGTCGCCATGCGACGCGCAATGTTCAACCCGCCCCGGGCTCTCTTTCCAAACGCGCAGACCTTTCCACCGGTGCCATCCGGGGACCCTCAGCTAAACCGCCTCTGCCCATTCCTTCTTCCGCATGTCAGCAGATCAACGTCGCGCCCTCGTTGAATCTGCCCGTTTCATTCACGTGTCCTTTCCAGACACGTCGCCATCCAGCCGATGGCAACAGGGTGCCCTTATTCGCGCTCCCCGCCCGCGCATAAGGTGAGTTACAGGCGGAACAACTACCCACACGAAAGGATCGCCATGGGTCGAAGATCAAAAGGCGTGAACCATGCCGCACAGATAAGCCGCGAAGCTGGCGGTAGCAAAGATTCGCAGAAACACCGTCGCTTGCACTGGAGCGAGTTTTCGCGTTTCGCGGCCAGGATCGGTCACACGCTCGAAGCAGTCGACGAAGCGGAAGACTGGATGCTCGAGTTTTTTGTCTGGTTTCTGGTTGCGGGAGCAATGAAACCCGGCACGCTCGCCAACTATCGGGCGTCGCTCTCGGTGATACAGAATGCGGCCGGACAGGATATCTCCCACTCAGTCCGCAGCCGGTCTCTCCAGCTTGAGCGACGCGACCGGCATGGCAGGCACCGTGCCCGCACGCCACAGGAATTCAGCGAACTGCTCGCCGCGGCCGAAAAGCTCGACGACGGTGTCGCACACGTGATCCGCCTCATGCGCTGGCTGGGACTTCGCATGCGCGAGGCACTCATGTGCGGAAAGTCGCTGGAAACCTGGCGAGATCTGATCCTGCAGGGAGATCGACGCCTGCCCGTCGAGCGCGGCGCCAAGAACGGGCGTCCGCGCCGTACCGAGGTACTGGTGGATCATGTTGAGGAGACGCTCGAAGCGATCAACGCAGCGCTGGCGTTCTGCCGCAGTCGCAACTTTGAACTGATCACCGGCTGCCACGATGACCTCAAAAGCGCCAAGGCCCGCCTGAAGTCCCGCTTTGACCAGTTGCCGATGCGCAAAGAGC
>BBSL01000080.1 GCA_001319865.1 Burkholderia sp. E7m39 | reverse complement strand
TGACCAGTTGCCGATGCGCAAAGAGCTCGGAAGTCACAGCCTGAGATTTACCTATGCGGTCGATTTTGGCAATGCCGCGCTCGATCGCGGGGTCCCGCCCGTCGAGGTACTGACCCAACTGTCGGATCGCCTTGGGCATGGTCCGTCACGCGTGAAGATGATCCTCGAAGTTTACTGCTGGCAGATCCGGCACCGGTTCCCGGAAAAGATGCGATTGCCCAGCGACTTCGTTCCCTTGAAGAGAACAGATAAAACACACCGCTCAATGCCTGCAGTGACCAGTGCAGGTGAACGGGCGCAGCCCGGCAACGTTGCCGAACACAGACGCCGGTGGCCGACGCGCGGGCGCCGCGCCAGCAAATCCAGGCGCGGTATGAGCGTGGGCGCAATTTCCCATAGTTAGCATTACGCACTAGTCGCCACGACCCATCTGTCTAATCTGAATGAGGTATACAAGGATGCTGGAATCCAGACTCTCAGAGGAAGCTCGCATGGCGCTGTCCCGGTACAGCAGCGAGAAAGCAGCGCGAACATTACTGCCGCTATGGTTCCAGTTTGAGGCATTTTTACAATCGCGCGGCACGTTCCCCTCCTCCATCCCTGACCTGGCGGAAGAATCACTGCGCGAATACGCGACGTTTCTCGACTATCAGGACTGCCACGTCGATGACGCTCTGATCGCTCTGAGCGCGGTCCTGCTCGTGTGCCTGCACGCGGGTTACAACGCGAGGAGCCTGCGCTCCATCGTCATCTCGCGCATTCGTCGCCCCGTCCAGAACCGCCAATGGGACGCATTCCGTGCCCGAACGTATCAACGGCTGGAATCCTCTGAACTCATCCGGAATCGCAAACGCCGCAACAGTCACGAAGCTCGCACCAGCGATCCAGCACGCATCGAAGACTCCGCCCGGTAAGAATCACCGCGATTGATAATTTATATCGTTTTACTAACTAAGTACCATTCACAGGAAACGGCAATGACTCATCTGATTGTGGCTCACTTCCAAAGCTCGAACAGCGCAGCACAAGCTTCGGCGGCGCAAATCCTTCACGCACAGACCGGGGGTTTGCTCCTGAAACCGGCGCCGCTCGATGGACACGGTGAAGACGTGAACAATGCATCTCTGACAGAAAGCGAGAATGTGCTTCAGGATCATTACTGCACCATGATGACTTCCCCGCGAGGAGGGATCATCGATGTCTCGATTGCGGATCGTCACGCCGTGATAGCGTTTATCCAGTCAAGGCGTCACGTTCTTACCGAACTGAGGACGATTATTGTCTCGGTGTCCCCGGATACTGCGTCACAGCAGGCTGCCGTAGAAACGCTTACCGCGATTTGCGCGGCGGGCGTGGCTCCTGCCGGCATCCGTATTCTCGCTACCGACGTTCCGGCAGACGCCCGCGTTGACGATGTCTGCCCTACCGTCGTTGAATACGCGCGTGAAGCCCAGATCACGGTGGCGCCTGGCGCTGTGCTCCCGGGGTCCACAGCTTTCGCGAAGGCCCAACAGTTCAGAATGCCGATCGCCGCTGTCCTGAACCGCGCAGTCGATTTTGAAACGGAATTAACTTCGGCTCGGCTCAATGGTGCGCCTGAGAAAATCATGCACGCGCTCGCTCATAAGGTAATCGCCCAGCGCGATCTGCTAGGCACGGCTGATACGTTCAAACGCGTCGCCGACGCACTCGGACTCCCGTGCATTTCGCAGGATGAGTGGCGTGCCGAATGCGCGCCAACAACGAACCGTAAGCGCGCGAGGACAGTCGCGCCCGATTAAGCGCTTTCAATCCGCCTGCGGGTAACGAAGCCTCTGCGACGCGGATCAACGGCCCACTTTCAGGTTCGCTGATCCGCGCGGCCAATCGGCCTTCGGTCGTCCAGGGTGCCACTTTTCATGTCGCAGAATTACGTCAACGGCCCATAAGATGTGTCGCGCTTGGCGCGTGGCCATGTATTTGGCGTTGCACTCAGCGCAGTTCTCCGGCTCCCGACTGATATCTTCATTCTCAATGAGTAGCTCACGATCCAGCACAACGAACGTTTCGTGCACCCCATTGAGGCCCGCGTTGGCCCCCGCGAAAGTGCCCATCCAGACCACGAACGGGTCGGACCTTCATTGCCGCCAGCCGGCATTTCTCGCCGGCATCAGCGGCAGCAGTGTGACAGCCTTGTCATCGGTGCAGGGACGCGAGAGAGCGCAAGGCGTGCTCGACGTCCTCCAGCGTGACAGTAGTTGAGCCGTCACGAAGATACCGAAGCGCAGCAAGATCAAGAATCCGTTTCAATACAGTATCCGTATCGGAGAGAAAACGATCCTGCAATGCGTTGGCGACACAGTCGGCGGTGTGGCGGGAGATCGGGAACGCGTCGCCCGACATCATTCTGAGTTTCGTACGAATATAGGAAGCCATCCAGGGATCTTCCCATCCGTCGGTGCGTGTCCGCACAGTGCTTGCGACACGCACGTGGCTCTGGCCACGCTGGCACTTGGACGCTTTATCACTCGTCATCTCAACTCTCCAGGTTAGTGAGGTTAGCGAACCGCCTCTTGCCGCAGGACGTTCGCCAAACCAGTCTCCTCCCCGAACTGCAAAGTCAAGTCGCGCGCCGGTGAACATCGCCAGCGCGCCCATGGCTGGGATCGGATTGCGCTTCCCGTGCACGACCGCTCAGTGCGATCCGGTACGCGATGACGTGATAGTCAGGCCGCGCAGCAGGGAAGCGGCAACGCTGACCAGGATCGCGTCGAATCTCGCGAACTGCCGGTCCGTGCTCCCGGGCTGAGCGAAGGTGGGATCAGCGAGATCAGACGGCGGCGTCAAGATCGAGGCCGCCGCTGCAACTGCGCTAGCTGAACGGTGCTGGCGCGAATAAAGTGCCTGACTTCCCCGAGAGCGCCCGGCTCAGCTCCGGTCCGAGACAGGCGGCCATCACGCGCGACGTTGCATCGCCAACCCGTGCGAGCACTTCGCTCGCGAAAGCGTGGCCGTCGAAGGCAGCCTCCGCATGGGCGGATTGCTGATCGCTGCCCGGATGTCATACGCATTGGGAAACGTGATCGACACGGCGCCCTCAACATCCCGTGCCTTGCCGGAAGCGGTCCGGATACAACTTATAATTGCGCTTTTCAGCGACGCCTCAATGGCGCCAATCTAATGCCTAGCCGCCCCGCGCTCACAAAGTGGCCATATCAAACCCTCGTCCGGGCACGCCAATCTATCGACAATATGTGCCTTTTGCGCCGGCAAACAGCTGACCGACACCATGCGGATACTGGCGCTTAAGCGTTTCGCGAATCCCGACGTCACGCGCGCTGTCGCAAACCTTGTCTGGCTTGGCCTTGAGCGCCTGACGCAGATCGGCGTGGCGATTGCGATTAGCGGCGTACTGGCGCGCTATTTCGGGCCCGACGTGTTCGGCAAGTGGCAATACGCCAATACGCTTTTACTCGTGCTGTCGCCCATTACATGGGTCTGCGGCGCGGAGATTCTCGTGCCGACCATCGTGCATCGTCCGCCCGCGCAGCTCGGTACGGTGCTCGGCAGCGCGTTTGCGCTGCGGCTGTCCGTATCCGCCATCGCACTGCTGCTGACCTGGGCGGGCATCGGCGCGGGTTTGACCGACCCCGTCGTCGGCGCGATGCTCGCCGGGCTTGCCGTGACAATGCTGTTTCGCGAACCGTTCGTCGGCGTGATCAACGCGTGGCTGCAGAGCATGACCTACAGCAAGCCGCAGTTGCTCACCAGCATGACGACGGCCATCGCCAAGGCGCTCGCCGTGTGGCTGCTGGTGCGCGCGGCGGCCGCCCCGTCGCGCTTCGGCTGGCTGTGGGCGCTGGAATCGGCAGTGATCAGCGGCGTGCTGCTCGCGTACTACATGCGCAGGCACGGCGGCAAACTGGGCTGGCAGGTCGACCGTTCGCTCTTTCGCCACTTCGCGACGGCGGGCACCGTGTTCTGGCTCGGGCTCATCTGCATGTACCTGTTTCTGAAGCTCGACCGCCTGATGCTCGAGCGCGCGATCTCCTTTGCCGATCTCGGCCGCTACTCGGCCGCGCAGCAACTGAACGAAAACTGGATCACGCTTGCGCTGATGCTCGCGCAAACGCTGGCGCCCGCTTTCGTCTATCGCGTGCAGGATCTCGCGCAACTGCGCCGCAACATCTGGCGTCTCACGGCGATGACGGCCGTGCTGATGATCGCCGGTGCGTTCGTGCTGGACCTGCTGGCAGGCTTCATCATCCGCCACGTGTTTGGCCCGAACTTCGAAGAAGCTGTCGATATCTTCCGCTGGGCCGTGTGGCTGTCCGTGCCCGCCGGCATCGAGGCGATCGGCAATCTCGTCGTTCTGAAATATCAGGCGAAGTTCGTGTTGCTGTCCAAATGGCTGCTTGCGCTCGCGGTCGCGTGGGTGGTCAATCTGCTGGCGATTGCCCGCATGGGTGCGTATGGCGCGCTGGTCGGACTGGCGTGCGGCTATCTCGCCGCGGCGTCGGTCAATGTCTACTACATCCGTTACAAGCTGCGTCCATGACGTCATCTTCATTCACGCCGCCCGCAGCCCAGCCGCTCGACGACGTCGCCGTGCTGATGCCCGCCTACAACGGCCAAGCCGACGTCGAGCGCACGCTCGCGTCGTTCAGCGAAGCGGCGCGCATTCGCGTGCTGATCGTCGACGACGGCAGCACGCCGCCCATCGTCGCGCCCGCCCTGCCGGGCATGTCGATCGACGTGCTGCGCATGCCGCAAAACGGCGGCATCGAGCGCGCGTTGCAGGCAGGCATCGAGGCGCTCGCGGCGCGTGGCTTTCGTTACGCCGCGCGAATCGACGCCGGCGATCTGGCCGCGCCGGGACGCCTTGCCGCGCAGCGCGCGTATCTCGAAGCGCATCCGCAGGTGGCGGGACTCGGCATGTGGACGCAGGTCGTGTCGCGCGAAGGGCAGCCGCTTTTCATGCTCACGCCGCCCGAGGAGCCGCGCGTGATCCGCCGCGTGCGCTTCATGCGCGCCTGCTTCGTGCATCCGTCGATGATGCTGCGCGTCGATGCCGTGCTCGATGTGGGCAATTATCGCGAGGCCTACAAGGCAGCCGAAGACCTCGATCTGTTCCTGCGCCTGATGGAGCGCTACGAGTGCGCGAACCTGCCGCAACTCGGGCTTTACTACGAACTCAACGAAGGCGGCATCAGCGCGACGAAGCGGCGCCGCCAGATCATCTCGACATTGCGTCTGCAGATGCGCTATTTCAATGCGTTGAATCCGTACGACTGGCTAGGGCTCGCGAAGAACCTGCTGCACCTCGTCACGCCCTACAGCACGCTGCAGCGCGTCAAGAAGCGGCTCTACGCGCCGCGCGCGAGCCTGTGACCTCCATTCGAATCAGACTGCTTTGCAAAGCATGAAACAACACGTCGAATCTGCCAGCGCGCTGCGCATCGCGCTCGTATGCAACACTTCGTTCGCGATCTACACCTATCGGCAGGGGCTGATACGGATGCTCGTCGCGCGAGGCGTCGAGGTGACGGTGATCGCGCCGCGCGATCGCACCACGGCGCTGCTCGAGCAGATGGGCTGCCGCTGCATCGGGTTGCACGTCGCTTCCAAAGGCACGAACCCGCGCGACGATCTGCGCACGATGGCCTCGCTCTACAAGCTCTATCGCGGGGTGCGACCGCATATTGTGTTTCACTACACGATCAAGCCGAATATCTATGGATCGATTGCCGCCAAGCTCGCGCGCGTCGATTCGGTTGCCGTCACGACGGGTCTCGGCTATGTTTTCATTCAGCGAAGCCGCGCCGCGCAGATCGCCAAGCTGATGTACCGCTTCGCGTTCCGCTTTCCGCGCGAAGTCTGGTTTTTGAATCAGGACGATCAAGCCGCCTTTCTCGAGCGCAAGTTGCTCGCGCATCCTGAGCGCGCGCGTCTGCTGCACGGCGAAGGCGTGGACCTCGAGCAATTTTTTTTCACGCCCTTGCCTGCTCGTGAAAATAATCAGGCATTTTCTTTTGTATTAATCGGGCGTCTATTGTGGGATAAAGGCGTGGGTGAATATGTCGAGGCGGCGCGGCGGCTGCGCAAGACCTATCCGCATGCGCGCTTCCAGTTGCTCGGGCCCGTCGGTGTCGACAATCCGAGCGCGATCTCGCAGGCCGATGTCGATACGTGGGTGCGCGAAGGCGTGATCGACTATCTCGGCGAGGCACACGACGTGCGCCCCGCGATCGCCGCCGCCGATTGCGTCGTGCTGCCTTCGTATCGCGAAGGCGTGCCGCGCACGCTGATGGAAGCCTCGGCAATGGGACGTCCCGTTGTCGCGACGGATGTGCCGGGCTGCCGCGAAGTCGTCGCGGACGGCGTCAATGGTCTGCTGTGCGAAGCGCGCAGCGCGGAGAGCCTCGCTGCGAAGCTTTCGCAGATGCTCGACATGCCCATCGACGAGCGTCGCGCGATGGGCGAGCGTGGCCGCGAGAAAGTGGCGCAGGAATTCGACGAACGTAAGGTCGTCGAACGGTATAAGGATGTCGTCCGCGAACTGACGGGCGTATCACTCTAAAGGAGCTCAGCATGACCGCGAAGGGCACGATTCTGGTAACGGGCGGTGCAGGCTTTATCGGCTCGCATACGTGCGTGGAATTGCTCAATGACGATTACGACGTGGTCGTGATCGACAACCTCGTGAACAGCAAGCGCGAATCGATTGCGCGCGTCGAGAAGATCACGGGCAAGAAGGTCGCGTTCTATGAAGCGGATGTGCGCGACGAAGCCACGCTGAACACGATTTTCGACAGCCACCCCATCACGGGCGCGATTCACTTCGCAGCGTTGAAGGCGGTGGGCGAATCGGTGGCAAAGCCGCTCGAATACTATCGGAACAACGTGGACAGCCTGCTCGTGCTGCTTGAGGTCATGCGCGCGCGCAATGTGAAGCAGTTCGTGTTCAGTTCGTCGGCGACGGTGTACGGCGTGCCGAAAAGCTCGCCAATCGACGAGTCGTTCCCGCTCTCGGCGACGAACCCCTACGGCCAGAGCAAGCTGATCGCCGAGCAGATCCTGCGCGATCTCGAACTCTCCGATCCGTCGTGGCGCATCGCGACGCTGCGTTACTTCAATCCCGTCGGCGCGCATGAAAGCGGGCTGATCGGCGAAGATCCCGGCGGCATTCCGAACAACCTGATGCCGTATGTCGCGCAGGTCGCCGTCGGCAAGCTGGACAAGCTGCGCGTGTTCGGCGGCGATTACGACACGCCGGACGGCACGGGCGTGCGCGACTACATTCACGTCGTCGATCTCGCGCGCGGG
>BBSL01000079.1 GCA_001319865.1 Burkholderia sp. E7m39 | reverse complement strand
AGCGTGATCGAAGTGGTCAAGGCGTTCGAGAAGGCATCGGGCAAGCCAGTGCCGTATGAAATCGTCGCGCGCCGTCCTGGCGATGTCGCGCAGTGCTTCGCGAATCCGGCCAAGGCGCTCGACGTTATCGGCTGGCAGGCGCAATACGGGATCGAGCGCATGTGCGCCGACCATTGGCGCTGGCAGGCGCAGAACCCGCGCGGATTCCAATAAGGCGCCTGTAAGTACGTGGGGATGCGCGTCGCTGCGGCGGCATCCCAATCAGCGGATAACACCGCACGCATCAACCACTGCCTGCAGCGACCCTACCTCGCAATCCATCTCAGGCAGCAGCGGCACCCCGCGATGCCGCAGCCTTCGACCTCTCCTCGCCTCGTCCTCAGGTTTTTCGTGCAGCTGCCGAGAAGCCGGATATGACCGACATTCGCGTCCCAAGCGCCGCTTCCCGGCCTTTTAAAATGTGCGGCGATCGAGCGTGTCAATTCATCGACACGGCAGAAAACGGCATGCATGGCACCGAGCGGGTCCAGCCAGACGCTTTCGATCCGCAGCCGGCGTGCGTCGGCCTACTGGTTGCGTAAGCAGCAATCTGTCTGCGGTCGCTGTCAACCGTACCGGGCGAATTTGCCGACGAGGGGTCTGTACGGCACCGAACGGTAGCACTTCCACGTAAATACTACCATCCGCCAATGGACCGTCGCGTGTGATCATTCGTGTGCTGTTTGCCTTCCTTTCTTCCGGAAAACAGCCGCTGATTCGATTACGCGACACCCCGGTTCCGCATCATTCAGTACCACGATCGCAAGACAGAAGCCGACGCGCCGATGACGGAGTGATGCGCAAGCAGCGATGCACGACCTCGTAAGTAGACCGTAACTGACGCGTTACCTTCAGCGTTTTTTGTGACTGCTGCGTCGGTATGGCGTTCCCCAGCACGCGTGCCCCATCACGCCAGGCACCGAGCGTCAGGTGTGATTGACTGATCAATGGATGAGCGATGCGCCGGCTGAATTCCATACGGACCCTTCGCGGGGTGACAGCGACGACTGTCGTCGTGCACCATGTCCTGATACAGGACGGCCAGGTATTCGGCCAGTTTCGCGTCGACGTATTCTTCGTACTAAGTGGCTTTGTGATTGCACTCGCGCTCGAAGCCAGCACGGTCAGCGTACGCGACTTCATCGTCAGCCGCGTCGTGCGGATCGTGCCGCTCTATTGGCTCGCGACGCTGCTGGTGTTTTTCGGCGCCCTGCTCAAGCCTGATCTTTTCAATTCGACGACGGCCAACATCCCTGAACTGCTGAAGTCGCTCTTTTTCATTCCGTACAGGAAAGCAAGCGGCCATGTATTTCCAATGCTGTTCGTCGGCTGGACACTGAACTACGAGATGCTGTTCTACGCGGCTTCGGCACTTGCGCTATGGTGGTTCCGGCGGCGCCTGTCGTTCGTACTCGCGGCGATCGCCCTGCTGCTCGCCGGGCTCTTCCTGGTGGCGAATCTTGTGCATTCCGACGACGCGGTCGTCGCAGTTCTCGCGTACGACCGGGTGCTCGAATTCCCGCTAGGGTTCGCCGTATGGTACGCATGGAAGAAGGGGGTGCGCATTCCCGTCGCGCTGGCGGCGCCCGGAGTCGTTGCCATGTACTGCCTGATGACCTGGGTCGAACGCGCATGGCCGGACATCTCCCCGCTTCTGGGAAACGGCCTGCCCACCTGCCTGCTGCTGATGAGCACGTTAAGTCTCGAAGACCTTCTGATAGACAGTGCGCTCACGCGCGGCTTGCTGTATCTCGGCGACGCGAGCTATGCCATCTATCTCAGTCACCCGTTCGTCGTCGAGGGGATGCGCAAGCTCATTCCCAAAGTCGCGCATGGTTTCGATGTGCGCTCGCCAGCGGGCATGACCCTCGCGATCGTGGCTGCCTCCGCGCTTGGTTGCGCCGTCTATCGGTACATTGACAAGCCGTTGCAACGCTTGATGCGTCGTCTGATCAACGTCAAGCGTCTCGTCAATGCGCCCGCGAGTAACGAAGCGCCTTATCGTGTGAGGTAAGGAAGACAGGTGCGCTGTGAGCGCGGGCCGATGGCCGCTCGCTTCTGGCATGCGCGAAGTCGTTGCCGTGCTGAACATTCAACATCGACGTGCAGACCGTCAATGATGCGTCATCGCCACAGAACGCTACCTTTTCAGGCATTGCGACGGCCCGCCAGAGGGTGCGCTAGCGAACCGAACGCGTGAGATCCGAAGTGTGATCGGCTTTGCCTCAGGTGTACGATTCCTGCAGCTTCCACCCATGCAGTGGCGTTCGATTCTGGCGCTAGCGGATCTCGTTCCCCCTCAACCACCTGACTGCAAGGAACAATCGCATGGACATCTCCCCCGATTCCCTGGTCGCTGATGCGACAGTGCCCGATAAGTGGATCGACGCCGATGCTTCAGTGTTTCGGGCATGTTTCGAGCGCAAGAGCTTCGAGGTCGCCCACCACCTGGCATCCCATCCGCGCTTCCAGCTCCATCAATTAATGGACCTGACGGAGCGAACCATGAAAACGCGCCCGTCTGATCTCTATTACGACATGGGCGACGTCGTTCCTGGGCAGAAATGGAAAGATACGAATCATGCGTTCTCGCCGATGGACGCGTTGAGGCAACTGGACGATTCAAACGCCTGGTTTATCCTCCGGGACGCGCAAAAAGACCCCGCCTACACCGATCTGTACAGGCAGGCGATCGCCGAGGTCAAGCATATGATTGGCGGCGACATCGAATCGAAGATCAGGAACGAAGAGATCATTATTTTCATAACGTCACCCAGGCGGGTGACGGCCTATCACATCGATCGCGAGTGCAATTTCATTCTTCAGATCCACGGCGAAAAGGATTTGTATCTGTTCGATCGGGAAGACCGGCAGGTTCTTCCGGAGGTGGAAATCGAGCGGTTCTGGACGAAGGACAATAACGCGCCGAACTATCGACCCGAACTGCAGGACCGGGCGCAGTTATACAGGCTGGCCCCGGGAAATGGCGTACACGTTCCTGTCAACTGCCCGCACTGGTTGAAGAACGATAACAATATTTCGGTGACACTGAGCGTCAACTTCCAGTTCGTCGACTCGATGCGAAAAGATGTCTATCGCGCCAACTATTACCTCAGAAAACTTGGACTCAACCCCTGTCCGCCTGGTCGAAGTGCGGTGCGCGATCGCGCCAAGGCCATGGCGTATTCGACGGCCCAGTCCGCCCAGCGAGCTATTAGATCGGCGCTGCATCGAGGCGGTTAGTCTCGAACCAGTCGCTTGACCCGTTGAGGGCGCGTCACGTTAGACAGCCCCTCAGCCTGGTTGCCATGGCCCTCGTCGAGACGAGGGCTTTTGCTTTGAGAACATTCGATCGATCTGCTTCGAGCCTGCCCTTCGGCGCTTTGTGCCGCGACGCACAGAAATTCCGCGTGACGACTGTTTCAATAGCCAGACCAAACTGCGCTGCGTCACACTTTCCGACCGCGCGCCACCGGAGGAAAAATGAAGGTCATTGCAGAAGCAATCGCACCGGATCGGCTTTCGGACGATACACAGCCTGCCTGCATCGTTCAGCCTGTCGTGCTGGCGGGCGGCTCGGGCACGCGCCTGTGGCCGCTGTCGCGCGAGCAATGCCCGAAGCAACTGATCGGCCTGACAGGCGACGAGTCGCTGCTCGAAGCGACGCTGCGCAGAGCGCAAGGCTTGCGCGCGCCGACGCCCGGCCATGGGGCGCCCCATGTCGTGCCCCATGTCGTGCCCCATGCCGCGCCGCATGTCGCCCGCATGCGGCCGACGCTCGTCGTGTGCAGCGAAGAGCTTCGGCTCGCGACGAACGAGCGGCTCGAACGCAGCGGTTGCGATGCACGCGTGATCCTGGAACCGGCGCCGCGCAATACCGCGCCCGCGCTCACGGTGGCGGCGCTCGCCGCGCTCGCGGATGCACCGGCTGGCGAAGACCCCGTTCTCGTCGTGATGCCCGCCGATCATCTCATCGTCGATGGCGCTGCCTTCATCGCGACGCTGCAGCAGGCCATCCAACATGCGCAGCGCGACGCGATCGTCGCGCTCGGCGTGCCGCCCGAGCGCGCTGAAACGGGCTATGGCTACGTCCGCACGGGCGCGCCTGCCGACGAGCGCGGCGCGCGGACCATCGGACGCTTCGTCGAAAAGCCCGCGCAGGAAACAGCCGAACGCTATCTGGCTTCGGGCGAGTACTGGTGGAATAGTGGCATCTTCGTGATGCGCGCGTCGGTGTGGCTCGCCGCGATCGCCGCCTGCCGGCCGGATATCGCGGCCGCGTGCAGCGCGTCGTATGAAAACGCGCGCATTCTCGGCAGCGAAGGCAGCAACGGCCCGCTGCAACTCGAACGCAGCGCATTCGCGGCCTGTCCGAACGATTCGATCGACTACGCGGTGATGGAGCGCATCGGTGACGATCCGCGGCTCGCGGGCGTCGTCGTGCCGTTGACAGCGGGCTGGTCGGACGTCGGCGCATGGGACGCCGTGTGGGACATCAGCGCCAAAGACAGCGCGGGCAACGTCGCGCGCGGCCGCGTGCTGCTCGAAGGCGCGCGCGACACCTATGCGCACTCGGAAGGACGGCTCGTCGCGTGCGTCGGCGTGACGGGCGTGGTGGTGATCGAAACGGCCGACGCCGTGCTGGTCGCTGCGAAAGACCGCGTGCAGGACGTCAAGGCCGTCGTCAACCGCCTGAATGCCGCGCAGCACACGGAAGCGAAAGTGCACCGGAAAGTGGAGCGGCCCTGGGGCTGCTACGACTCGATCGATCGCGGCGAGCGCTTCCAGGTCAAGCGGATCGTCGTAAAGTCGGGCGGGCGGCTGTCGCTGCAGATGCATCACCATCGCGCGGAACACTGGATCGTCGTGCGCGGCACGGCGCGCGTGACGCGCGGCGACGACACGTTCCTGCTCACGGAGAACCAGTCGACCTATATTCCGCTCGGCGTGCAGCACCGGCTGGAGAATCCGGGCAAGACGCCGCTCGAAATCATCGAGGTGCAATCGGGCGGGTATCTCGGCGAGGACGATATCGTGCGCTTCGACGATCAATACGGGCGTGTAGGGTCTTGAAACTCACGCCGCGGCCGCGTGGAGGCGGAACACGGCGAGTGCCCTGAAAATCTCCCGATACATCGATCTCAACTATCGGCAGCGGTGGTAACAAGCTGAGGCCGTATCACTGCCGGGGCGCTCGCCCCGGCAATTGAATCCTCTGCTGGGTTCTCATCAAGAGGATCGACGACAACGCGTTATACGCCAATGCCTTGAGCCGTCGCGAGGCTCAGTCGGCGTCACAGCGGCGCTTGCGAGGTTTGACGCAGACGCTGTCAGGACCACGCATCCGATACATCTCCATAAGACGATAGAGCGTTACTCGCGAGATACCTAAATCGTTTGCTGCTTCGCCATATCGCCCGCGATGCCGCAGCAATGCTTGTTCAATCGCCTTTCGCTCAGCATCTTCTCTCACTGAACTCAAAGATAAAGGTATTTGATCCGTGAGCAGTTCAAGATCCTTTGCACCGATTAGCCGCCCCTCGGCCATCACCACTGCACGCCGGATACGATTTCCCAGTTCCCGGATATTGCCAGGCCACGTATGCCTGTACATTGCCTCGATGGCATCAGGTGCAAAACCCTGGATACGCCTGCCCGCACTCTTGCGGAGCTGACCCAGCTGATGATGAGCAAGCAATTCAATGTCGTTACCTCGCTCCCGCAGAGGAGGCTCGACGACGCGCAGCACGCAGAGCCGATGATAGAGATCCTCGCGAAACCTTCCTTCCGATACGGCTGCCTCGAGATCAACGTGCGTTGCGGAGATAATCCTCACATCGACGTCGATTGACTCAAATCCGCCAAGCCGCTCGATCTTGCGCTCCTGCAAAAACCGCAAGAGGCTCGCCTGGCTGTCAGCGGGAAGATCGCCGATTTCGTCCAGGAACAATGTGCCGTGATTCGCCGATTCGACCCGGCCGATTTTGCGTTGGGTCGCGCCAGTGAATGCTCCACGTTCATACCCGAAGAGCTCGGACTGGACGAGGTCACGCGATATCGCACCACAATTGATGGCCACAAAAGGAGCATCTCGCCGGGAAGACCGGCGATGGATCGCCACTGCAGTCAGTTCTTTCCCTGTCCCGGACTCTCCCGCGATAAAGACAGGCGCATCCGTCGAAGCCATGCGTTTGATAGACCGAAACAAGGTTTGCATCGATTCACAGGCCCCTAGCATTTCGCCTTCCACAGCCTGATGTGCAAATTCCTCCCGGGATTCACCAGAAAGCGTCACCATTCCATGTGCATGACCGACGGCTCGCAGCGCTCTTTCAGGAATAACGGGTGTCGTCACGTAATCCGAGCAGTAGTCGCGTACCAGATGCCTGAGCGTGGCATGGGCCAGTTGTCCCGGCGAAACAATTGCAACCCAACCGGTATTCGGCATGGCCAAGCACGCTTCAAGCAAATCGTATTCGCCCGACGGCAATCCTGCAGCCAGATCAAGCAGCCCTCCCGCCGCCGGATTATTCTCTACCGCCCTTCGCAATTCCTTGCCCGACCGGACCTGACTGACATTCCAGTCGCGCTGCTCGAAAAATTCACGTAGCTCGGTGTCAGGTTTCGTCGACAAATATATCAATCGCCGCGAGTTCATCATCTACCCCTCTATGGTCGCGCGTGGGTCTTCTGATATTGAGAAGAACTGCTACAATCCACATTCTGGCTGCAATCCAACTGGCAAACGCGATCTGCGGTTTCGTCTCATCGAAGCGAACCTCGTAGATCAGGAAATTAGCCGACTTATCTTCCGTTTCTTTCGTCTCGCGGCAGCCGGAAAATGTCACGGACATACCTGTTTTCCATCGCGGCCCGACGAGCAGAATCGGTTATCACCGTAGTGACCAACCGATAATTCAATATGCGCTTACCACATCCCCGCCTGACGGATCGGCCGCTACTCGACGGCAGGCGTTACGGATCGCGGTGCCTCACTATGTATCGGCATAATCGTCGGGACCTTAAGGCTGCAGGCTGGTAAACCCATAACTAGTCGACTTCACAGTTTGATCTCGCATCATTTGCGGATTGTGCGCAAATTCTTGATCGATATAGCGGCAACGATTCGTTATCTGATCACGGACGCCGACTAGTATTTTCAGGATTATTCCGTGAGTTCGTGATCCCGTCTGGCGATATCCCCCGAGTTTCGACTACCGGCTGGTCGTGACTGTTTCTACCCAGTCACGGTGCCCAGCTTGCTTACGTTCAGGCCCGCTCGCGCGACTATAAACCGGTTGCAGGGACCATGATTTTTGGTTCTACCGTCGCATGCCCACTGTATAACGCACGACAGCCAACTACGTTAAAAGGCAATCAACTGCCGACCTCGGTTGAAATTGCAACGGCATACCGATAACGCATTTAGTACAGTCCCGGCAGAACGCGATATCGAACGTTGCTTCTGTACGCACGATAAAGCGCATCGTCGCTCAGGAGCCGTTCCTCCCGTGTGATTCTGCACGCCTGCAAGGCAAACTGGATTCCAAATACCAACAGATTCTGTCCGCCGAAGTTTGAAAGCAGGAAGCCGACGTCTTCGATGAGATAGCCCAGATACATCGGGTGTCTTACGAAACGGTACGCCCCTGTAGAGACGACGCCGCGGTTCGCAGGCAATATCCCGAACGAGCGACGCAGCGAAGCCTTCGCAAACAGCTGCCAGCACATACCGGCAACCTGAAACGCGGCGCCCACCGCCTCCGGTACAATCTGGACACCGGGCCCGAGTTGAACCGCGAGAAAGTAGTACGTAGCGCCAATCGAACAGATGTAAGCGAACGGTGTCCAGTCTCGCCGGAGAGGAACACGGGAGAATAACGAAAGGCCTACTGTGAAGCATTGCGTGAGAACGAGTAACAATAATGTGACGCGCCCAGGATCGGCAAGCCAGTGGAGAAATGCCGCATAGCTAAAAATACCCATCGCCACAGCTGCGCATGCCCGCGCAGTGACTTCGCAAAGCACATCCACGATCCCAGGTGAAGCCGGAGGAACAACAGGTCGTGAACATCCCGGGGATTGCGCCCCCGAACTACTGGCTTCATCGACGATCGTGCTCATATCCTCTTGTCCCCGAAAAGTCTTTGCGTGCATCAAAGACGTACAAATTGCGATTGATCGGTTTGAAACAGGTCTTTCCCGGTCACGGGCACAAACTGCACCGCTTGCAGCACAGCCACCCGGCGATAAACCGTCGCGAAGAGAAGCAGTCGCTGCGGCGTCAACCTAACCGGTTGTTTACGTTCGCCATGTAGTTATCGATGATTCTCAGCATTCCAGATAAATAGCTTTTTATGCTTTCCCGTTCTTCACTACCGAATGTGTCGGCAAACTCTGCCAGATTACGGTTGACCTCCTCGAAGCAGGCGCTAATCGTTGCACGACTGCCCGGAATGAAACGCAGCAGAATGCGTCGCCCATCGGTCGGGTCCGGCTCACGCGCTATTAGCCCTGCTCTTTCGAGGTTCTTCAGAGATGTCGTGATGCTGCCTGGGGATAACCCCGTCAGCTTCGACAACCGGCCTGGCGTAACAGGTTGCACCTCGTCGAAATAGGCGACTTCAAGGCATTCCAGGTCTGTAACGCTCAGTCCCAGACGCTCAGCCACGAACTGGTTGAAAGCCGACAGCTTGACGCCCAGCATGAATCGCAACTTGACGACCTCCGCGTTCCGTTCCGCATATGTCATGGTTTTTCTCCAACCATTACTGCAAGGGCACTGCGCCATCTGCCTGGCCAGCCATCGTCGGCAGCAGCACGCGAAGGATCTGAATAAAAGCCGGACCCAGTAATATCAGCATCAGCGTCGGAAATATGCAGAATATGAGCGGAAACAGTAATTTGACCGCGATCTTCCCAGCCGCCTCTTCCGCCTTCAGCCGTCGCTTGAGCCGCAGGTTATCCGAGTGCACGCGCAACGAATCGCCCATGCTGGTGCCGAAGCGCTCGGCCTGAATCAGCATGGAGACCAGCACGTCGATTTCCTCGACGCCCGTGCGCATTGCCAGATTCTTCAGCGCCGTTTCCTTGCTCAAGCCCGCTCTCAGTTCGAGCAGGAGAAGCTGGAGTTCAGCGCTCAGCGTCCGGCTCTTGAGGTCCATTTCATCGGCCACTTTCATCAGCGCCGCATCCAGCCCGAGGCCCGCTTCCACGCAGACCGTGAGCAGATCCAGCGCGTCGGGAAAGTCCTCAAATATGGTCCGCTGGCGCTGCTGCATCCGGCGCGCGAGCACCATATTGGGCAGGTAGTAACCGATTGCCGCAAGCATGAGCAGCAACAGTAAAAGCAGACGATTTTTTCGTTCGAGAGATACGGGCCCGCTACTACAAGGCAGACAAGGGGCAGCCCGATCACGAGGACCGTCTTGGCCGCAAAGTAGATGCCGGGAGCGGACGCGCCCCGCCAGCCGGCATGCATGAACTTCTTGCGCAGCGCGGAATTTTCCCAACCTTCTTTGGGGATCGAAAGTTTTGCAATCGGCTTCGAAGCTTCCGCAATCTTCCTTACCCATTGAGCCTCCTCCCCGTCCGTCGCTGCTGCCGAATTCAGCTCGTCGCCGGTAAGCTTGCCGAGGCGGCGGTGGATCGAGTTCGGCATCAGCAGTGCCATCAGGCCGAATGAGAAAAGGGCGACGATGGCGAATACGGCAGCCAGCAATATGAGTTGTTCAGTTTTCATGGCGGGCATGGGATCGACCCATCCTCAAAGAATGGAAATGGCACGCTTTTCTTAAACATGGATATGGATGACTTTGCGCATCCAGATCATGCCGAACACCATCATGACGAGCGCCGCGCCAACCAGCTTGATGCCGGCCGGGTCGGTCCACAGAATCTGAAGGAAGCCCGGATTGATAATCGAAATCACGAACGCGACCACAAACGGCAAGGCGCCCAGCACCACCGCCGACAGCCGCCCTTCGGCCGACAGCACCCTGACCTTGCCGAGCAGCGCCAGCCGTGCCCGGATGATGTGGCTGATGTTGCCAAGTATTTCAGCAAGGTTGCCGCCGCTCTCACGCTGGATCAGCACTGCGATCACGAAATAGCGCAGGTCGCTGATCGGTATGCGGTTGGCAAGGCCGCCCAGTGCGTCATTGAGCGATACGCCGAAATTAATCTCGCCGAACGTCGTGCGAAACTCGCTGCCGATCGGCTCGGGCATTTCATCGCCCACCATGCCGAGCGCCGTCGAGAACGAATGTCCGGCCCGAAGCGATCGGCTGATCATGTCGGCAACCTCGGGCAGCTGTTGCTCGATCTGCTTCATCCGCTTTGCCTTCGCGCGCTGCACTCCGAATGGCGCAATCATGCCGGCGATCACGATGGCGGCAAGAAGCGGCAGCAGCGGCACGTAAATCACGCTGCCTGCGATCCAGACCACGAGTGGCGGCAACACCGTGTAGGTGAGGAGCTTCCCCACCGACCAGTCCAGCCCGGACTGAACCAGCCAGCGGTCCACCACCTGGATGCGCGGCACCCACAGCAGCAGCCTGGTCAACAGTGGCGACGTACTTAGTTCGCGTTGCTTGAGAATCGACATCGCCTCGTCATTGCCGTGGCCGCCGGCGGACATCATGCGGATGCGGTTTTCGAGACGTTTAGCCTGACTGCTGTGCTTGCTTTGCCACCACAAATAGGTGGCCTCGATCAGCAGGATGATCGAAAAGAAAACCAGAATGACGAATCCATAATATAAGTAGTTCATTTCCAGATCCCTCTCTGTAGCGCAGCCGTGGCTAGCGCCCCGTGCTGTTTTCCCGCTGCATTCGTCGTGCGCGGCTTATACGGGGTAGTGCTTCGACGGGTCGTACAGCGAATCGGGCACGGCCACACCAAATGCCTGGAGGCGCTCGGAGAATTTCGGCCGCACGCCCGTCGGGCAGAAATGCCCGCATACCTTCCCGTCCTTGTCGACTCCGGAGCGCTTGAAAGTGAAGATCTCCTGCATGTTGATAATGTCGCCTTCCATTCCGGTGATTTCCGAGATGCTGGTGATCTTGCGGCGCCCATCCGTCAAACGGGCGGCCTGGACGATGACACCGATCGCCGAGCTGATCTGGTGGCGAGCGGACTTCTGCGGCAGATTCAGCCCAGCCATGCCGATCATGTTTTCAAGTCGCGTCAGCGCATCGCGCGGCGTGTTCGCGTGTATCGTTGCAAGCGAGCCTTCGTGGCCGGTGTTCATGGCTTGCAGCATGTCCAGCGCCTCCGCGCCGCGCACTTCGCCAAGGATGATGCGGTCCGGCCGCATCCGCAGTGCATTGCGCACCAGCGAGCGCTGAGTGATCTCGCCCTTGCCTTCGATGTTGGGCGGACGGGTTTCGAGCCGCAGCACGTGCACCTGGCGCAACTGAAGCTCGGCCGCGTCTTCGATCGTGACGATCCGCTCATCGGACGGAATGAAGCCCGACAGCACATTGAGCAGTGTCGTCTTGCCACTGCCCGTGCCGCCCGAAATCAGCACGTTCACCTTGGCGGCCGACAGCGCTTCGAGCACCTGCATCATGGGTGGCGTGACGCTTTGATACTCGATCAGGTCTTTCACGCTAAGCGGGTTGACGGCGAACCGGCGAATGGACATCAAGGGGCCGTCAATCGCCGATGGCGGAATGATCGCGTTCACGCGCGAGCCGTCGGGCAAACGTGCATCGACCATCGGGTTCGACTCATCGACGCGGCGGCCCACGCGCGACACGATCTTCTCGATCACTTTCATCAGATGCGCGTCGTCGTAAAACGTCACGTCGGTCAGTTCCAGCTTGCCTCGCCGCTCGACAAAAATCTGCTTGTACGTATTGACGAGAATGTCGGAGACGGTCGGGTCGGCCAGTAACGATTCGAGCGGGCCGAAGCCGAGCATTTCGTCACGCACGTCGCGCACCAGCTCCCGCCGCTCGGCCTCGTTGATCGGCACGTTGTCTTCTTCAACGATGCGTTGCACCAGTTGTGCCAGTTCATGCTGGATCTGTTCGGTCGAAAGACGCTGCAGCTTTTCAAGTTCGACGCGATCGATGATGGCCTGGTGGACGCTTCTCTTGAGTTCCTGATACGCGCGCCTCGCCATCCGGTTGCGGCTGAGATCCTCATCCCGCGTGGATACACCAACCTGATCGAAAAACTGTTCACGCAACGTCAAGACGTTTTCCATTTTTTATCTCCTCGCTCACACCCGGCCCAGCGTCGGCCTGTTGAAGATCTTCTGCAAGATGCTGCCCCGTCCCGAATCGGGCTGCGGCGACAACGAGCGCACCAGTTCACAGAGGCCTTTGGCCACGCCGCTCGAACGGGCGAGCCGCAGGATCGGCACGCCCTGATTGATCGACGCCGATACGGAAGCGCCGTCTTCCGGAATTACGGTGGCCACCCGCAGCCCCAATGCTTTTTCCAGTTCGGGTAGCCCTACCGGCCCTTTCTTTTCATAGCGATTCACCAGCACGCGTACTTTGTCGCCGCGATACCCGAGCGAGCGAAAGATATCGAGCAAACGCCGACCGCCGCGCAGATACGGCAGGCTCAGTTGCAGCACCGGGAAGATGCAGTCGCTCTGGTCGAGCGCCGCGATGGACACATTGCTGATGCTCTGACCGATATCGAATATGACGAGATCGTATCGATGCCTCACCAGATTCAGGATGCGCTGCAGATGCTCAGGCTTGATTTCTTTCGCTTTCGCTGGATCGGGCGCACCGGCCAGCACATCGAAGCCGTCGCTGACATGGGTCAGGCACGCATCGAGAAACGCGGGGTCGAGCCGCTCGATCTGTGCACTCACGTCGGCCAGCGTCGCGGGCGGTGTCACTTCCGAGACGAGAAAAGCCGCTTCGCCGAACTGCTGGTTGAGATCGATCAGTAGTGCGCGCTTACCCGCGGTCGATGCCGCGAAGGCCAGGTTGGCGGCAAGGAACGATGTGCCGCTTCCGCCCTTGCAGGAAATGAATGAAATTACCCTGCCCTCACGTCGCGTGCCGTTCGACTTCACGGCAATGCGTTCGACGGCATGCCGCAAATCCTGAGGATCGGCCGGCCACGGCTGGACGTCGCGAACGCCCGCGCGCATGGCACGGATCAACAGCTCCGCGGATGGCGACGGCGTCAGCAACATGCAGGTCAGATCGGCATGCTTCGTCGCGATAGCCGACAGCGCGTCGAAGTCCTGTTGTGTCAGTCGCGCACCGTCAAACATCAGCAGGTCGACGCCATCAAGCGCCTCCTTGTTCGTGCAGAGATCAGGCAATCTCGCCGTCGACGTTCTGACGCGATGGTGGGAGTCTCCCGCCTCGACAATTCGCGCAATCGCGCCGGCATGCGCTGGATCGGATGAAATTATGAGGATGTCGATCATTTCACTCTTCCTGTCACGGGAGATGGCTTAGCTACAGGTGGGATTGGTCCCGCCCACGCTGTTCAGACTTTCTCTCGGCAACCTCGTCGAGAATGGCGGCATGGTCAGGTTAAATGGCACGAAAGGCACGACCGTATTGACGGCAACGTTGGTGATGGCAACCGTGACGGAAGTGCATGACGAGGCATCACAGCCCGCTGGCGCATATGTCACGGTTACGTTGGCAGGCTGCAGAATCGGCAACATGCTCCGCATATTCTTGATTACGGGATTGCTTGCCGACTGGCTGCTGTTGACGTCGCACACCACGGCCACGCGCGCGCCCATCCGCGTGGCTTCCCCTGCCGTGTTCCAGTAAAACAGCACGCGCCCCATCTCCATGATGCCGATCAGCAGCGTGAAGAACACCGTAGATATCAAGGCGAACTCGAGCGCGGCGACGCCACGCTGGCGACGGGCGCCAGGTAGACGATGGATGTTGAGCCTTTTCATAGCACCTGCCTCATGACGCAACTGATGTCCCCGAAGACCAGCCCACCAAGATTGAAGAACCCGGTGATCTGCGAGTATGGATAGCCGGTGACCTTGACCTGCACGAGATTGATCGTTTCGGCGGCCGGATTCGTCGGCACGTTCTTGAACTGTCCCGTGCACCCGGCGGTGTTCACCTGATCGCATACCACGACCATGTTCGTCTTCAGGCCATCGACAAGAGGCGAACCTGAACAGTCTGTCGTGCCATAGACGGCAAGACACTGGGCTTGCGCAACCGGATAGTCGGCGGCGTCGGTCGGGTCATACGCCGACAGCAGACGCGTCGAATCCCGTACCGACTTCACGATCGTGTTGTACTGATAGAACGCGTGACCAAACTCGGCGATGCCAAGCAGCAGCGTGATCAGCGGGACTGCCAGCAGCGCGAACTCGACGGCCACCGCGCCCTGCATTTTCCGGATCGACCTTCTTTGCCTGAGCATGACGATCCTCCTATTGAACCAGCACGGGCACCATCGGCCCGATACCGGCAGTCGTGCTTCCGGGAATGCCTTGAGTCGCGCAGGGCGTGGCCGGATCGGTCGCATCGCCGCGATACTCCAGGTATATGGTGCCGTTCATGATTCCGTTGTTGTTCTTCTCCATCGGGTGAAGCATCAGGATGCAGGACCACGACAGGATCGGCGCCTGCTGACTGCCCTGCAGCGCGGTACAGTCAACCACCGGGACCAGTGCGAGTCTGCGGTCGGCACCATTCACGTAGTCGCTCTGCGATTGGGTATTTCCTTGCACGCTCAGGCCTCCCTGATACGGCGTGTGACTCGGGCGCCGGTTGTCGCGGAAGTCCGGAAACGCATTACCGTTCGGGATGATGCTGCCGATGTTCTTCGTCGGCCAGTACGAGTAGCCCGTGAAGTCCGAGACGCCGGAGGGATTCGGCGGGCCGTTGTAGGGGTTCTGGTAAATCCCGAAACGGGTGTTCCAGGCTGAATCCATGCTTTGCACGTTGCCCGTCTTGCCGACCTGCGTGCCGAGCGTCGGCAACGTGCATTGTCCCGAGCCCGTCAACATGGCTTTCATGTCGGGCACATTGTTGGCACCAGGGTAAGCGACCCACATGAAGTTGCCCGTCATTTGCCCGTCTGAACCCACCTTGCTCGGAATCCAGTCCCCCGTGTTGTACGGGGTGCCTGCGGGCGCTTTGCAGACGGCCACGGGCAGCGCGCAAGTGGTCTGCGACTGCGTAGTCGATGCAACCGCCGTGGCCGCGACGGCCGACGTGCCGAGCGTGGCGTTGACTACCTGCATGAACCAGTTGGCGATGCCCGTGCGGCTTACCGTACAGCGGACGTAGCCAATGCCCGGCACGTCCGCCGCCGTGAACTGGTCCTTGGTCAGATAGGGGCCAGCAAACTGCTTGCTGAACGTGACGTTGCTGTTGGTGCTGAGCGCGACGTTCTCGCTCTGCAGTACTACACGGTTGATCGATCCAACCGTCATGCCCGCAGCTTCGGGGGCGGCAAGCGAGACCGCCTTCGTCAGGTCGCGCGCCGCTGCCAGAGCGCACGCATCCGCCGCGTTGGACAGTTCGGTTTTCGCGACGTACAGCTTGCCCAGATCGAGCGCAATACCGGCGAAGGCGACAAGCACCGCAAGCGTGAGTGCGACGATAATCGCCACGACGCCGCGCTCGCCGCGACGAGCGGCACCGTACTTACCCGAATGATTGACGCGTCGCATGACGATCTCCCGTGCCTGTCCCCGTGCCTGTCCCCGTTACTGGCCGCCGCCCGGCGTTCCGCTGCCCACGCCGATGACGAATGCGTTCGGCGACGGCGTCGGCGCGCGGAAGGACTTGTCGTAGCTGTCCATCGCCGAAGCGGCGGCCGTGCCATCGATGCCGGATGTCGACTGTGCGTGTTCAGCCGCATGCGGATCGATGATCTGCGCCTGGGTGACGGCCCTGAGCGCCTCGCCCATGTGCTTGTCCCAGATCGGCGTGCTGGACATGCATCCAGCCAGCGCGCCGCATACCGACACCGCGAGCGCTGCCTGGCGCGCGAAAACAATGTGTGCGAGTTTCATCAGATTCCCCTTGGCGTGACTTCAGTGGTCCAGCGCATGGCGTGAAGCATCGGTGTTCGCGACGTCCTGCCGTCCCTCGCCCGCAGCGATCCGGCGGGCGGCGCTCTCGATGCGCGCAATCCGTGCTGCCTGTTCGTCCGTCACCGGATTGAGCAAGACGGGTTGCGCCGTCGGCTCGGCTTTCCGCGGCGGCGCTGCATTACCGGACGCGGCCGGCTGCGCCGGCGCGCTCGACGTGGCGTGCGTGCCGTGCGCCGGCAGTGCATTCGACACGGGTACGGCGGGCGCCTGAGGTGCGGGTGCGGGAACAGGTGCCGGCGCTGGCGCACTACCCGGCTCAGCCCCAGCGGGCGCGGCGGAATACTTGCCATGGCGGCCTTCCATATTCCCCGTCGCATAGACGTCAGCTTCATTCGGTTGCGAGAAGCTGTCTGTGGGCAGTGGCAGGTTCGCGGTTTGCAGCGGCTTCACGAGGTGCGGCGTGATGATGAACACGAGTTCCGTCAGGTCCTGCTGGAACGACGTGCTACGCATCAGCGCGCCGAGAACAGGCACTTCGCCAAGACCCGGGATGGCTTTCAGCGCGCCCGTCACGTTGCTGCTCAGCAGTCCGCCGATCGCAAACGACTCGCCGTCGTGCATCTGCACGGTCGTCGACGCCCGACGCGTGTTGATGAGCGGCAGGATCGAAACACCCGACAAGCCCGAAGCCGAGACCGCGACACCCGTGGGTGAGAGTTCCGACACTTCAGGCGCCACCTTCAGACTGATGCGCCCTCCCGCCAGCACAGTCGGCGTGAACCTGAGCCCGACGCCGAACTCTTCTTCCTGCAGCGTGATGCTCGACACGCCGTTGCCGCTGCTTTGCGGAATGGGAATGAAGATCTTGCCGCCCGAGAGAAACGTGGCTTCCTGACCGCTGATCGTGACGAGGTTCGGTTCCGCAAGAATCTTGATCAGGTTGTCGGTCTTCTGCGCATCGAGGGCGAGATTGAACGGACGGTTGTTGGCCTTGCTGACCGCGATCGCGCTGGTCACGCCGGCAAGCAGGTTGCTCACGAGAGCCCCCGTCCACGAGCCGAAGCCGCCCTGGATATTCAACGCCGAGCCCAACTGGTTGATCAGTGTCTTCGCCACCTCCGCCACCTTGACTTCGAGCATCACCTGCTGCGGCGAGTCGACGGTCATCATGTTGATCACCGTGGCCGCCTTGCTGGTGCTCGAACTTTGCTGGCTCACGCTCGCCGTCCCGTTGCCCGAATTCGACGAGGCCGCCTGCTGTTGCTGCGTGGGTTGCGAGTCCGCGAAGGCCTGCGCGATCTGCATGGCCTGCTGCGCGGCGGGGCCGCTCGACACGCGGCCGCCCATCACCAGGTTGCCGGCCGCCGTCGAAACGTGGATACCCCGCTCTTCGGGCATCAGCTGCCGCAGCGCCTGCTGCAAGCCTCCGGCGTCGACATTGACAATCACATTGATCATCTGGCAAGAGCCGCTCTTGCCCTGCACGATCATGTTGGTCGTGCCGACCGTCATCCCGACGACGTAGAGCGTGCGAGGCGACACCAGCGCGGCCTGTGCAACAACGGGGTTGCCGAGCGTGCGGTTGCGCGTCGGTTCGGCAAGCGGGACGAGCACCGATTTGCCCACCGGCACGGCAACGGTGATTTCATCGCGGATCTCCCCCGTACAGCTCGGGCCGCGCAACGGGATGGGCCCGCTCATCGCCACTGCCGCCGCCGGCACGGGTGCCATCGCCATCATCATGGGAGCTGCGCCGCGCGCAGCAGGCAACGGTGGCGCCGCCCCGCGCTTCGCGAGCGCCGGATTGTCGACCGCTTCCTGCGCCTGAGTGTTCTGCATGCCGATCAGCCCGAAGCAAAGCATCACGGCAAGCGCCTTGCGGCCCAGTGTGCAGCGGTGCTGCTTGCTAGCGCGCGAAAGTTCCGGTTTCGTTTTCATTTGATCATGCCCCCGTTACCCGATGTTTGCAGGTTCAAACCTGCACTCCTGCCTTGTTGTTGCCAGCCCCGGCGAGCCGGTCAGAACGGCCGCAACCGGTCTAGAAACATTCGACACTGCCCAGCACACCCGACAGCACACCGATGCAGTCACGCGGCGAAGCCGGGTGCGCCGCATAGTGCGCCCGCACGGGGCGCACGGGTGCCGACGCGGCCACGGGGGCTTGCGTGCCTAGAAGCGTGAATTTGGTCGCGCCCGACGTCGGCAGCGTTGCTGTGTCGACCTGGTTGCGCAGCACGAGCGACAACGTTCCCACACTGCGCGCCAGATCCAGCTTCTCGGCCTGTTCAGGCGTGACTTCGAGCGTGACGGCGTTGACCACCTTGGGCTTGGTTTCGTCGCGGCCGACTTCCTGCGCGACGGCCAGCACGAGGATCTTCTCCAGCACGATCTTCGAAATGCTCTCGTCCTTGTTCGCGCTCTTGTCGCCACCCTTGTCCTGCTGCGTGCTGACGATGATGTCGACGTAGTTGCCCGGCAGCGCGAAGCCCGCGACGCCGATCACATCGTTGACACGCACGGTGATGGCGCGGCGCCCTTCGCCGATCACAGCGGAAAGACCGCCCATGGTGCCCACCGGGCTCAGCTTGCCCTCAAGGATCGGCTCGCCACGCAGCACGCTGTTTTTCATCACGCGCCCATCGAGCGTCTGGCCATCGGTGAAGGCGCCGGGCGGTACGCTGCCCGACGGCCAGTCGACCATCTTGATGAATTCGGGATTCAGCCGTTGCCCGAGATTGATATCGATGGCCGCGACGGCAACCTTGGCCGTCATGCCCGACGACCTGTCCATCAGCCAGCGCGATGCCATTGCCACCGCGGCCAGCCCGGCAACCGCGGCAACCAGCAACATCACCAACGCACGAATGTTTTTCATGACAACTCTCCCTGATGCGTGACCTGTTTTCTGACTAGGGTTTCCGGCCGTTTAACCGGTCCATTAACCGGCCGCTGATTTTTTTGCGCTTCGCTCAGCGGCACCTTGCTGTTGCGGTGGCGGCGTGTCGTGCTCGCCGACCACCGCGAAGTACGCGTTCCACGCGCGCAGAAGACTCAGCGCGTCCGCGATGGGCGCCTGATCCTGGTACTTCGCATTGGCGAGCACAATGCGCAGAAGGTCGCCCGGATAACACGCGAGCAACGGCCGGCCCGACGTCATGTGCAGGTGATGCACGAGGTATTCGAAGGCATCGTCGTCGGAGACCACGCGCAACTCTTCGCAGCGGCGTTCGTACACGGCGCGGTACTCGGCGACGTCGAGCGCACCGACGTAGAGCTTGCAGCCGAGGCGCCGGAAGAAGGCCTCATCGCCCAGATCGGCCGGCGAGAAGTTGCTGGAAAACGCCACCCAGACGTCGAACGGCAGTGAGAAGCGCAAACCTGTATGCAAGGTCAGCATGTCGCGGCCGCGATCGAACGGCACGATCCAGCGGTTGAGCAGTTCAGCTGGCTCTACACGCTGACGGCCGAGGTCGTCGACCACATAAAGACCGCCATTGGCCTTCACGTGCGGCGGCGCCTGATAGAAGCCGCTGGTTGCGTCGTAGCGCAACTCGAGCATGTCGAGCGTGAGTTCGCCGCCCGACAGCACCGTGGGCCGCCGGCAGATCTGCCAGCGCGCATCGGCGGGCGCACTCAACGCGCCGTCGTGCGGAGCCATCGTGACGGGCTCGTGAATCAGCGGGTCGAAAATCTGGATGACTTCGTTCTCGACGGCAACGGCATACGGCACCGCGACGCGGCCAGGCAGCAGATTGCCCAACCGTTCGGCAAGCGAAGTTTTCCCGCTACCCGGCGGCCCGAAAAAGATCACCGGTTTGCCGCTATTGACTGCGCCGCCAATGTCGTCGAGCAGCGAAGTGCGGACCGTCAGCCCCGCGAACGCCGCGCGCACATGCGCGTACGTCACGTGCATTTGCCGCACGGATTGCCGTTTCAGGGCCGCTTCATAGTCGGCGAGCGACACGGGTGCGGGACCGGCATAACGGCAGCGGTTCATGAATTCGGCCGCACGCTGACGGCCGCCGTCCGTCAGTTGGAGCTCGACATCGAGGTCGCTGGCGCCACGCCGGACGATTTCGAGAATCCGTTCCCGCACGCCGAACGCCACGACGCTGTCGAGCACGCTGGCGCCGAGCTTGAGCCGCTGCACCAGTTGCGAGAGCGACACCTTGCCCATCACGAAGGCGGATTTGGCGACGAGTTCGAGAAGGAAAATCTGTTCCAGGCCCGTTTCAGCGATGGTCCGCGGCGCGCGCGCCAGCAGGCTCGTTCCCGCCGGGTCCGCGTCTGACCGTGCGCGACTTGCGTCGTGCAGACGCGTCACGTCGGCCGACGCTTGCGGCGCCGTTGGTTGTTCGTCTTTCACGTTGTACCCCCGAATTGGTCCTGCGCATTGCGCGAAATCTTTTCCGTCTGCTACAGGCTCTACTGTCTTTTCTTGCTCTTGCCCCTCGACCGTGGGCTCTCTTTTTGGATCGAATCCGGCTGCGCACTAACCGATGCTCTGCCCCGTGTGCAGGACCATGATGCCAAGCGTGCCCAGGACAATCGCCACGCCATACGGCAGTGACCCGACAGAAGGCCATGCCGCGTCCTTTGCCGTTTCAGACAGCCTGCTGCCCAGCCCTCTGCCTGAGAGCAGGATGGCCAGCATGTTGGTGCCCGTCGACTTCAACGCGCGCCTCGACACGACCACCGCAAGTGCCCAGATGCCGCCGACGACGCAGGTCACCAGCACGATCTCGAGCGCCAGGTCCGGCCCGACGAAAGCGCCTACCATCGCCATCAGCTTCACGTCGCCTGCGCCCATACCGCGCAGCATATAGAGCGGAAGAAACAGGCCCCCGCCCGTCAGTAGTCCGAGCCCCCACGCCGTGTACCCCAGAGCCGCACCGTGCTGCCACCACTGAACGGCGAGCGCCAGTGCCAGGCCCGTCAGCACCAGCCAGTTAGGAATACGACGCGAATGAAGATCTGATCCCGCTGCCACCGCCAGTAACATCAGCAGACACGCGCCGACCGGAAATTCGAAAGCGTTCATGGCATTTCCCCCGTTTTCATTTCGGCGTTTTTTAGGAAAGAGCAGCCCTGAATCAGGCAGGGACTGCTCTTTCGATGCGCCGTCAATACTGCGACTTCTCCATGACCAGTCGAGCGGCCTTTAGGCCGGGTTGGCCGCGAGCAGCTTGCCGCTGATGTAGTTGAACGTAGAGCTAAGCTGAGTACCCAGACCCGTGGCAGCCACGATGATGCCGCACGCAACCAGCGAAGCCAGCAGACCATATTCAATCGCCGTCACACCATCTTCTTCGCGGGCAAAGGCACGGATCAGGTCGAGAGTTTTTTGCATTTTGAAGCTCCTCAAAATTAAGTTGATTTACTCAGGTACACTAAACATGCCCGCTGCGGGACCGGACATTGGTGACGGCTGCAGACCGCACAGCCGGAGTTGGCCTGGACTACCGGTTCGGAGCTGAAGCGGGTTGTTCTGATTCGCCGCGCTCCAGCCCGCCCCTCCCCAACGCCACTTTCTTCGGGCACTGCGATGTCGGTCCAGACTGACATCGCAGTGCCCTGAACTTCGCACGGTCGGCAATGAAGACCGGACGTATCGAAGTTTTCCAGTGCCACAGAACGACCCCCCGGCAGCTTTCCCGTGGCACCTGAAATCGGGACGCTGTTACTGCTCAGTCATGTGCGTCGCCGGTGCGGGACATGTAGCGAGAGCGATGCCACTTGTGCCGAGAGCCTTGCTGGCATTAGTTCGTTTAGCCAAAAGAACGATCTGTTCAAGCGACGGCGACGCCAAATGTTTCAGAAGTGAAAATTGTCAAAACCGTTTCAATCGTGAACGCCGGAGTTGCGAATGTGGGGAGGCGAACAGAAAAAGGTCTGAGGAAACCCTTGGACCGGCCGGTGCGAGATGATTCGCAACGAGCAAATTCAAACATTTGCAGGCCAGGGACACGCACGTAAGGCATAGGAGGCCACGCCCAGACAGCGAGGCATAACCGATACTGTCGCGTCACATATTGTTACAACCTTGATACGCAGTTTTTTCACATCAGACGATTTTCGCGCTCAGGCGGATCTGCCATATCGCGTAAATCGTACCGAATGTGCGCGCAGGGAGCGCTTCCACTGGGTATCGCACTAGTGCTTTTACTGATAAATGCGAGGAACCTCGGCCGTCATCGGCATGCCTAAGTAAGGTAGTCACAATTTGTTACAGGCCTGATACGGGAGAGGCAAACATTACCCCCAAAAGGAGAAAGTTACGCCGAACCTCGGGCGAAATTACTGGAACGTTTATGTAGGCGATCGCCGGCAAGTGGCTGGGGTCCGCATCGCCTGGTTGGCGGCGCCATCGCGCAGTCGTATGGTCAAGACAGTCTTCAGGTGCTCGCGCAGCCGCAACGTGGTCGGGATGGGGCTTATGCGGCCTCGCCGATGGCAGAAGCGAGCCACACCAGGAAGCGCCCGCCTACCGACCGACATACATTCCGGACCTTGGAGGCCTGCGAAGAAGCTGATCGGCAGGCGGACCCATTACGGCGTGACGGCCTGAAATCTCCGCCGCGCCGTCCATGGGATCACGATGGCGCGGGCAACGTGGCGCAAAGCCTCGTGCTCGCTGGTCGAACGGCGAGCGATACGTATGCGCACTCAGGCGGATGGCTCGCCGCATGCATCATGCGTAACGCGTGACGCGCGTGGCGGTGATCGAAACGCCCGACGTCGTGCTGGTCGCCGCGAACTACCGCGTGCAGGAACGTCAAGACCGTCGTGGACGGCCTGAACGCCTCGCAGCGAGCTGGAAAATCCGGGCAAGACGCCGCTCGAGATCATCGAGGTGCAATCGGGCGGGTATCTGGGTGAGGACGATATCGTGCCTTACGGCGATCCATACGGGCGTGTGCCCACGTAACGCAATGGCATGAGCAGGCTGCGTCTAAAGCCGGGTGTCAGGCCGCGCCCGCCGTTGCTTCGACGCGGAAAACTGCAACAGCCTCGCGCAGCACCACGGCCTGCGCTTCGAGCGATTTCGCGGCAGCCGCGGCCTTGATCTGCTCAATGCCGTCGCTCTGCTCGTGCGCGGCGCCTTCGATCTCCGTCATGATGCCCGTCACGCGCTGTACGGAGTTCATCGCCTCTTCCATCGTCTTGCGCGCGTCGGCGACGAGCGACGCGCCCTGCGCGTAGTATCCCGTTCTTCCGTTCATGTACCCGATCTTCGAGACCTGCTTCTCGATTTACCGGGAGAAATTCATCCGCGGCATCTCGCCGGGGATTCCCGATGGCGTGCATTTGCATATGCTCGTTTATAAACGGCTCATGCGCTGGGCCGTCGGCGCACGCACCGCACGCGAGCTGACGCGGCGGAATTCGCTGACATGCTGACATCACCGTATCTGTGGCTGCTTTGCCTGATCGCGGTGGTTCCGGCCACGTTATTCTGGCGACATACGCTGCATCTGTTCTGCTTCGTTATCGTGTTTGCCGCGACGTACGTCTGGCTCTATGTGAGCATTGTGCGATTCAAGGTGCCGCGCTGGCTGGTAGTCCGCAGGCACCGCTGAATCCCTCGCTGAAATGGACATCAGAGCGCATCTTCCTAGAGCAGCATCCCGACCAGCCGTTACGGTCATGTGACGCAGCAGCGGTCGGTTACGTTGGCTGGGCGCGCCCGGACCACGGTGCCTATACGCATGGTCAAAGGCGATAAGTTCGGACACGGCGGGCGCAACGGAACAAGGCCGCATCCAAGGATGCGGCCTTGCCTTGATCGCTGCTTCATCCGGCGATGACAACGCAATGGTGTTATGACAGGAGCCGACGCGCGCGATCTGCCTTGCGACCGTTACGGTCCATGATCAAGCCAAGTACAGAGAAGGCAACAGCAACGCCAAGCGCAAAAAAGCTGAAGCCCATATGCTTCTCCGTGTTGGGAAACCGTGGTCAGCTAGCCTTGGTTGCAATAGAACAATCCCCCATCGGGGGGACCAGAATCCTTAAACAATCCAGAAGCGCATGCCCGGCTGCCCCTCGTAGGGTTCATTCATGCCGCAACCTGACGAGGGCCGTCCAATCGCCGCGATGCCGAGACACTCGAGACGCGCTTTACAACTACGACGGGTACGTTGAAGATCTCGCGGGCATCGAGCCTGCGGGCGTTCCGACTTGGTTTGGCCGCCAGACAGGAACATCTCCCGCGCGGCCGGGATTGAAGGTCGAATGTCGCTCAAGGTCTGGCGGGCGAAAGTCGGTATCTAGCGAGGAATGCGCGGGAGACGTCGTTTCCGCCTGGCCTTGCGTGCGTTGTGGTCCATTAGCGAGCCTAGTCCCCACATGACAACTGCCGCGCCGAGTACCAGAAAACTGATATCCATGCTCATTCTCCTTCGCTGGAAATCATCTCGTGACTGAACCGTAGCAAAAGATCCGCGATAGACCGGAACTCGTGTTCATATTACGGACGCTTCAAACCTCCGTCAAATCGCGCACATCGACAGCGCCTCCGCAAATCGAAGCAGGACGTGTGCGGCAGACATGAACAACCTGCTGGCGGTGCCCTTTTGGCGGGGGCGCGCATCGCACTTGACAAAGACAGCTACACCCGAAGCTGCAGCCTTTCACTGGAAAAACGTTGCGGTCGTCAGACGTCGTCAAGCTGGCTCGGTCTGGGTCCCGTAATCAACGTGCAACCAATGCGCAATCGCTCGTCTATTGCATCGACGTCGATGCGAGGCGCCAACTTGCGATACACGTTTTCGCGTCTCACCCGGAAGAAATGATGTAATTCGCTTAATTTAAGATATGAGGTCGGCAAAGCCGTTCCGAACTCGCATGTATCGCCTACGAACACAGCGATGTTTTCAATCGGACAGTTAAAGCCGTCCAGCAAGCCACCGAGAAAGTGAACGGCAGGTGCAGTGTACCGAAGGGGACATGGATAGATCTCCGTCATCCCCTGTGCGGACCGAACGTACAGCTTGTCCTCCTCAAGGCTCTGCATCACCTTTCCTTCCCATTCGATACGGCTGATGACGAATATTCCGATATCGGTAACAGCTAAACAGTCGGCCCGAATGCTACGGCCCGCGAGGCCCTCCGACGTCAGGACGGTCAGCTCCTCGTGCAGCGAGTAGCGCTCGCCAAGCAAAGGTGCGAGTACTTCATGCAGTCTCCGCGAGAAGTCGATATATTTCAGGCGGTGATCTACGACTGCGGACTTCTTCGCCAACCGGTTCGGATATCCGAGGATTGCCTGGGATGGCACGAAGAAATCCAGGCGCATACGTCCGCACGTAGGACATCGTTTGGTCATGGTATTTTCCTTTCAATTCCCGTTCTTGTTTTGGCTCCGGCCCCGATGTCGGGCAGCGTCAGCAATGACAATCGTAGCGCTGTTCAAGACCATGACAATCCCACTATGGACACGATTTTGATAGGCCTTTTAAACGGAACGGTCTCTGGTAATAGGAGCCCTCGCGATTGCCGGTAACCGGAAATCTATTCCACAAACCAACGCTCGGACGAGCCGGCTCAGGGTCTTAACCCGAAAAGCAACTTAAGATCACGTAGCTTTTGATTCGAGGCAGCGCTAAATCTGTGGTAAGGGACGCCGGCCCGCGGCTTTCGCCCTTTTCGATTAGTAGATGGAGCCGTTCCACGCTCCCGACGCTGCTGATCACCGTTTCCTGCAGCTTCCCCGGACAACGAGGCCGATTTACGGGAAGAAGTTCATCCGCGGCATCTCGCCGGGGGTTCTCGATGGCGTTTATTTGCACATGCTCGTCTACAAGCGGCGGATGCGCTGGACGGTCGGCGCACGCACGGCGCGAGAACTGACGCGACGCAATTCGCTGACCTCGCGCATCTGTGGCGGCTCTGCCTGATCGCCGCGGTTCCCGCGACGCTGTTCTGGCGGCACACGCTGCATCTGTCTGCTTTGTGATTGTGTTTGCAGCGACTGCGACGTATGTTTGGCTCTACGTGAGCATCGTGCGATTCAAGGTCCCACGCTGGCTGGTGGTCTGCAAGCACCGATGAAGCGCCCGCTGCAGGGAAACTGGCGTGGCTTTTCTCTGAAACCATCCGCCCCCGCGGTCATGCGACGCGATAGACCAAGGGCAATGTCAATTAACGTTCCCAAGTGACGTTCCAGACCAGAAGGTGCGACACAGGACTCAAAAAATGAAGAAGGCCGCGCCCGGAAGACGCAGCCTTGCTTCGATTGTTGTACGTCCTTAACCCTACGCCGGCGCTATGACATGCGCCGACGAGTGTGGTCAGCCTTTCCGCCGTTTCGGTCCATGACCAGACCGAGTACAAACAAAGCGACAGCCACGCCAAGCGCAAAGAAACTGACGCCCATACGATTCTCCGTTTCGTGCAAGTTTAACGTCAACTCCGCCGAAGACGTCGCTGACGCTTGACATTGTTTGCATTGTGCTCCATCAGCGCGCCAAGTCCACACAGGACGACTGCGGCGCCGACCACCAGAATGCTGATATCCATTGCTCGTTCTCCTCGCTCAGAGTTGCTCCTTGCATGCACGCTAGCACGAACTCTCGATTGAACCTCGTCTTGGAGTCAGCCCGGTACAAGCCTGCCGGTAGCCAATTACCGCCTCTTCGTGCATGACTCGCAAAAGGAAGCATGCCGACGATGTTGCCCGCTACAAAATCAGAAGAAAGGCTATGAAATTGGATTGGACGATCAGCGCGAGATATGCCGCCGTCGCTGTCGTTCGCGCTTGCGACTGCGACTGCTCATGTAAGCACCGTAACCCAGAATCGGCGCCAGGAGAGATAGGACGAACAAACCGAGATTCATGATTGATCTCCGCTCATCGGATGCCTAGATTGCAGGAAGCGTACCACACCGATGAAGGTTCGGGATCTTGTCATAAGGCGACGCGGTGTCGTGATGAGCCATGCACGCCGCTGCGCCACAACTAGCCGACGGCATAAACTCCTACCTTTCTCAATTCTCATACGAACGTTCTTCATCACCGTCGCAGTCGACGGTTCCGGATTTTCGAGGCTCTTGCATTGCTCCCGAATGCAGTGACGATTTAGCGGCCGCAGTCAGAATGGAGCGGCCTGGCTCCATTTCAACATCATTCCATTCGTGATGGCTCCGATGAACGCTACCCAGAGGTTCGTTATCCTGAATCGTGTGGACGCACTGAGCGCCGGCCCGGCTCCAACGTCCCACTTATCGAAGATCCGTGAGTATCTTTCGCAGCAGCGCGAGCCTTCGCATCTGCAGCGGAACCAAATAGAATCTTTGTTCGATCTCGGCGATCCTGGTAAGCCAGTAGGACACGCCGAGACTAAAGCCGGTATCAAGGATGTCCGTATTGCTGAGATGGCGTATTACCGCTTCAAGATGCGCCAGTTCGGGGTCAGCTAATGCCGCCGGTGATTTTGGCGTGTGGCTTACCGGAATCGCTGATGACCTGTGCTTCATCGCGCGCCCCCCGACCGATCAGCGACGTCGGCCACCGGGTTGCAAAAGCACGTTCTTTGCGAAATGCACGCGGGGAATGCCCCAAGCCCTATAAATGCGAAAGCTGGTTCTCTTTTGACCACGTGGCACTGAAGCCGTGTCTTACGTTGCATGGCACTCTGAATTAGTTCTGGTTAATTCAGAGTGCCCATGCCAAACGAAAGTCAAGGCACGCCGACGCAGCGGCGCATGGCAAGACGTTCGTCGCCGTTTCCCCTAACAACGCAAAAGCGGAATGCCGCGTCGTTTATTGCCAACGCGGAGCGAGTTCTGATAAATGAGCGCCGCTCGTACGACCCACGGTGCCCTTTGGGAACAGACGCCTCGGCACAAGAGACGAAGGCAGCCGCGGCTAGAGCGGAGCCGAGCGCTTACAAGAACGTACGGTACAGGGCGAATCTCTTCTGCCTGCCCTCAGCCTCTGTGATGCGCTTGACTACCTGATTGAGCGCGGTTTCCATATCGCGACGATAACGGAGCAAAAAGTCTGGATGATTGCACTGAATGATGAGTTGCCCTGCTCCTCTGCCCTTCTTGATGCGTAGACGGGTAAAGCGCGCCCCGGGCGGGAGGCTCTCGCCATTGAGCTCACGCAGCAGTTGCCCGGACGTGTAGCTTTGCGCAAGATAGCTGATATCGTTTGATCGCTCGATCAGAGTTGAGTTGCCCACCACCCTTGCGATCTCAAGGAGTTTACGTCCTACCGCGAACGTGAGCTTGCTTCCGCTAAACAGAGATCTCACGGCGGGCGGTAATTGACCAATAGCAACGGCATCGCTTATGTTCCTGCGGGGAATGCGCAGGGCGCGGGAGCACGCGCTGTAACTCGTCCAATCACCGTTCACAATTCCTTGATGGTAGCGGTCGGATATGGACATAGGCAGGTCCGGTGACCGGTGTATGTACCTGTCTCTTCGGGCAGCTGATACTGCTTTCGCCGAGTTCGACATACGGCCTTTTACCAGCGCGAGGACCGCTTTTACTGGCAGTTTGCCGCCGGCAGTAATATGCGGCCTTATACGCTCAAGTACCGCCTCTTCACCTTCCTGCGCTATGACTCCACGAATGACGCGTACCGTGTGAGCGGTGACCTGCGAAATGTCCGCGAACATTCCTATCAGTTCGGCTGGCAGGGAGCCCATTCGCAGGGCAACCGACAGATTTGTCTGGCTCACCTTCAGCGCGCGCGACGCGTCCGCCTGGGTGGTCCATTTGCCGCTCTCGAGTCCTCGTTGATATAAATGTGCCAACAGAAAACACGGATGCAGCACTAGTCGTTGACGAGATCCATTTCGGCGTTTATCTTTGCTCACTGCCCCCCCTCGGCGGTCGACCCGTTCAGTTAGCGAAATCATAAAGTACACGAATGTGCTGTCGAATGGCGGCGCTATGAAGCCCAAGAAATAGCGTCTTTTCGGCGGCACGCTGCTCTACTGTCAGAGCGAGCTGATAGCAAAACGGCAGCACTGAATAGTGGAACTATGGGAACACCAGAGGTCAGGCGGCGTTCATCCTCGGAAATATTGATCCGCTATTCGCTGCGACAACGGCGGTCGGCTTCCAGGAAGTGCCTCGGCGACAACCGCCCAGTTACCCAAGACTGCTTCGAAATTTCCAAGGACGATGAGGCGCCGGTAGCCGAGCCGGATAAGGTCTCTATACTTCTGCGCATGCCACGCCAAGTCCCTGATCTTTCGGCACAAATGGCTCGATTTGCGAAAAACCAACGTCCGCACAAGTGCTCTGCTTTCGCAAACTTCGCCGTACATCCGCAAGAGTCAACGAAGTGTCAGCATGCGAGCCGGCTAACGGTCCTGATTTTCTGAGAGTAAAGCCGCAAGCACTTGATTTCGCATAGGAAACGGCTCAATTCGCGAAAAGTCGTCGTTCGCACGGACGCTCCGTTTTCGCAAACGTGTACGTGCTCGCCCGATGCGGACAAAGGCGGCTTCGGGGGTATCGGCGGGGCGAAACGCCTCCCCGCGACATGACGCCTGGACGAGCCGGCTCACGGCCTTAACCCGGAATACTCCCTGAAATCGTATAGCTTTTGTTCTTCACTCAACGAATTTTTACCGCGCTGTTGGAAGCCTGCGTCGGCAGAACGGGTGCATCGAGAGAGTGCTACTCGCAGCACCAGCCCCGTGCGAAATTCGACACCCTGAGTGACGCGGCTGCGCGGCCCACGCAATGCCAATCTGCGGCGAGAGAGTGTGTGCTACGTACGCGGCAAAGTGAAAGGTCACGCAGGTGCACCCGGCCGCGGAAATGCCGGCAAGCGGCACGCATGGGGTCACTGATCGAAAGCTGTACAGTCGGAAGTCGAAGCCTGCTTGAAATAGCGTTGTGCTTGACCTTGCATGGCGGCGATGCGGAGCACGAAGTGCGCAAGCGCTTTCGGCGCCCGTGCACGGGCGCGCCAGAGGGGACATCGTTTTTGCCGGGTTGTCGGTTGAACCAGGCGAACGCGGGAGTCGATCTGTCGACCCCGAGACAGTTCGCACGCGGGAACCGGCCGCGTGCGGAATCCTGTGCCAGCAAGGTCTATGTCCACAAAATTTTCATGCAGATGCGCATACTGCGCCGGCGCGCGAGGTCCCTCGTCGGCCGTAACGAAACCGGCGAACCGAAGGAGTCACTGTACGGCTGTACACGATCTGAAAATCCGTCTTAGTGCTGGGTGTTGCTATTAATGAACCCCGCAGCCCGCGTTGGGCGCGAGAAATACGGTTAGCGGGAAACGGGGGGATGCCGACGTTCGCGATCCGCCTTACGGCCGAGGTTGCTCATGTGCACGCCAAACGCGCAAATCGCAGCCGTCAGGATTAGCGCAACAACACCAAAGCCCATAGTCAGTCTCCGTTCATGGTCGATTGCTAGCGACAACCCTTTCTCGCTCTTGGCAATCGAACGGTTAAATGTCAGCGCAATTACGCGTTACCGAGGCCACCGCCCGGTCCCATCGACCTTGACAGAGGAGCCGCACCCCACGACGCGAGCTAAAGTCGAAAGTGGTGTACGGGGATTGGGGCGAAGGATTGAAGGCGGTGGAGGTTTCAGCTGAGAATCTGATTGTCGAAGTCGGAAACCAGCAAACAACAAACCATCCACCATGAGCAAGTTTTCGGAAAAAGAAGTCGTTGGTCTATCGGGAGTCGGTCTGGGTCTGGACGAACTGGTGCGGCACGGCGCCCGGCAGGTGATTCAACAGGCAATCGAAGCGGAGTTGTCGGCGCTGCTGGAACGGTTCGAGAACGTCAAGACCATGCATGGGCAACGCGCCGTGGTGCGCAACGGCTACTTGCCGGAGCGCGAAGTGTTGACGGCGGCCGGGCCGATTCCGGTGAAGGTGCCGAAGGGTTCGCGATCGGTCAGGATCAGGCGTGAAGTCCAATTCATCGATAGTGCCGCCGTATGTGCGCAAGTCGCCGCGTGTGAGCGCCGCGTTGCCGTGGCTTTATCTGAAAGGCATCTCAACGGGCGACATGGGCGAGGCGCTGGGCGTGCTGCTCGGTGATGACGCGAAAGGCCTGTCGGCCAATGTGGTGAGCCGTCTGAAAGCGCAATGGGCCGAGGATCACGCGAGCTGGAGCCGACGTGATCTGTCGAAATCGCGCTACGTGTACTGGTGGGTCGACGGTATTCACACCGGGCTGCGAAGCGAAAATTCAGACGGGCAATGCCTGCTGGTGATCATCGGCGTGAGGCCGGATGGACGCAAGGAGCGTGTGGCGATCGGCGACGGATATCGCGAGTCGAAAGCGTCGTGGCAGGAGTTGCTGCTCGACCTGAAATCGCGAGGCCTGCAGGCTGGTCCGCTGCTGGCCATTGGCGATGGCGCGATGGGCTTCTGGGCCGCACTGGAGGAAGTGTTTCCCGCGACGCGAGGCCAGCGCTGCTGGTTCCACAAAATGGGCAACGTACATAGCGTTGCGAGCCAAAGTGCTGCTCACGGTTGGGGGGGCTGTCGGGGACGCGCGGCGTGGTTGCCATGTCTGGCGTCAACTAGAACTACCGTCGGCAGAAGTAATTGTCGACAGACAGTGCCAGCCATCGCCCACAAACTCAATCCTTTAAACCCGTGGTGCGCCGCGTCCTGCGCGCTCCAGGCGCGTGCCGTTCGTTCGTATGCGGTCTTTAATTCACGCCCCTCAGAGTCGTAGCGTCAAACTCTGAGGTGTGGCAGCGGCGAACTCAGCGGAGGTCGGCGGGCATCTTCCAGGGCAACAACGCGTCATAGTCCTCGACGGTCGTAGCGAGAGGAAGTTTCTGGAAGAGCCAATGGAGATAGCGGTAGGGATCGATGCGGTTAGCGCGGCACGTCTCGACCAACGAGTAGAGGTTTGCACTGGCGTTCGCACCGCCGATGGTGTCGGCGAACAACCAGCCGCGGCGTCCCAGGCAGAATGGCCTGATGGCGTTCTCACAAGGATTGTTCGAGACCGGCCAGTCGCCGTTCTCAATGTAGCGGACCAGCTTCGGCCATTGGCCTTGCATATAGTTCAACGCCTTGCCGAGCAGGCTGCCGGGTACAACGCCGGGCAGGTGCTGCAGCATCAGCCGGTGAATGACGTCGAGCACGCGCGCACTGTATCGTCGTCGCAGCCGTTGCCGTCGTTGGGCTTCCCACGTTTCGCTGCGGGCCTCGGCGGCAAACAGTTTGCCGATCAATTTGATGAAACGCGTAGCCAGCATGTCGGGTGTACGCGCCGCCTTTGGTACGTTGTCTTCCGCCTTTACAAAGCCCCTCCTTGCGTGCGTCCAGCATGCGAGATGGACGAGCCGATGACGCTGCGCGATACCGTCGTATGCGGCGTAGCCGTCGGTCATCAGCACTGCGCCTTCGCGAATGCCGTCGAACAGCTTGTCTGCCAGCTTGCTGCCGCGACCGGGCGTATAGGTGAACAGTATGCGGTCAATTAACGACGCCCATCAGGGTTGTCGAACTGGGCAATGAATTACCGCACTTCGGCGGGCATATTCCAAGGAAGAAGCGCGGCGTAGTCGTCGACGGTCTGCGCTAGCGGCAGGCCTCGGAGTAGCCACGTGAGGTATCGATACGGATCGATACTGTTGGCTCTTGCCGACTGGACCAGTGAGTAAAGATTCGCGCTCGCATGTGCGCCGGCAACCGTATCGGCAAACAGGAAGCCCTTGCGTGCAACGACGAACGGCCTGATCTCGTTTTCACAGGCGTTGTTCGAGATTGGATAGTCGCCGTTCTCAATGTAGCGGCTGAGCTTGTGCCACTGCCGATTCAGATATTGCAGCGCTTTTCCCAGCATGCTACCCGGCACGACGGCAGGCAGATGCTCAATCAACAGTTGCTCGATGACGGCGAGCACGCGGGCGCTATAACGGCGGCGTAATCGCAGCCGGCGAGCGGCGCTCCACTTCGCACTTCGCGACTCAGCCGCGAACAGCTTGCCGATGAGGTTGATGAAGCGCGTTGACAGCAGGTCCGGAGTGCGAGCGGCTTTCGGCACCGTATCCTCCGCCTTGACGAACGCGCGCCTTGAATGAGCCCAACAACCAAGATGGACGAGCTGATGGTCGTGCGCGATGCCGCTATACAGCTCATATCCATCGGTCATCAACGCAGCGCCTGGTTTGACGCCGACGTAGAGTTGCGCGGCGTGTTTTGCTCCGCGCCCGGGCGTGTAAGTGAACAATCGAATGGGTGGTCCTGAGCCGTTCATTTGCGCCCAGACGTAGCTCTTTGTTTGCGGTCGGCGCCCAGGCTCCTTGAGCACCTGGAAAGTCGTCTCGTCGCCATAGATCAGATCCGCTTCGAGCAACGTCTCGCGCATCAGGTTGATCACCGGCTGCGTCGCAAGCCCAACCCGCACAACGCTGATGGCAACCGTGTTCGACGAGATGTCGCCGCCGAAGCGTCGCAAGAGCCCTGCCTGACGATAGATTGGCATGCCGAACTGGTATTTGCCGGTGATGATCCACGCCAGCGCCGATTCGGTAAACAGGCCGCGCGGAATGATTCTCGGTGGTGGCGGCGTCACCTTGATCCCGAGATCGCAACACGGGCACGCGTACTTGACGCGTTGATGCTGGATCACGCGGATCTGCTCTGGAATCACGTCGAGCTGCTCGCTGGTCTCAACGCCGATTTCCACGAGCGCGTGGCCATCGTGACCACAGAAGCGCTCGGACTCGGGCAGCTCGTGCCGGACAACCTCGCGTGGCAGGCGCGGATCGAGCGGCTTGCGGCCGCGCTTCTTGCGTGTGTGGGCAGACACCGCCGTATCTGCCGTATCTTCCTGCGCGGGCTGTCCGCCGGAGACCGCGAGCGCTTCGGCTTCATTGAACAGACCAAGCTGGTCCGATTCGCGCGATTCGCTAGACGCGCCAAACAGTTCGCGCTTGTACGCTCGCAACCGCTCTTCCGCCAGATCCCGCTCCGCTGTCACCAGCCGTAGTGTGCCGCGCAGTTCGTCACGCTCCTGCTGAACGGCACCTAGTGCGTCGCGTGCGGCGAGCAACTCCTTCAGTTCCTCGGCAGTGATCGTGACATTGATCGGCATGGCCGGTTAGACAGGCATGCTGCGTCGGCGTTCAGCTCACACGGGCGTAATATCGCTTTGGGTGCTTCTTGATGGCGGCGAGGTCGACGCCCTGTAGAAGCCAGCGTAATTGTTCAGTGCTCAGCGTCACGACGGCCGCATCGCTGGGCCACGCAAAGCGATCATGACCTTCGAGCCGCTTCAGAAGAAGCCAGAACCCATTGCCATCCCAGGCAATGATCTTGATACGATCGTGACGTCGGTTGCCGAACACATACAAGGCTTCGTCCAGCGGGTTTAGCGACATCGCCTGCTCGACGAGGATCGACAAACCGTTGATGCCCATCCGGAAGTCAACGGGATCGCGATGAACGTACACCTTCAGCCCATCGTCGAACCGGAACACGGTAGCCTCCCCAGCATCTGGACGATCGTCGCCAGCTCTTCGAGACTCGCGTTGCCGAGCTCGAATTCGACACCATTCGGCAGCCGCACATGAAGTGCGACGACCATCGGCGGCAGGGGCGGCGACGGCTCTTGAGTCACAGCGGGCGGTGCCAATGGTGCGGTGACAACTGGAATGAATGCCGGCGCCACGCTTGGGCGCACCGGTGTCGGAGTATCGATCAGCGTGCTGTCCGTGACGCCTGATGCCAAGTTCTGCTGAGCCTGCGCCATTCGCTGCTGACGATAACGAGTGATCCACTTGCGAAGCTGGTTCGGATTTACGTCATGTTCCATGGCCGTGCGCGCGATAGACACGCCCGGCTTCAGGCACATCCTGACCAGCTCGTCGCGTGCGGCTTCGTCATACTCGCGACGGCCGTCGCGTTTCGCGCCTATCACCAGGCGGCTCTTGAGGTCTTTGTTCTCTGTCATCAGGTCAGCGTGCAGGTGTCCACGTGGACACCTAGCTTCTGACCTCTGCCCCTAGATGGAAGGACGTCTTTTATTGACCGCTTACGGTGAACACGCGCACGGGTGTGTCAGAGTCCGTCATCTGCGCCCAGAGATAACTCTTGGTCTGAGGCTGGCGGCCTTCTTCCTTCAGGACCTGGAATGTCGTTTCGTCGCAGTAGATCAGGTCCGCATCGAGCAGCGCATCACGCATCAGGTTGATCACCGGCTGCGTCGCGAGGCCCACGCGCACCATACTTGCCGCCAACGTGTTCGACGAGATGTCGCCGCCGAAGCGCCGCAGCAGGCCAGCTTGCCGGTACAGCGGCATGCCGAACTGATACTTTCCGGTGGCGATCCACGCGAGTGCCGATTCGCTGAGCAGCCCTCGCGGGATGATGCGCACGGGCGCCGGCGTAACCTTGATGCCCAGGTCGCAGCACGGGCATGCGTACTTGACGCGCTGATGCTGGGTGACCCGAATCTGCTCCGGTATCACGTTCAGTTGCTCGCTGATCTCCACGCCGATCTCGACCAGCGCATGGCCATCGTTGGCGCAGAACCGTTCGGCCTCAGGCAATTCGTGACGGTGGATGTCGCGCGGCAGGGCCGGATCGAGCGGCTTGCGGCCGCGTTTGTTGCGCGTGTGCGCGGCAACCTTCGTTCCGGGCGTGTCTTCCTGTGCGGGTGTCGCGTTTGCGCCGAGCACTTCGGCTTCGTTGAACAAGCCGAGCTGGTCGGAATCGCGCGCTTCGCTCTTCGCGCCGAACAGCTCGCGCCGGAAGGCGCGCAGCCGTTCTTCGGCGAGGTCACGTTCGGCCGTCACCAGGCGCAGTGTGCTTTGCAATTCGTCACGCTCACGCTGAAGCGCGTCGTGCTGCTCGCGCATTGCGAGCAGCGCCTTCAGTTCGTCGGCATCGATGGTGACGTTGATCGGCATGCTGCTTTGACCGACATGCCGGCCGTGTGTTCAGCTCACGCGCAGATAGTTGCGCCTGGGATGGCGCTGGATTGCCGCGATGTCGGCACCGTCGATGAGCCAGTGGAGCAGCTCGACGCTCAAGGCTACCACCGCCGTGTCGCTGTCGGGCCACACGAAACGGTCGCTGGCCTCAAGCCGCTTGTAACATACCTCCAAATGCGGGCTCTGGGGCTGCCACAGAACATCTTGTCCGTATCACTCACCCGTTCCACCCGTTCAGCGGACAGCAACTTCTTTGTGTCGGTGAGCGCTATAACCGGTCTGGCCGACGTCTCCTGCTGCGCATCGACGACAAGAGTTATTGCTCCGTTCCTCCGAAGTGGACCGATATGAGCGAGCCTGATCCCGAAATCTCTATGGGACGAGAACGCGCGTTGTTCACGGTCAACGACTTGATGGAGCTTGCGCTACTCGTGAGACGCCTTTCGTACAGGCGTGTCGGGAGCGGTACTTGACCGTAAAGGGATTTTTGCCGCAGATGTAAGGTAATTAACGCCGCTTAATTAAAAGAAGATACTTGTTATATGGAAGTTGTAGCTTCGTTCGTGTTGAAACCTGAACATCGTAGAGCTTGACAAAGCCTGTGTTGCGGCATAATTTAATTACAGTGAAATGCAACCATTTGGAGTGAATGTGCCGCCCAATGAACGCAAGCGCTCGAAGACGGATGTCCTCGCGGAGGACGGTACGTTGAATCTAACGCCGTCGAACGTTCTCGATGCCAAGTTCCAGGAGGGTGGATTCTTCGATCCCCATGACGCTGTGCAGGTCAAGTATGAGATGTTGCGTCGCGTTTCTGTTGAGAAGGCCTCCATAACGCAGATCTCCGACGAATATGGTGTTTCGCGGCCAACCTTCTATCAGGCGCGGGCGGACTTCGAGCAAGGAGGAATCGCAGGGCTGGTTCCGAGGAAACGAGGGCCGCACGGTCCGCATAAGATCCAGGGCGAGGTGTTGGCGTTCCTCAAGTTACAACACACGCCGGGAGAGCCACTTCGGGCGCGCGAACTGGCAAAGCTGGTTCGCAAAGAATTTGGTCTGGATGTACACCCGAGAACGATCGAGCGAGCGTTCGGTGTAAAAAAAACGGTGGAATAGCGGGATGCAGTGCCTGGCCGTCGGTCGTGTCGGCGCCGATCACCGCGCAATATGAGGTGATGCGTTCTGCCGCTCTTGGCCACGCCTTGCCTATAGAAGCCAGGCGCGGACTCAGCGTCTTCCTTGCGCGAGGGATGTGGGCGTGGGCACGCATGATGGTTCCGGAGCGTGCACCGCCCGAACCAAATGTAACTCGGTCATCGTCGAACGCTCAGCCCATCGAGCGTCAAGGCTTTATCTACGTGCTCGCAGGCATGGCTGTGGCGGTCAATGAGCGGAGATCACCGTGAACGCGTCCCTTAAAGTTCAACCTCACCACCTCGAACGGAGCGCTTACCTCTACGTCCGGCAGTCGTCGATGCGGCAAGTCCTCGAGAACGTCGAGAGCACAAAGCGTCAATATGCCCTGCGTGGACGCGCGACGGCGCTCGGCTGGCGTGATGAGCAGATCGTCACGATCGATAGCGACCAAGGGGAGTCGGGGGCATCGGCGTCCTGGCGGGAGGGGTTTCAACGATTGGTCACTGACGTGGGCATGGGCCGCGCAGGCATCGTCATGGGCCTGGAGGTGTCGCGCCTGGCCCGAAACAATGCTGACTGGCATCGGCTTCTGGAAATCTGCGCGCTTGCTGATACGCTGATTCTCGACGAGGACGGGATATACGATCCAGCAAGCTTCAATGACCGGCTCCTGCTTGGGCTCAAGGGAACAATGAGTGAAGCCGAACTCCATGTTCTCAAAGCACGACTCCGAGGCGGCATTCTGAACAAGGTGAATCGAGGCGAGTATCGGTGCCTGCTACCCACCGGCTTCGTATATGACGACCTTGGTAACGTAGTGCTTGACCCAGATTCCCAGGTCAGAGAGACCATCACATACTTCTTTGAGACGTTCTTGCGAGTCGGCTCTGCCAGCCAGACTGTCAAGGTCTTCAAGAAGGAAGGCCTCCTGTTTCCATCCCGTATGCGCAACGCGAAGTTCCTGGTCTTCCAGCACCTCACCGCGTCGACGGCACTTCGCATGTTGAACAATCCGCGCTACGCAGGCGCTTACGCCTACGGCCGGAGGCACTATCGCAAACTCGCAGACGGGCGGAAAGTGCCGAGAAAGCGTGATCGCAATGACTGGCTTGCCTGTATCCCGGACGCCCATCCTGGTTACATTACGTGGGAGCAGTTCCAGCAGAACCTTACGGTTCTGGAGACGAATGGTCGTGGGTACAAAGTTGCGCGATCGTCGCCACCTCGCGAGGGAGCTGCTCTACTGCAGGGCCGCGCCGTCTGCGGACGTTGTGGCCGGCACCTCCGGCTCCGATACGCTACGCGACGTGGACGACAGGAAGCCTGGTATGTCTGCGACCGAGCACAAGGTGCTCATGGAGAACCTACCTGCCAGTCGATCGCCGGAGCACCGATCGATGAAGCCGTTGGTGCACTGGTCGTCGCGTCGATGACTCCCGCTGCCGTTGAGTTGGCATGGGAGATACGCAGGGAAATCGAAGCGCGTCACGGTGAAGCCGACCGATTACGCTTGCGCGCTATCGAACGCGCCCAGTTCGATGCAGATCTTGCGCAACGGCGATTCATGCTGGTCGACCCAGGTAACCGACTGGTCGCCGACACACTCGAGCACGAATGGAACGACAAGCTGCGCATATTAGCCGACGCGAGAGAACAAAGGGAGCGTAGCCAGAAGCAGGAGCGTCTCATACTCGACGACGCGATCCGCGACCGGCTCATCGCAATGACAGCGGACTTCAAAACTCTTTGGCGTGATCCATCGCTGGCGAATCGAGAGCGAAAGCGGCTGCTAGCCTACATCGTCGAGGACGTCACACTGCTCAAACTTCCAGGCGAATGGACAACGAAGATTCACGTCCGCTTCAAGGCCGGCAAGACTGAAACGCTCACGGCGCAGAATCCCAAAACATCTGCACAACAGGTCAAAACCCAGCCAGAGGTCCTCGAGCTCATCGACAAGCTTCTCGATGACCATACATGCTCTCAGGTTGCGCAGCTCCTTAATGATCGGGGCATCCGTCCCGGCGGTTGTGTCCGTCCAGGTAAGGCGAACATTCGGTTCGACGCGCTGCGCGTCTCATACATCGCACAGCGATACGGACTTCCATCCCGCCGCGACAGACTGCGCGACCGCGGCATGCTGACAAAACTCGAGGCTGCAGCTCGACTCGGCATCCACGAAGCAACACTCACCCGGTGGGTCGAATACGGCCTTGTCAAACGACACGCCTACAACGATTATGCGTTCCTCTATGAAGTCCCGGATTCCCACCTGCCTGTGAAGCACAGCAGCAGATGGGATCGACTCACTGACCGCGCAACAGCGGCGCGAGCGAGTGCAGCATCCAAAACGCTCTGATCCAAGAAAAGGAGTTGCAGTATGAATCCA
>BBSL01000078.1 GCA_001319865.1 Burkholderia sp. E7m39 | reverse complement strand
TTGAGCAGCAGCCAGAAGCCGTTGCGCTCCCAGCCCAGGATCTTGATGCGATCGCGCCGCCGGTTGCCGAACACGAACAGCGCGGGCGCCATCGGACTCAGGTGCATCGCCTGCTCGACCAGGATCGACAGGCTGTTGATCCCGCAGCGGAAGTCCACCGGATCGCGATGGAGGTAGACCTTCAGTTCGTCGTCGAACCGGAACACGGCAGCCTCCCAAACATCTGGACCAGCGTGCCAAGTTCGTCGATGCCGGCCTGGCCCAGGTTGAACTCGACGCCGTTGGGCAGGCGTACGCGCAGCGCAAACGCGATCGGGGCAGGCGCAACAGATGGAGTCGCAGCAGCGGCCACAACCGGTACGAATGCCGGCGCAGGCGCCTCGCTGTGCACAGTGGCCGGCACGCCGTCGTGCACCTGCACACCATCGCCCGGGTCAACGACGACGGCGCCGTCCTGTGCGGCCCGTGCGCAGCGGCTACTCTCACGCTCGAGCAGGTACTTCGTGATCCACTTGCGCAGCAGGTTGGCGTTGACTCCGTGCTCCTGCGCGAGGCGCGCCACCGACACGCCGGGACGCAGTGCCGCCTCGACCAGCGCGCGTTTCCCCTTCTCGTCGTACCGCCGCCGCCCGTCGCGGCTTTGCGAAACAACCTGCAACTCTGAGTCATGCTCTGTCATAGGTGTCCACCTCCGATTGGTGGACACATACTGGCCTCTCAGAGCATCACTGGGTAGACGTCGTTAATCGATCGCATACGTTCGTTCAAACAGCCATGCGAGCGGCGCCTCGCCAATGCGCTGGCGCGCCTGCGCGACCGCGCTCTTGCTCACAAACGACGCCGTGTGGTCAGGCAGCGTCAAATCCAGGTTATCCAGGATCTGGCTGATCGACCGATCGACCAGTGTCGGTACATCGCCAGGGCGATCACGAGCCAGACCACTTGTTCCGCCGGCAGCCGTCGGCGACGGATGCTTGCTACCCCTGCGGCCTGAACGGCCCGCTCGATCCACTCATACGGCAAATGCTCGGCCACCGGATCATTCGCAAGCGCGGACCACGCGGCCGCACGCGGCCGGTGACGACGATTCCGTGGGAGAAGTATCGGGGCTTCGCCGAGCGGTTAGTCAAACAACTGTCGGGCAATTACGGCATGAACCGGATGGACCTGATGGAAAGCCTGAATTGGCAGATTGCCGGCTGGGCCGCCTTCTATCAATACACTGACTGCACTGCCACCATGTTCGGAAAGCTGGACCGGACTGTGTTCTGGAAATTTGGATACTGGCTCGCGTGCAGGTATCGGCGCGGGTTCAGGTCGCTAATGCGCGACCACATCCGGGCGCCGGAACCGGGTCAGGCTACGACGTGGGTGCTACAAGAGGCGTTCCCGAGGTATGGGCAGCCGGAAATCGTCAATACCGATCACGGCCGCCCAATTCATCAGCGACGCGTTCACTGAGACCGTGCTCGGCAAAGGCGTCCGGCTGTCGATGGATGGCAAGGGCAGCTGGCGCGCCAATGTGTTCGTCGAGCGGCTATGGCGGAGTGTGAAATATGAAGAGGTATATTTAAAAGCGTATGAATCGGTGAGCCAGGCCTCGAGTCGATCGCCGCTTACATGACGTGGTACAACCGGCAACCGCCTCATTCCAGCCTGACCGACCGGACGCTGGACGAGGCTTACTTCGCGATGCTGCCTGCGATCAAAACGGCAGCTTAGCAATCAGCGGCTTCCACTTTAATTCGATCCAAACGACTGTCCGAACGGACGGGGCCGACTCTCCGGTAGGTTACGATTGACGGAACAACCTGGTCCTCTTCTGGCCGGAACCAGATGGAACAATCCTCTACGCGACTTTCACGTCGCACTAACTGAAGGGCATTACCCGGGAAACCCCGTTTTTTTCGCTCGTTGCCTGGGGTTCATTCAACGAAAACTCCAGCGTTAGCGCGCGAATCACCAATTCGCCGGAGGCAGCAATCGCAACGCCGCTTCAGTAGATCTACCCTTGTGGTCGGCAGGCTATATCTGCCGGCCACGAAGGGCGCTTGTGCCCCTCCAGCATCTGTCGAGGAGACGATGTCAGCGGCAGCGTGAGGCTCGCGCGCGCGTCGCACGCGCTGCCGGTATGCGAATTGACTCAAGAACCCTTGCGACAAAGCCGTAAACAGCATTTATACGAGAACCAGATCGACCGCCTCCATGCAGCTGGCGGAGACGTCGACAAGACAACAGCTACGGGGAATCATCTTGAATCGCAGTCAAACATGGTCGCGCACCGCCGCGCCGGGCGAAGTCATCTATTCGGAGGGCTACGCGGGCGATCGCCTGCTCTTCGTCATCGCCGACGGTAAAGTCGAAATCTCCACGCGCTGTGAGGAGAAGCGCGTCGTGACAGCCACGCTCGGGCGTGGCGAGTTCTTCGGCGAAAGCGCCCTGCTCGGCGCGGAGCCGCGTCCCAGCACCGCCAAGGCGCTGACGTTCTGCCAGCTAACCGTCGTCCCCGCGAACATTATCGAAGAAGAACTCGAACGCGTCTCGCCGCTGCTGCGTCATGTCATGCGTACCATGATCCGCCGCGCGAAGGCCAAGGACGATCTGCTCGCCACCTACACACACGCCGACTTCATGCCCGGCGTGTTGTCGTATGCGCATGTCCTTTCGCTACTGGCCGGCGCGGAGCAAGCCGAGCCGAAGGCCGGCTGGGGCCGCCGCAGCGGCGGCGCGGAGGCGGGCGAAGTAAGCGTCGCGCTCGCGGACGTGGTGCTGAAGTGCCGGGCCGTAGCAGGTCACTCGCGTCCGCACGTCATGGCGATGCTGCGCCGCATGGAGAAACTCAACCTCATCACCATGGAATCAGGCCAGGGATCGTCGCACCTGGGCGGCGCGGATCATGGCGATGGCGCGCTGGGGCGACAGGCTGTGACGTTCGATCCCGTGCGCATCGTGGACCGCGCCGCACAGGTGGCCGATCATGATCTCGATGTCTCGATCAACAGCGAACTCGAACTGATCGAGCTGAGCGATCTCGAAGCGCTGATCGGCGTAGAGCGCCAGTTGCTGCTCAACAAGCTCTCGCATGGCGAGATCGCCGACGAACTCTTTGCGTTCAGAAAGTCGAAGGTGCTGAACTTTGTCGAGCAAAAGGGCGTGTCGTATTTCACGAAGCGCGCGAACCGCGGCTCGGGCGACGTAAACACGCTCGACGACCTGCTCTTCGTCGATCAGCGCACGCTGTTCGAAGCGGTCAATACGCTCGATAACTACGATCTCGCGAAGCTGCTGGCGTCGCTCCAGGATCCCGCCGTCTCAGGGCGCCTGCAGTCGGTGCTGTCAGAGGCGCGCAAGAACGAGGTTTCGTGGCTCATGCGGCGAGAGATCAAGTCCGATCCAATTGAGGTTGAACAGATCGAGCAGCGGCTCGTCGTTGCGGTGCGCGCACTCCGGGTAAATGCGGCGTAATCGACCGATCTTCTGGCGCTGCAACCGCCCAGATGCAGCGGCGGCAAGCCCACCAGGTCCGGCGGTACCGCTCTCCTGCCCGGGGCATTACTCCACGTGATAGCGAAAAATCGTATGGATTTGTTGACTTTGTTCGGCGTCGTGCTGGGCGGCGCAGCCGTCGTCGTGGGCTTCACGCTGGAAGGCGGCCATTTTGCCTCGCTGCTTCAGCCCGAAGCGCTCGTGGTCGTGGTCGGCGGCACGCTCAGCGCTGTGATCACCCAGAACACCTGGTCGCGCTTCTTCGATGCGATCCGGCGCCTGCGCACGGTATTTGTGCGTGCGCAGCAGGTCGATGAGACGAGCCTCGCCGCCGTGCTGGAATGGGGCGATCAGGCCAAGCTCAATGGCCTGCTCGCATTCGAGTCGATGGACTGGCAGGGCATCCATCCGTTCGCGCGTCGTGGCCTCGAACTGCTGGCGAGCGGCGTGTCCACCGCCGTGCTCGAAGACGCGCTCAACCGGGAGCTCGAAGCCCATGGCCGCACGCATATGGCGGCCGCACGCGTATGGCAGCAGGCGGGCGGCTATGCGCCGACCTTTGGCATCCTGGGGTCCGTGCTTGGCCTGATTCAGGTGACTGCGCATCTGGTTGAGCCGTCGCAGCTGGGCACGGGTATCGCGGTGGCGTTCGTTGCGACGCTGTACGGTCTGGCGCTCGCCAATCTCGTGTTTCTGCCGCTTTACGGCAAGATGCGCGCGCATATCGAAAGCGAATTGCGGCTGCGTAAGCTTTATCTGGACGGCCTGCTCGCGATATCGCGCAAGGAGACGCCGCACACCATCGCGACGCGACTCGCGGGCGAAGTCCGCGGGCGCGGCGAGGCGAATACATGGGTGCGCCAGAACGCGTCGACGGCTTTGCCCGATAACGCACCCGTCAATTGACCCGCGCGCGGAGCTTCACATGCAGACGTCATCCGATAAAGATGCAACGCGCGATCTGCCGCTCGGTTTCCTCGACCATGACGACGACGAAAGTGGCGAGCAATCGGGCCGCTGGCTGCTCTCCTACGCGGATCTCGTCACGACGATGATGGTGCTGTTCCTCGCGCTGTATGCCATGCAGCTGGCGAAGAGCCGTGAACTCGAGCTGCGCAATGAGTCGCGCGCCGTGCAGACAAGCAGCACGCAGGCGAGCGCGACGCCCCCACAAGGCACCGAACGCGCATTGCTGTCCTCGCTCGATCCGCTGCGCGCGCATGGCGAAATCACTATCGCACGCGTCGGGCGTGGCATGGAGATCAGCATCAATGCGAAGATTCTCTTCAATGCCGGCGATGCGACGTTGCTACCCGACTCCTTCGGCGTGTTGAGCCGCATCGCGGGCGTGCTCGCGCAGGTCCCCAACGGCAACATCCTTGTGGAAGGGCATACTGACAGCACACCGATCGCCAACGCGCGCTATGCATCGAACTGGGAGCTTTCGTCGGCACGCGCAGGTGCCGTGGTGCGCTACCTGATCGAGCGCGGCGTCGAGGCGCATCGTCTCGCCGCCATAGGACGTGCCGACAACTTTCCGCTCGTTGCCGGCACCGACCCCGCGAGCCGTGGGCGTAACCGTCGCGTGACCATCGTTGTGCAGTATTGACAGCGCTTGGCGATGGAATGTTTCCACGCCAGCTTGATCGCCACCGTCCCACGTGTCTTCCGAAAAGCGCATAATGCACAGCTCCGAAGTCATTGGCAGTTCCAGAAGACGTGGTTTCGACGTGCCCCATATGTCACAATGGTTTAATGATCCCGCAGGTTTTCGGCGGCAGACCAGGTGACCAGTTCCGATCCAGGCCAAGCCGGGCCCAGTGCGACAAATGCGGAAGCTATCTCACCATTAGCCAACGCGCAGATCAGATCGACAATGCGCGCGACCCCGAGCGCCCCGATGAATATTGGCGAGATGATCGGGGGCGACCTCTCTATTAACTCGCACTGAGCAGATCGAGCGCCGTCCTCCTCGCAGGGAGGCACGCCACACGAAAGAACGTGAGCATACTTTCACTGTCAACGGCTGATGGTGCCTCACCGCTCGCGCATTTCCGTCGCAATGGCCAGCACGGAAATGGCGGGCACTGCATTGCACGTCGCACAGGTGGTCGCGTGACACGTGGTGATGAAAAAGACTAAATCGCCCTTCTATGAGGCGTTGAGCCAAGCCCTGTTGAATGGAAACATTCTGTTATGTGAAGGGAAAATCTCGTGTAACGGTTTGTCTACCGGCCGGCTTGCGCAATCGCGCGACACAACCAGAAGCAAGCCGGGCCGGAAGACAACCTGAAGAGCCAAATTACCTGGCCGTTGACATAATGAAATGGTCAGCCCGATCCCATCGACCGTTCTACGATAACAGGCAGTTCGGTGTCCATTGCGCAAGAAGCTCGTGCGCGCAATTGCTTCCCCTCTTTAGCAATCTCAGGGCCGTCACCGTCGTCCTGGAAGCATGTGCGGGCGTGCACTGGCTCGCACGCCGACTCAACGCATAGGGCATCACGCCAAACCGAATTCGGCTCAGAAGTTGGCCGCGCTCTCATTCAAAGGCACCTACTTGTAGACGAGACTGTTGCAGTTCACGCTCCAGACCATAGTGTCTGCGCGCCGCCGTTCTTGTGTCGGCGGGCGGTGCGCCATATCATCGGACGCACATCCGGCTCGATTGGCCGCTGCTCGATCATGGGCGCTCGCCGACGGGCCAAAGCAATGCAGTCTTTCCATTGGGTTCACTGCACATGATGTCTCCGCCACTTCGAACGCTCTGTTGGCGTCGTGTCCAGAACGTAGAAAGCCTGCCAGTACAGGCCGCCAGCCGTGATGAATCGCGTCTTGATACCGGCCTGCGTTGCCCGATTGGCTAGTGCGCTCGCAAGGTACGCGCGCAAATCAGAATTTAATCAAGTGTGAACGCCGACATTGGAGAGGACGGCCTACCGCCAATGGATCATTTCGGTATGGGTTCATTTATTCTCTCAATCCCGGTCCTCTTGGCGCGACATCGAAGGAAGCTTCGATCTCTCAGTGTGGAGCAGCGCTGTATTCCGGTTGACATCATCCGCCCGTGCGCTGGCAATCCCACCTGCCACAGAGTATGAGCGCAATCGACCTTCTAAAGCATCCGTTGTAATGGGCCCCGAAACACCATCGGCGGCCATTTTCGATTTGCGTCCGAGAAATTTTATTCGCAGCAACCGCATCAATATCTGCATGTTTTATATTCGGCAGGTTCTTTTGTTTGTTCGGTCGCGCGCGACCCGTTGATCGAAAAATGTGGAGACTCTTGGAAGCCTTATGCTCGCGCTCCCTATAAACGTTAGCATAAGTGGCCTCATAGGAGAATCCATCGTTGCGTCTTGCGTGCTCGTCCATGCAAGATGCGCACTATTAAATCGGTCACGGGAACGGCCTTTCAACCGATAGCGTTTCTCATTTGCGGGTGACGACCCTTGGTGCTTGATACCGTCCGGATGAGCTGTCTCGCCGTGATTGCAGCTGCTCTGGCATCGCGCATCCGTGAGAGCCAACCCCGCCAACGATAGTGGGCACTGCGGTCGGAGTGGACCTCGGGCCGATCATCGCTGCTGGTCACTGTCCCGATGGCCGCGTCGAGCATAGCGTCACGAGTTCGGCGCTCGGCCGCGCGCCCATGGGCCAACTCACGACGAGACCGTCGAAGCAGTCGATCAAAGGCGACAGATAGACATTGCCGGCGCGGATCTCGAATCCGGCAATGTCGGTGAACCCCTTTTCATTTGGCGCTGCTGCAACGGAAGTCTCGATTGGTGAGGTCTTCCGGGGAGCGATCTGTTTCTCCAGATGGGAGCGGTAATGACGTCGCCTGGTTGTGGCAGTGGCCAGACCTTCCTGCTTCATCAAACGTCGCACCACCTCCTCTGAGATGAAGTCTTTTCCGCCCTCCACAATGCGGCGTGCAGTCGGCGACCTCCGTAGCGATGGGGATTGCACTTGAAGATATCTGCGATGGCGCCATGCGCGCCAGCATGCTTGTCAGCGATGAGCAGATGTGCCCGGTGACTAAATGCAGGAACTG
>BBSL01000077.1 GCA_001319865.1 Burkholderia sp. E7m39 | reverse complement strand
AATCCGACTAACAGCTCCGGCAATCTGTAGCTGTGTTTCAAGGGCCTCAACCCTTCAGGGCGTTGGGATATCCGAGCCACGGGACGCTCGCAGCCTGGGGTCAAAGAACTCTGCCACGAGATTGGAAAACGCAGTGCCGTCAGATTAACTGGCACCGTTCCGGAATCACAGTGTCTGGCCGGTTCATCGGCATCGTACTCGCAAGCTATGGACTCGAACCACAAGGACAACGGATTTAACAGTTTCGCGAACGCGCATGCACCCCTTGTGGCAGCCGGAGCCACCCGAAAAGCGGGAATTCTTTCCGGAACGGCTGCCAAGCAGGCGTTGATCGCTCTTCACTATACAACGCCCGCTGGCGCGTCAGGGTTCGAATACACGGTTGCGCACAGACGGCAAACGGCCGGGACATCATCGGCAACCAGACGCAGTACAGGTCAGGCGGGCAGACGGAACCGCTCGCCTGTCTGCCCATTTGCTGCGCTCACGACCGTGCCAGTTGTGTGACTCACGCTGAGCCATACGCTTCCGCCATCGCTCGCAGCATTGCATGCAAGGTGGGCAACCAGTGACACGCCCGTCGAGATAAAGCTCGGAGAGAATCCAGGCGCGCGCCGCATGCATCCCGTGAGCGCGCTGCGCGCGTAGCAATGTAGTCCGGTCATTCCCCGACCAGATTCATCAACCGCGCAAGCACAGGCCACCTCACCAGTGCGTCCTCATATGCGGCGCGCGCCTGTTCGTCGATGTAGCGTGCCGGATCGACTTCAGGCACATGAGACGCCAGACCGTCGATGTCATGTCCGGATTTGCATCCGGTCCCGGACTGTTCTCTCATCGCGCATCCACCCATACGCCATCCGGCGTCCTGACGATATAACCGCCCGCAGTCGCCATCGTCACGGTACCTTCGTTTTCACCCACCATTTGCGTTTTTGGCAGATCGGCAGCGTACTGTGACAGCACAACGCCCGGTCTGAACGGACTGCTCGACACCAGATTCGAGAGCAACTGCGCAAGCGCGAGGAAGCTCGTCGGCCCGTCAATGACCGCGGTCGGCCCATGATTGCCGCTGAAGCCCACCAGCCGCACGCCGACGGGCCCATGAACGACGCGTGGAGTCGGTATTTCCCGCAGCCCCGCCACCTGATTACTGTCGCCGCGCAGCGCCGCACCGTGCTCCGGCACGAACACAATGATGGCGCGCCGGCCCGACGACGCAACCAGGTCAGCAAACCGATCGAAATCGCTCATCAGGGTGTTCACGCGCTGTGGGTAGGATTCGATGCTGGACAAACTGCTGTTGGGCAGCCGGTTGCCGTCGTGCAGGCTTATCGTGTTGTAATAGAGCGCCACCGGCCCGGGAACCTGCGCGCGCTGCGCGTACCATCTGGCAAGCGTGTCGTAGTCTTCGCGTATCGGCGAACCGTCGAACGCGTGCATCGCAATGGGCGCATCGGTGTTCGGGATGAGCGGCGCGTTGGGCACGCCGATATTGTCATGGATGATCTGCAGGAAATTGTCGAAGTGCCCGTCGTGATTCAGCAGCGTCTGCGCGGTATAGCCTGCCGCGGCAAGTTGCCCGAACAGGTGACATTGTGGGGGCGCCTCCCGGTACAGGTCAGCATGCGCCTCCTGGCCACAGGTCGCGCGCAGGACGCGAATCGCGGCCGGCCCGCTGTAGCTCGCCGCCGTGCTGAAGTTCGTGAACAGATAATCGAAGTGGCTCAGCATCGGATGGTTGCGTGCCTTCGCCACGTCAAGGTCATCCCATGAGAGTGAACAGATGTGCAATACGATCACGTCGAACTGGCGCGAAGCATCGTCGCCCAGTTTGCCGAAACTCACCTGTCGCTGCGACTCAGCGCTTCGGAAAGCCGCAAGTGCCGCATTATGATCGACAGGCTGCGCTGCTGCCTCACCGGGTATCGCTGTTGCCGCGACAGTCTGCGGAGTGCGTGCCAGGAGCGCAGCGCCCGCTTGCCACACAGGAATCGCGACAAGCGCAACGATAACGAAGGTCGCGACTCTCAACCAGCGGTTCACGAGCGCATACGCGACTACTGCGCCGAGCATCGCAAGCAGCAGCATCGGCGGCAGGAAGCGCCCCCCAAGCTCGAGCCAGTAACCGGCGCTGAACGTGGTGAGATTGCCAAACTCTTCAGTCACGCGCGCGAACGGCGGAATGTTGGCCTCGTGATACATCAGCGGTATGCCGATCGCCAGTCCGATAACGTTGCGTGCGATGCGCAGCCAGCGGCGCCCGAGCATCGAAGTCGCGGCCAGCACGGCAGCAAACAGGATATTGGTCGGCCACAGCGGCGTGAGATGCCCAGCCTTGAACAGATAAAGCTTGGCGATGAAATACAGGTTCCACAGAGTCATGATCGGTGTCAGAGAATCGTGCGATGGTTTCAGCCGCAACGGGTCAGTAGCGGGTGCGATCGAGTGCAAGCAGCGATTGCAAGGCGCGCCGAGCGCTTGCAAGCAGACGCGTATAGCCTTGCACGCCCATCAGCAGCACTTCTTTCAGGCCGCGCAGCGGCGCATCATCGGGTTCCGCGTCATGCCACCTCAGCCATGAATCGGCGCGGCCGAACGTGCACTGCACGAGTTGCCGTTCCTGGTCCAGCGTGAGGGCATCGAACTGTACGCCAAGCTGCCGGCCGAGATACCGGCTCGCGCGCGCCGGAAAGTAAAACTGACGATCGCCGCGGCTCACGCACACGCCAAGTGTGTCGCCTGCCCCAATCGCGAGTCCCGGCTCGACATCCACACCAAAGCCGCCCGTCGAATAATCCGTCGTCGAGCAACTGACGGTGGTGCCATCGGCGAGAATGAGTGTGACGGGAATGCGCATCGCGATACGGTGCGTCACCCGTATCTGCTTCACCTCGCGCGCGACGGCAAGCGCGGCGCCCAGCATCATCAGGTTATAGAGAGTCCACACCATATTCATCACAATGGTGGAAAATTCGCCGCCCCGATCGAATGCAAGGCGCGAGGCACCCACGGCGAACGCGCACAGGTTGAGCACGAGGAGAACAAGATAGGGGCGCGATATGGCCCAGTCAAAGAAGTTCTCGGCAATGTGACCGCCTTTACCCGTCACGTTGAACTTGCCGTGCCGGGGACTGAAAAACGCGACGGTTGTCGGCAGCGCGATGTACCAGGCAAGCACGGACTCGTACACCTCGGCCCAGAAAGAGTGCCGGTAGCGCCCCTGCATCCGCGAGTTCGCGATGTTTGCAAGCACGATATACGGCAACACGTAGCTCGCGATTTGCACGGCAGCGGCATTGATGAAGTACATCTGGAAAAACAGATACGCCATCGGCATGGTGAGGAAGATCAGACGCGGGATGCCGTAAAAGAAGTGCATCATCGCGTTGCCATAGCACAGGCGCTGGAAGAAGCCGAGTCCACGCCCGATGAACGGGTTGTCGAGGCGAAATATCTGCGCCATGCCGCGCGCCCAGCGTGTGCGCTGCGCAATGTGGCTGGCGAGTGTTTCCGTCGCAAGACCGCCCGCCTGCACGGTGGGCAGATACGCGCTCGTATAGCCGCGCCGGTGAAGTTTGAGCGCAGTGTGCGCATCCTCCGTCACAGTCTCGACGGCAATGCCCCCAACCTCTTCCAGCGCACTTCGCCTGAGCACGGCGCAGGAGCCACAGAAGAACGCCGCGTTCCACAGGTCGTTGCCGGCCTGTACGAGCCCATAGAACAGGTTGCCCTCGTTGGGCACGCGGCGAAACGTTCCGAGGTTGCGCTCGAACGGGTCGGGTGAGAAGAAGTGATGCGGCGTCTGCACGAGGGCGCAGCGGCTGTCGCGCAGAAACGTGCCCATCGTCGTCTGCAGAAACGAGCGCGTCGGCACGTGATCACAGTCGAATATCGCAACGTACTCGCCCTCGGTGCACGCAAGCGCACAGTTGATATTGCCCGCTTTCGCATGCCGGTTGTCATCACGCGTCAGATAGCCAATACCTGCCTCGCGCGCAAAGGCCGCGAATTCGGGGCGTTTGCCGTCGTCAAGCAGATAGACGCGCAGACGATCAGCCGGCCAGTCGATACCCTGCGCGGCAAACACCGTTGGCTTTACGACAGCAAGCGGCTCGTTGTAGGTCGGGATGAAGACGTCGACGCTCGGCCAGTCGCGTGGATCGGCCGGCAGCGCCTCGACCCTGCGATCGAGAGGCCACGCTGTCTGCAGCAGACCAAGCACGAGAACCAGCCAGGTGTAGGCTTCCGCGCCGAAAAGCATATAGCCGGCGACCGCTTCACCGGGTGACGCGAACACGAGTGTCTCGGTTGCGCGCCACCACGCGTAGCGCGTCATTGCGAAAAGCGCGAGAAGCGCGAGCAACAGCAGCGGCGCGCGTCCCGGCAGGCGGCGCAGGATCAGCGCGACGAGTACGGTGAGCGCGAAGTACTCGAACTGGCCGCCCGACGACAGCGGCGACGTGCCCACGAATATCCAGATCGCCGCTCCAACCATCGCGAAGACGGGCAGCAGCCAGCGCACCCGGCCAATCGCCCCAGCACCGCGCTCCACGCCTTCACCCCAGCGCGCCCACGGCAGGCCGGGCAGGCGCGCGAGCACCCGTTGCCAGCGGCCGGTGAGCCATAGCCAGGTGGGCACGATCCATTCATCGAACCACCTGAACGACAGCGGTCTCCGTGGTCTGAGGACCGCGCGCCACAACCATTCGCGCGGACTGCGGATATCGAGCACGCCCCATCGCACGGCGAGCGCAGCGAGCGCCGCATGCGCGGCATCCCGCACACGGTCGGGCTGGCCCGGTGCGGGTGGATGGAAAAACAGACGGATGAACCAGTCGAGCGCCATGCGCTCGGGCGGCAGTCCAAGTCCACGTGCGAGCCAGTCCATCACCCGCGTTCGCCAACGGGGGGCGGCCGCACGGGTGACCCCGCTGTCAGTGTCTGGGCGCGGCGGCGTCATCGAGGATCGCCTTTCTCGTCCCATTCACTGAGCCACGCGTCGAGCCAGTTGGCGAGGCCCTGCAAGTCGTGCGCGGTCTGCGAGTATGGCGCGTCATCGAAATGCCAGGTACCGCGCCCGAAAGACTCGGGCAGCGCGGCATCGAGATGCACCCGCTGGTCAAGCAGGCAACCCGGCCCGAGCGCAGCCCCGAGCATTGCCAGCGCGTCGCGCTGCATGTCACGCGCCGGATTCAACCGGTTGATGACCACCCTGAACTGGGCTCCCGCACTGCGCAGCTCGGGCAGATGCGACACAAGCGTCGCACAGGCAACCGCTTCGGGCGGTGTGACGCACAACACCAGATCAGCTGCGCGAATCGCGTGGTCCGCCTGCTGTGACGGATAACGCGCGGTGTCGATCAGCACGGCAGCGCCATCATCCAGATCGGGCAACGCGAGCGCGCGCTCAAGCCACTGCGGCGTCCCGGCAAGCCGCGCTTCACTTCGCGTGTTCGCATCAAGTGAGCGTCGACCGTAGGGAACAAACAGCACGCCCTCTTCGTTGCGCCACGTCCCCCCCTGCCACGGGTCCTGATCGTCCGTCATTCCCTCGACGAGGATCGCGTCCGCGATGCCCGGCCCATTCAGCGAATCGAGTCCCAGATACGCGCCAAGGACATTCTGTGGATCGAAATCGAGCGCGACGATCTGGCGCCCACGGCGAGCGAGCAGCACAGCGAGCGAGGCCGTCAATGTGGTGCGCCCCGTCCCGCCCGCAGTAGACACGACTGCGATGGTCTTCATCGTTCGACCCCGTCACGTTGTCGTGTGGCGCGCACCAGTCGCGCGCTCAGTGCAACGGGTTCGAGCGTGCACGGGACGGCGTCGCGCGGATCGAAGCGTCTTGCGCCATCGAGCACGTGCCGGGTACCGAAGTGTTGCCAAAGCACCCAGACGGGAATGGCAATCGCCATGCCCGTCAACACACAGATGAGCAAAGCCATAATCACACCTTCTCCCAGTTACGCAAAGGCATCGCCGCGCGAACTGCGCGCCGCGGGCGTGGCGCGCCAGGCCTTCCATCGTTGGATAGCGTGGCCGTGGCAGCGTGCGCCGCGGCCGTCATACCCGCCGCGCCTGACTCGATCGCAGGCGCGCGGCTTTCCCCGCCCTCACGCCACTGACTGTCAACCCGATCGACGAAGCGCGCCGGCGCGGCAGGCCGAGGCATCGCCGCATACAGGTCGCTGTAGTCCGCAAATCGCGCCCGCCGGTTCGCCGCGCCGAGATCGCGCAGCTCCGCCTCAATGGCGTTCTCGGTAAAGCGCTCGACGCGTTCGACGATCTGGTCCAGAGGCACATCAACAATATTCGCGAGTGCGCGATCCGCGTCGGCGGGCCGGCAGGCAAACAGGAACAGATAGAGATGGCTGGCATCGAGCGTCACTACGTCACCCGAGCGGCGCGGCATACAGTGGCGTAGCACCTGCCCATGACCACAACCGGGCGCAAGCCTGAGCTTGATCAGCACATGTGGCAGCTTGAGTGGCGCGCCGCGGGCAACAGCCCCAAGCTGCCGCTCGCAGAAGTCGCCCACGGGCAGATAGCCCGCCACCGAGTCGCTCAGGGCGGCGGCAAGGGCAGCCCGGTAATCTGCGGCAACGGGACGGGTGTGCAATTGCCCCTGAAGCGACTGAAGCAACGACTGGATGCGTGAGAATGGCAGTTCACGGCCGAGCACCAGATTCGCGCCGAGATTCAGCACGAGCAGTTCGTACTGGTGTCGCAAGACCTCGCCTCGTTCGACCACGGCAATCTTGAGCGCGCGTCCGCATCGACGGCGCAATGCGTGGACCGTGGAGCACAGCGACTCGAGACCTTCGCTGCCCCGATAGTCCAGCATGATGGTTGCAGCCTGGGCGCTGCTGCATGCGGCGAGTAGCGACGTGTGATCTTCCGTTATTTCCCAATGCGGAGGCAACCACCGCTCTTCGCCGTGAACAGCGGCGCGCGTTACCACCACGCGTGCCTCATCACGAGCGAGCAACATCTGGCCGTCAAGGGCACGCGCGTCGGCCGTCGCGTGCGCGAGTCGACCTGTATCAGAAAAGCGCAACGCGAAACGCGTGCCCGTCACAAGCGTCTCGCCGCTGCGCCAGAATTCCCCAAGCCACAGCAGTTCGCCATGCGTGCGCTGAAGCCGGGCGACGCCCGCGCAGGCAGCATGAAATTCTCCACGCCCGGCGGGCGGCGCCAGCGCATCGGGCACATCGTCGGCCGCGACGTCGATCCACTGCGCCGCCGGGCGTGCCGCATCTGCGCCGAGCAGCAGCACCATCGCGATACCTCGCTCCGCACACCACCCGGCAAGCGCGCGGCCTTCGCGTGCAAGCGCCACAGGATCGCTCCAGCTGAACCAGCGCTCGCTCCCTTCGACAACGTAAAGAGCCCGTCTGCGCACGCCGAACTTGCGCAGCGCGCGAAGCACGCCAATCAGGCGTGCGAACGCGACGGGGCGTGTGCCGGGTTCAGCCGGCGCGGCGTCGGGGGGCATAGCGAGTACGTTGAGGCCGCGCGGCCAGCCACGAGCGGGTCGATCGTCGGCAAAGCCGAGGTCGCGCAGGTGCGCGGCGATAGCGTGCCGCTCGCGCGCCAGCACCACGGTCACGTGGCGCGAGGGCGCAGTGCGCGAAGTTGCCCAGATCAGCGCGTCGGCTTCGGCCGTGCCGGCTGCCGCATACACCGCATAAAGCCGGCCGCTCTCGAGCGAAGTCCAGTCGTCAGGCAGGCCGTCGACGGCAAGCTGGCCCGTCCTCAGGGGGGGCTTACGCTTTGCGCGCGTTGCAGCCGAGAGCCAGCGCCGCAGCAGCGAGGCGCGCTTCGTCGCGTTGGAGGCAAGATCGGAGTCCATAGAAAGTATCCGTGTGTCGATCGGCGCGATGTTCAAAAACTCGAGTACAGGCGAACGGGTGTCGGCGACAGACTGCGGTCTCTCTTGCGCGCATCGAACGAGTAGCGCACGTACACCATGCCCGCGCTGGGGGCATAGTCGTGCGCGTGATCGATTTCGATGCGCGCGCCCGCTACCAGGTGCGCATTCACGCGGTATTGCGCGATAGCCGATACGCCGTACGAGAAACTCACGCCCTGGGTCGAACTGCTGCCGTACACGAGGTTGCTGCCGGAGGCCAGCGCAGGAAAGTCCGCGCCGTAGAACGAAGGCAGCCCGTTCGGGTAGTACGGCGAGCTCTTCTCGTATGCATTCGATATCCCGAGGGTCGTCGTGAGGTCCCACGTAAGCCCACCGTGCCTGCCCTCCCATTCGAGCGGCACACCGAGCGACAGATAGCGCTGCGGGCTGTAATACCCGCCCTGCCCGTAGCTGTAAAAGCGCAGGTTATCGGTGTAGTGCCACACATTGCCCGTGAGCCCTGTGCTGACCCGCATGGCCGCGCGCTGCCATACAGGAGTGAGGAAGCCTGTGCGCAACGTGAACTCCTGATTCGACGCAACGTTGCGTCCCGTCAGTTCGGCCGCACCCACGTCGGCGAATACACTGACGCGGCCGACATCGACGGCCGAATGCAGATCGATACCATCGCGCCGCACACCACCCCACACGGCTCCCGTCAAGGGGTCGTGCATGCCGGCGTAGGCGAGCAGGCTGCCCGTCTCGGGCCGTCGCGATATGCTCGCGCTGAAGCTCGCCGCGCCGGCATCGAAGCGGTAACGTAGGCCGCCCACCAGGTAGTGGACAGGAAAGCCCAGCGGCGTCGTGCCGAGGTCGACGCGCAACGCGTCCGAAACATAGCCGGCACCGAGCGCGACACCCGTCGCCCGCTGGCTCGCATAGCGCTGCGTGTTCGCGATTGCCGCGTCGACCAGTGCCGGGTTATTGGCTACCCATTGCGCCAGTTGCGTCGAATCGGCCTGAGCGACCCTTGCAAACGTGCCGAAGCTCGAGACTGCGCTGGGCAGTGAGTCGTTGGCTATCGTCTGAACGAGCTGTGAGGGATCCAGCGGCAACGTGCCGGCATCGAGGGTCACGGTATCGATGTGCGCGAAGAAGTGCCCGTCGTAGCGATACGGTGTCTGCACGTACACGGGCACCTGCCAGGCGTGCAGCTCGGAGATGCCCGCGTCGCCCGACTTGTAGGCGGGCAGCACGCCAGCTTCGATCATCGGGTCGCGACGCTGTTGCAGGCCGGCTAGCGCAGCCTGCGCAGGCGTGCCGTCGATGCCGCCCGATGCCACGCCAGCCGATTTCTCTTCGCTGGCCGACAGCTGGTACAACGCTTCCGCATCCCGGTAATGACCGAGATCCTGTGCATTGCGGCCTGCCTGCACTGTCACATCCGGTCGGCCCGGGTACGCGACGCGCAATGCATCGGTAATCTGTCCGGCCTGCGCGTACTGGCCCAGCGCCGATAACCGGCGCGCCGCAGAAAGACGCGTATCGACATCGTCCTCGGGCGCCGCATCGATGACGCGCCTGACGTTGGCAAGTGCCGCACGCCTTTCGCCGTCTTCGGCATCGATGCGGGCGAGTGCAAGCAGGGCCTCTGCGTTTTCCGGCGACGCGGCCAGCAGCGGTTCAAGCGCCGCACGCGCAGCGGCGAAACGTCCCTGGGCACGTTCGACGTCCGCGACCTCGAGCGCATAGCGTGGATCGCGCTGGCCCGCTGTACTTGCGCGGGCAAGCAACTGCCGCGCGCGCGCATAGTCGTCCCCCTCCAACGCATCGTCTGTCTGTCGCAACACGAGACGCAGCGCCTGATCCTCGAGCCGCGCGCGTGCATTGTCGTCGAGATCGCCGTGTGACGGAATGTCGGCAAGCCAGCTATCGAGTTCGGCGTCGCGGCGCGCGTGCCCGAGCAGATCACCGTAACGCAGCCGCACGCCCGCATCTGCGCGCGACGGATTCGCGTCGATCCAGTCACGTAGGAGCGTGAGGCCACGGTCGGCCTCGCCCGCATCGATCCATGCCGTGCCCACGGCCGCCAGCATGTCGGGATCGCCGGCAGCCAGTGCCTGTGCGTTCTCGAGACTGCGGATGCCGCCAGCCGTCTCACCGGATGCCAGCAGGGCGCGTGAGCGCCCGAGCGCCAGTTGCGCGTCAAGCTTGCGGGAAAGCGCGCGCATGCTGTCGGTGCGCCCGGCATCAGGGACGAGCGCGAGTGCCTGCTTCGCGCCCGTCACGTCATCGATCGAATTCAGATACAGCGCGCTTGCATAGGACATCTCCGATGTCCGCGACCGCTTCACGCCTTCGTCCATCACTGCGCGCCCGAGCTGCGGCAAGCCGACGTCGCGGTAGAGCCGCGCGAGTGCGAAGCGTGTCCATGGCTCGTCGGGTGCGAGTCGCAGCGACGCTTCATACCGCTGTGCAGCGGGGCCAACCTTGCCCTGCGCGGCCTCGCGCGCGGCTTCGTCCGAGAGCACGCCACCACGCAGCGCATCGAGGCTCTGTCTGTCGGCGGGATCGGTGAAGCGGCCACGCAGCGCCTCGAGCAACGGGCCGAACTGGTCACCGCGCCCCGTCTGGTCCAGCAGCGTCTGCATGCTGCGCACGGCGCCAAGGCTGGGCTCGTGCGCAAGCAAAAGGCCGCGCAGTAAGGGCTCAGCGCCCTGCCAGTCGCGCGCGGCGAGCAAAGCGTCGGCAAGCAGCAAGGTCGCGTCGGGACTGTCCGGCTGCATCGCGAGTGCCGCGCGCGCAGCGCGCGCCGCCTCCTGCGGATGGCCGGCCGCAGCCGCCGCGCGCCCGTCGGCAAGCGTGCCCCAGAATTGCGCGGTACGCGCAAGACCCTCCCACTTGCCGCGATTGTCGGCATCGAGCGCCGCCGCACGCTGGAATAGCGAGCGTGCTTCGTCCCGGTGTCCCTCGCGCATGCGCACGAGGCCCAGACCGCCGACCGCTTGCGCGTCGTCGGGGCGGGCGTGGGCCGCCTGCTCGAGAAGCAGGCCGGCACTGGCCAGATCGTCGCGGGCAAGCGCTTTCAGGCCGCGCTGTTCGGCGATATAGTCAGGGTCACGCTCCAGTCGGCGCTGCGCTTCGAGGCGCGCTTCGATCGCCGCGACGCGATCGCGGAACTCCGTGTCGTCGGGCACCAGAGCGAGCCAGGCGCGCAGCGCATCGAGATAGTCCGGGTCTGCTCCCGCCGACTGCAGGACGTGACGCCAGACGTTCATGGCCGCGGAATGATCCGCGTCGGGCCGGCTGGCGAGCCGCCATGCGAGACGGTTCGCTTCCGCACGCGTATCGCTGCTGCCGTTTAGCAGCCCGGCGAGCACGAGCATGCTGTCGACATCATCGGGGTTCGCGGCAACCCGGCGGCGCAGCGCGCTGACCGCGATCGCCCTTCCTTCCCTTGTGCCCGAGAGAATCCGGTAATACTCAGCACCAAGCGGCCCGGATGGCGCGCCGCGCGGAAATAGCGCAACCAGTCGGCTCGCAGCTTCATCCGACTGGCCGCTACGCGCAAGCAGCCGGATTGTTGAAAATTCCTCGCGACCGCTCGTCGCGACACGCAACTCGTCGGTAACCGCTTCCGTCTCCGCGCTGCCGGGAGCGTGGCTCCGTAGAAGTGCGAGCGTCTCCTGCGCCTCGCGCGCATGTCCGAGCCTCAGCTGGATTCGCACACGCTCAGCCAGAAGTTGTGGTGCATCGGGCGCGATCAGCAGCGCCTTGTCGATCGACTGCAACGCCAGATCGTCGCGATGCTTGGTCGACCACATCCGCGCGGCCCTGAGCATGCGCAGGGCGTCGGCTGTCAGCGGCCGCACGGAATCGTTCGCGATCACGGATTGCGCCACGCCCGTTGCGGACTTCGTCTGGCCCGCAACCGCCGCCGCAGTCGAAGCGTGGGCATCAACGCGAGCGAAGCTTGCACACACCACCAGGCTCGCAACGGCCGTCAGCCTGCCTCCTGCCCGCGACGGGCCGGCGACCCCACACCGGACGTCCCGTCCCGCCCTCAACTCGCACCTCCATCGCATGGCGCGCTCCAGCGCACATCGAGCGTGCCGTCGGCGGCGAAACGATAGCGTCCGTCGTGCCAGCCGAGCGCGAAAAGACTCAGCACACTCGTGTAGTAGCCCGGTGGCGTTTGCACATCCAGCGCGTCGACCCGCGCCAGCTGGGCGTCGACGAGCGGCGCGCGGCCAAGCGCAGCGAGTAACGGCACCGATGCCGCAGAAAAGCCGGCGTTGCCCATGTTGCTGCCAGGCTGGCCTGTCATCGCACCGATCGTTTCGGGCGGGGCGCCGTGAGCGGCAATAAAGTCCGCGTATGGCGCAAGGCGCCCAGCGAGCCGGATCGAAAGCGGGTCCTGCAGGTTCAGCATGCCCGCCCACATGTACACGCGGATCGCGTTGTACGCGCTGACGGCATGCGTATCGGTGTCAGGCTGGAATCCGTTTCCACGGCGATACAGCGCCCAATCCGGTGAGTACCCGAGAGGGGCTGTCTCCAGCAGCACGCGCGCGCCGCTGTCCAGCACGCGCGCCCACCGGGCGTCGGACGAAAGACGCGTGCCGATGCCCCGCAGCACCTGTGGCGGGGAATACGACGGATTCACGCGCCACGTGTCCGGATCAGGATGAAAGCCGGCGTTCCCGGGCAGCAACGTGAGACCAAGACCGGGGATGTTGGCCGTCTCCGCGTCGAGCACGTGTCTCGCAAGCAATGCACCGCGCGCTGAATAGCTGCGCTCCCCCCATAACGCGCCAGCCTCGAGTAGCGTGTAGGCGATCCACAGATCGGCGTCGGATGCCGCTTTGGCATCGAGGACCGCGAATTCGCCGCGGGAGCCTCGGCCCCACAGCCACGCTGGCAGATGCGTGGCCAGGTCGCCTTGTGCGAGCTGACCCTCTGTCCAGCGCAGGATCCTGTCGAAGTCTGCGCGATCGTTGGCAACCAGCGCGAAGAAGAGCGCGTAGGCCTGTCCTTCGGATACGGTGCGCTCATCGGCCGATCCGACGTCAATCACGCGCCCGTCGGTGGAGATGAACTGCCTGACGAATCGCTCCCAGCGCGGCCATGCCTGGCGCGCGCCACACGGTGGCAATACCTGCCGCTGCTGCGGCGCGGCGATGGTATCGGACGATCCGTCGCGTCGCCCGGTCTCGGGCAGCGAAACGACAGCCGCCTGCGCAACCATCCACGCGGTCAGCGCCAGCACACCGGCCAGGGCGCTGACGCAAGTGCGTCGCGCGCGCCCTTCTGATCTGCCCTGACATACGACGACGTTGCGGCCCTGCGTCTCACGGCATATTGACATCGCTCAGATTCCCCGCCGCCGCTCAGCGAGCGCCTGCAGGCCGGCGAATGCGCTGATCGCGAGCAGAAGGCCCGCGATCACGCCGAGCGTGCCTAGCAAAAGCGGATGCTGGACGGCATAGCGCCAGAGCGGCGCGTACCACGGCAGTTCACCGACCAGATAAGTCGGCCCGACCCGCATGCTTTCCACCGAACCGGCACGCACCACCGCGACATCGCCCTGCACCCGCCCGACGCTGTCGGCCTTGTCGAACGCATCGAGCAATGTTGGCAGGTGCGCGTCGTCGGTCGCCGTCAGCGCGACGACGCTGCGATGCAGGTTGCCGGGCACCTCGAAACCGATCAGCGCAGCAAACGCGCCGTCGCCATCGAGATGCGCGCCGCCTTCGTGCAACCGCGTGCCATCACGCCAGTGCTCACGCACCGAGTACGGCGCTGCCTGCGCCCCGCCGTTTGCCGCATCGATCGCAAGCGGCAGGCTCGTGCGCCAGCGGGCGAATAGCGGCATCGAGTTACCGGTGCCGATGACGAGCAGATCCTTGTCGGCCGCCGTGGCGAGCTGCGACGGACGCACGATCTGCACGCGCAGCGACGGCAGGCCCGTCCACTGCCCCATATGGCCGAGCATCGTCAGCAGCGACTCCAGTTCCTTCGGCGACGGACGCTCTGGAATCACAACGGCTGTCTGCGCGAGGTCCGCGTAGCGCGTGAACGGAAAGCCGCTGTTCGAGAAGTACGCGAGATTGGGCATCTCCGCGTAGTGGACGAAGCGCGAAAAGTCGATTGACGAGTCCGGGTCGACGGCAGCCTGCACAGGATTGGATGCGACACTCTGGCAGAGCCCCGTCTTCTGCGAGTCCAGACGGAAGCGCAACTGAAGCTGGTTCGCGCTACCCACGCGAAAAGCCGGAATTTCCAGCGCGTTCGCCGTGCCGCCGCCGGGACTCGAGAGCAGCGGCACCTGCAGATGGCCCTGCGCATCATCCGCTTTGGCAGGCGCGAGCCGGTAGGACTTGACGAGCTGATCGTTGATTTCGACGGCGAGCGCCGAGTTGTTTTGCACCGTCGGCGCCGTATAGCGATACCGCAATTCCAGCGGCACGCCCGCCCCGCTCCACGAGAAGATATCGGCGGGCACACGCAGACTGAGGCGGATCGCATCCGGCGCGCTGCCCCGTACCTGCAGTTGCTGCGGGTTGTCGACCAGTTCGTGGAATGTCACCTTCCGGTCGACGGGCAGCCAGCGCGGCGCGTCGTAAGCCTTGCGTGGCTGGCCGATGTCGACATGCGATACGCGAACGGCCGGTCCCGACATGGCGGCCTTGCCGAGTACCAGCGCAAACGCTGCCTGATCCACATCCGCGGCGTCGCGCCCCGTTACGACGAGCAGCTTTTGTCCTGGGGCGTTCGGATTGTCCTCGACCATCAGCGTCGGCCCGTCGACGCTGGCAGGGCGAATCTCGGGCGGCAACTGCCCGCGCGTGCCGATCACGACCGCGTGCCGGTTGGCGGGCAGCGAACTGACGGCTTCAAAGCGCGCGCCGCGGTAGTCCGCGAGCGCGCCAAACCACGAGGCCACGATCGCCGCGCTGCGCAGCGTTGCATTGTCGGGCGCCGCTGGCAGCACGAACGGAAGATCGACGCGGCCGACATCACGCCGGTCGAAGAACGGTGCAGGCAGCAACGCGAGATCGTTGGGAAGGCGGATGAGCGCACTCTGCAGGATCACTTCGCTCGTCGGGCTGATGCGGGCCCATAGCGCGGAACTGTCAGGGTCTTCGCAGTGGTCCAGCGTGTAGTGTGCGACGAGGTTAAGCCCGATCTGGGTGTAATCGGTCAGAAAGCGCGGATCGAGCGGAATGTCCTTCGTCACCATCTGGCCCGCGTGTTCGCGATCGAACGGAACGGTTGCAATGACCTCGCCATTCAACGTTATCCTGACGTGCGAGAGGGGAAACACGAGCGCGGGCGAATACGAGAACCGCAGGCGCAGCCACGCCGAACTGACGACGTGATCGAGGCGCACACCGAGATTCACCGTCTGCGTGTCATCCAGCCCAAGCAGCCCGAGCGGCTGCCAGGCGCCTAACGCAGCGAACGAAATATGCTGGGCCGATGCGTCCGGCAATGCCATGCTCGCGGGAGGCGCCGTGACAGCCGCCTCCTTGCCTCCCCGCACGGCGGAGGCGGGTGCTGCAATCGCGGCGGGCGCAGTCAAAGACTGTGCATGGACAGGAAGATTGCCCAGCATGAACGCACCTGCCGCAAGGGATGCGGCCACGCAAAACGGGAGGAGGGGTTTCATACGCACGTCGAACCGTTCGCCAGTATCTGCGCTACACAGGAAATCGCCTGGCGCTGATCCGGTATGCCCGCCGATGCGTCGGGGCGCGCAGGTTGTATATCCAGCGATACGAACAGCGGCTGGACTTTGTGATAAGTTCCCGCCAACAATTTATTGTTCCATCATGAGTCGACCAACTGATTCCGTAAAAAGCGCACAGGCCGTCAAGCGCAGCGGTGCGCTGCGCGGTCTCTTTGCGTTACGCCACTCGTATGACGGGTTCGTCACGACCATCCGCCACGGGAGCGCATTCCGACAGGAACTTGCCGCTGCCGTTGTGCTCGTTCCGTGTGGGTTGCTGATGCCCCTCCCTGCCGTCGAGCGTGTGATGCTTGTCTCAACCACGCTGCTTGTACTGCTCGTCGAACTGGTCAATTCGGCCATAGAGGCCGCGATCGACCGCATCTCGACCGAACGACATGAACTGTCTGGTCGCGCAAAAGACTGTGGCAGCGCGGCCGTGACGATCGCCATTCTGATCTGCGCGATCACCTGGATCATGCTGTGCGGCCCACAGCTGGGGGGCAGGCTCAGAGCCCTGTTCTGAATGCACCGCCCTCACGACAGACGTCCCCTACACAACGTTTTGGCACGAACCGGGAAAGTGTTGACCCGCGATCTCCAAGGGGGGACCCATTAGCGCCTGCAAGGAGTATCGCCTGTTGATCTGAAACGTCGGGATCAGAAAAAAATACCCCTGCGAACGCTTTCCAAGCGCGACCGGGCGGATTCTATCTTAAAAACAGGTAAATAAAGCCGATCTGACTCGTGCATTGCGCAGATGCCACAGTGTCGTATTACGAAGCATTTCCTGGCTAAGCGATCTCAAAATGCGGGTTGTCGACGGGATCCCCCACGCGATTCTCGACCTACCTGTTTACGGACATGCAGGTCCGGACTTAAGCCAGTCAGGTCATCCGGACCCATAGCGACACTGCGCACGTTTGTCGCACGGGCAACCAGATCGCGGCCGACGGCAGCAGGCTGACGTGCTATGCGTACCAGGTATTTCCCCCAATAAACCAGTCGCGCAAGTCTGCCGTTAGCACGCTCAGATGAGTGAGGACGTGCAGATCTATTGACCGCTACGACGCAAACGTTTTCGCACAGGAAATAGCTTTTACTCGAACTGGTTGGCTGCCACTCGGTAGCTCAGATGTCGATGCAGACGCAAACGTTTGGTGAAGGAGTCCAGAGCAATTGGATCAGCGGCTGACCGTTGCTCGTGCCGAGATATCAATGGCGCCATCATGTAAAGCACGACCTTAGGTTTTTCGTATCTAGCCCCACAGACGCATTGGACCACTGCTCATAGTTTGATCCTGTTCAGGCGAGGCCCCGACGGACCTCGCCCACCCGACGGCTACCGCTTTCGCCACGGAGACGAGGTCATGGATACACCGAAGGTGCGTAGCCGTTGGTGCATGCTGTCAGTCGTCGTTTGGGTGTGTGTGACGGACACCGACGCACAGGAGATATTTGTCCAGGCGGGTACGCAAGGGCCGGGCATCGGCGGAGCGCTCACGGTTACGCAGATGGCCGGCCTGCATGCCGACTTCAATGCGATCAGCTTCCACCACGATTTCACCGTCTCCGGGATCAGATACAAGGACGACGTCCAGCTCCGGCAAGGCGGGTTGTACCTTGATCTTTTTCCGCTTCACGCCAGCGGCTTCCGCATAACAGCGGGCGTGCGCTTCAACGACGATCATCTGACAGGGACCTCGGTTCCGACCAATGGCACTTACCTGTTCAACGGAAAAAGATATCCCGCGTTTCCCGGGGAATACGCGGTCGCCGAAGCCCGCTACCCGTCCGTGATGCCTTACTTTGGGTTTGGCTACGGTCATCATCCGCAGGCGAAGGGCTTCGGGTTCATCGCCGACCTCGGTGTCGCGTATGGCATCCCTGAGGTTTCGTACACCCTTTCGCCAGCACTGGTCCAGAAGGCCGTGTCACGGATCGGCGTATTAGAGCCATTTCATGATCGGCGTAATCGAGCCACCGGATGATCGCCGTAATCGAGCCAGTGCATGATCGGCGCAATGGAGCCACTCGATGATCGGCGTATTGGAGCCATCTCAGGATCGGCGTAATCGGGCCACTTGACAGGCTCGTGGTTATGTCGGGCTGCAGCCCGAAACGCATTTCGAACTTCCGTAACCCGGTACCTTCGGCGTCTTTGCCCGGAGGGCCGATGAGTAGAAGGAGTTTCGAAATGTTTGAATATCGACAAGTCCTGGCGCGCATGCGTCAGGGCGATTCCGACCGCGACATTGCCGGCGCCCGCCTAATGGGACGCAGCAAGCTCAAGACTGTACGGCAGGTCGCGCTCGCTCGTGGCTGGCTCGATCCCGGGCGGCCGTTGCCGGATGACGCGGAGCTGGCCGGTATCTTCGGGCGCGACCCGAAGGTGGCGCGCAGCTGCATTTCCTCCCTTGAACCGTTTCGCGACGTCGTGCGCGGCTGGTTCGACGCCGGCGTACAGGGTACGACGATCTTCAGCGCGCTCGAACGCAACCACGGTTATACCGGCAGCTATTCGGCCGTGCGCCGCTTCCTGCTGCATCTGAAGGCCGAGCGCGGTGTCAGGGCGACGACAATTCTCGATTTTGCCCCGACCGAAGCCGCTCAGGTCGACTTCGGCGCCGGGCCCGTACTGACGCACGAGTCCGGGACTGCGCTCAAGACGTGGATCTTCGTGATGACCCTGTGCTGGTCCCGGCACCAGTATGCCGAGATCGTGCTGGATCAAACCGTCGAAACGTGGCTGGCCTGCCACCGGCGTGCGTTCGAATGGTTCGGGGGCTGTCCTGGCCGTGTGACGTA
>BBSL01000076.1 GCA_001319865.1 Burkholderia sp. E7m39 | reverse complement strand
TGCCACGCCGTGATCCTTGCGCTGTTCAACGACAAGGTACTGGTGATTCTGCGCGGCGCACAGGGCATCGTGCGCCTGCGCGAGAAGGTCGGCGATCAACGCCTGAATGCTGCATGCGAACGCGCACTCGCGTACGCGAGCCCGAAGTACCGCACCGTCAAGACCATTCTCGACAAGGGGCTGGAGAGCCAGCCCGCGGCTGCGCCGGCCCAGACGCCGGCACCTGCCAGCACCTATCTGAACGGCGGCCGCTTCGGCCGCGACCTCCAGTCCATTCTGCTCCATTGAACTTCCATGAATCCAAGTCCAGAACTGAACACGATCCTCAAGCAACTGCGCCTGTCGGGCATTCTCGACTCGCTCGAACAGCGCAACCGTCAGGCCATCGACGGGCAGCTTGCCTACACCGAGTTCCTTGCCATGCTGCTGCACGACGAGGTCGCGCGGCGCGACCAGAAAAAGCTGGGGGTGCGACTCGCCCGCGCCGGCTTTGCGCTGGGCAAGACACTCGAAACCTTCGACTTCGATCGCTTGCCGAAACTCAATCGCGCCCACATCCATGATCTCGCCACGGGCCGTTACATCGACGAGAAGGTCTGCGTTTTACTGGCTGGCCAAACAGGCGTCGGCAAGTCTCACCTGGCGCAGGCTCTGGGCCACTGCGCCGCCCGCCAGGGGCGTGACGTGCTGTTCATCACGCAAACGGACTTACTCAAGAAACTGCACGCGGCCCGCGCCACGGGCGTCTACGAACGAAAGTTCCAGCAGTTCGTGCGCGTGCCGCTCATGATTGTCGATGACTTCGCGCTCAAACCCCTTCGTGCACCTCACGACGAAGACTTCCATGATCTGGTTGCCGCGAGGTACGAGCGAGCGGCAATGGTCATCACGTCAAATCTCGATCTGAGCGAATGGGGCGATGCATTCCCCGACAACCGTATCCTCGGCGCCGCCACGCTTGACCGGCTACGCCACGGTGCCTACCGCATTGTGATCGAGGGAGAGAGCTTCCGTAAGCCAAAACCGATGCCTGAAAACAGCGAAAACACGGTTGCAAAATCAGGCAAAAAACCGCATTCTTGAGACCCTTCGAAATCGCGTTTCGAGGCCATTCTGAGTGGCCTCATTACGCCGACCATCCCTGGCTCGATTACGCCGATCCGTGACAGGCCGGTCCAGCAATGAGTCAGCAGATCGCGAGCGAGGGGCTCAATGAACTGAAGGCCAAGGTGTCGCCTTACCGCTGGTATCCCGTGATCCAGATCGGTGTGTCATATCGATTCTAGCGCGTGTCATTTGTCCGGGTAGTACATTCGCAATACATGTTCTCGGACACATCGTTCGCACTGGCGCATTGATTCGAAGCAAAATATCAAGTACTGTTCTCGCTAAAAAAATATAGCGATAGCGTGACTGCTGCCGACTAACAGGCAAGTCATGGCCTGGAATCGCCTACTCCCTGGATTTCAAAAGAAAAACCACACGGGCCGTGCCAAATGTCACACACAGATCCTATTATTGAATTTCTGGGAAGCTTGCCACAATTTGCAATTTTCCCCTTAGACAATCACGTTATTCATCTAAGAACGGGCTGTATCGTCAATGGCCCTGATGCAACTCGAATCCATCAGGGACATATGTTCATGCTTGCCGTTCGCTGGCCTGGCGGTCCAGGAGAAACTGAACATCTGGTCGAGGCGAACAAATACGTCGAGCTACAGATACTCGAGGCAGAACAGTTGGGAATGGAAAGTGGCGGACTGAGAATTCGGGCGGAACGGGCGTTTGATGAAGCCGCGAACGCTCGTTCATCGACGAATACGATTCAATGCGCCGACCCCGCCTGAAGTCGCGAACCTTCTGACGGGCATGCCTACACAGCATGGTCGAACCCGTGCGCACAGAGTCGAGGGCCGCGGGCAACCGACGCGACCACTTGCGCTCGCAGGGCAATGCGACACAGGCAACGCTCTCATATGATCATCGGATATTTTCAAACCACACCGTCATGACCGAGCGACAGAACAGCTTGACCGCACACCCACGCATACCGCGAAGATCATCAAATGGGCGAAAACGGCCCACGGTAGGAGAGCGCGGCGAGCGCGACGAGGCTCGATGAAATCGTCGGCAGCGCCACGTCCATCATTTTGTAGGCGTCCCACTGCCAAGGAAACCAGCCGATCGCCCACGTATAGGCATGCGAGGAAAAAGCGGCAGACTCCTCGGGCTGCAAGCTCTCCAGCTCCATCTCGAGCTTCTTGCGCGACCAATACCAGACGACAACGCCAAGCGCACCAACCCTAAAGTCGAACAACAGGCCGAGCGGGATTTGAATCAACAGTCCTTCCAGGCAATGCGATAGCGCCATGCGCCAGCGGACGGCAGCAAACCAATTGAGCAACGCATTCATTTCGCACTCGGCCAGTTCTAATGGCGCGCGATCTCGTAGCTGAAAATCTCGCGCCAGGTTGCGTCTGCGCACGACGCCATCATCTGCGTCGGCCATGAGCGTGCCCAAGTCGATGACGTGGGAAAATGGCAGGCAGACGCGCCGGACGATAATAACCGCCAAATGCGCGGCAAGGAAGGTGGCGACGAGTACCGCGAGCGCTGCAATCCGCGTCGGACGATGCGTCAATAGATCAAAGCCGACTTAGCGGTCTCCACGGTCGTGTCCTGCGTCGCAAGTCAGTTGGACAATCCCAGCGGCGTAGCCCAACGTCAACTTGATCGCCGTTGTAACCAGGCCTCATCGGCAACAGCGCCGCACCCTCAATCCGACGGCGTTTCCATCATGCAAACAAAGCCGCGCGTCATTGGACCATCGGTCTTCGATTACGGAGCTTGCGCAGTGTGTAGTCTCGGCTTCTACCTTTCTCAACGCATCCGGCTCTCTGTCTGGACATTGCTTGGGGCACGTTTTGAAATGCTGTGTGCCTACCCCGCGCGCCTCAAGCGCATGCGCACCGACTCGAGTCCTGTCGGTAGACGCGCCGAGCGCGCACGCCGCCTAGGCAATGCGACGAACCCGAGACGCCGATATAGTGCCGACGCGCGCGTATTGCTGACGAGTACGTCGAGCACAATTTCGCGCGCATCCGTTTCAAGCCCGCGTGTGCCCGATTCTTCGCCGTTGTGCATTGCATGTTCGAGCAATGCCGTGAACACTCCTCTCCCTCGCGCGTCGGCGCGGGTTGCGCAATGAGCGATGAGCGTCTGCGTGCGTTTCGGCTTAGGCAGTTCGGATTCGAGCACTAAACCGCGCGATAACATCGGTACAGCGCGCGTGACGCCGAAGTAGCGAAGCAGCATCCAGACAAGATGCGGATCGTCGGCGAGAATTCGGCGCCCGTCGTGCGCCGCAAGCACGGCGACGATCTGCCCTTGCGCATCAACGGCCACTTCATGACGGCTCCACGAAAAGCGTCCGCCCGAGAGTGCAAACGCGTTTTCGAGAAACGCGATGGACTTCGTGGGCGGCACGCCGAGGAAAAACGAAAATTCCTGCTCGCCCGATGCATAGATGAGCGGCGCACAGGCTGCGGCGTCACCGGGGCGCGCCGGACGGAACGTCAGCCCTTCCGACTCAGCGTAAGTCGCCATTCTCGAATTCCTTAGCTCCGTTACCACGTGTTCGAGTCCAACGTTTTCGTTCTTTCCACGACCAATAGAGCACCATACCGAATCCAACGCATGTCGTTACATCGAGTGGAATCAAAAAATAATTCCCCCCTCGAAATGCCACCCAGATTGCAGTAAGCGAATAGAAAAACGTGAAAACCTCCCCGACCAGCAACACGCCATTGACGCGTGGCATGAAGGACTCCTTGTTACCCTTCGGCGTTCTGTGAAAATCGCCATACACTCCGAACAACGCCCGCACGCCGCCGGCGAAGTAATACCAGGCCATCGGCAAAAACATCGCAATATAGCAGTAGGTATCCCACAGATGTTTCACAATGTTCCGCTTACTGTCGAATCGCGCGCCCCTTCGCGCGCCAAACGCATTTTCCAGTCCCCAGAGTGCGACGAGGACGAAAAATGCGAACGTGCCCCACCGCATGCCAGCGCCGTCGAAATGCACGAGGTAAGTAAGCGGCAAGCTCAGTAATATCAACACATAGATCGAGGCCAGCAACACCGAGGAAGACATTAGAGAAATCGCATGCATTCGCTTCATCAACGGCATGCGCTGCAAGAGGATCTGCTTTCCGTGCTTGAAACCGCTGTGAATTAAACCGCGCCCCCAGCGCTCGCGCTGAACGCGAAATGCGCTGATGGTTTCGGGCAGGATTGACATCGAGACCACTTCGCGCAGATATGCGTATTTCCATTCTCCGAATTGCGCGCGGTAGCCGAGATCTACGTCCTCCGTCACTGTCGACGCATTCCAGCCGCCCAACGCATCAACGCACGCTTTGCGCCATACACACGAACTTCCGCTAAGCGAAGCCATGTCGCCGTCTTCACTCAACCCGATCGTCACATATTGTTGATGGCCCATTTCCATCGCCTGGAAACGCGTCAGAAATGACACATCGCGATTCTCATAGCCGATGCATGTTTGCAGGAAGCCAAGCTCGGGATCCGAGAAATACGGAATCGTCTGCAGCAGAAAATCGACGGGGGGCACGAAATCCGCGTCGAAAATCGCGAAGAACTCGCCCCTCGATTGCTGAACGCCGTTGACCAGATTGCCGGCCTTGTAGCCCTTGCGATCGCGCCGCTTGAGAAGGCGAATGTCGACGCCCCGCGCCGAATAATGCGCGATTTTCACGCGCGCGAGCTCGGTGGTGCCGTCCGACGAATCGTCGAGCACCAGAATCTCAAGCTGTTTCGCGGGATAGCGGAGACAGCAGGCAGCATCGATTAGCCGCTCCACGACTTCGGATTCGTTGCAGATCGGCAGCAGCACGCTCACCGGCGGCCAGCGATCGGTTTGGGTTTCGGATGTCAAATGGACAAGTTCGGTCAGCTTGCGCCGCTCCACCTTTCGCGAAATCAGAAAGACCCGCACCTCAAGAAGCACGTACACCGCAAAGTAGACGACTACGATCAGAAATATTGCCTGACAGAACCAGGAAAACGGCGCCAGCATCGTGATCAACTCCTCAAAGCTTCACGACGGCGCAGATTTCTTCTAGCCGATGTGCCCAGGTGTGATTCTCCCGCACATATCTCGCACCGGCTTCCGCGCGATCCAGATCTTCCCGAGAAGGCCCGGGGCCCAGGCGCTCTAACACTTCACGCGTCTCTTCAGGGGTATTCACAACGTGACAAAAATCGCGAAAATGACGATCGACAGCGCGACTCGGATTTGTCACCGCAATGCCACCGCACGCCAGAATTTCGAGCAGGCGGCGCGAAAACATTGTTTGGGAACTCGTAACCGAATTTACGTTGATCGAAACGGCGTGTGACTTGTAGACATTCGCCGTTTGGCGGTGCGGCACCTTACCATGCAGGCGCATCTGGCTCGTCTTTGGAAAGCGGAACTCGAGATGGCGCGAGAGGCGGCCGTGATTCCGGTCGAACACATTGAGCGGCATCTCGAGGTGCTCGCAAATTTCGAACACCATGTCGAGAAAACGCCGACGCTCGTTCAGGATGCGCCGATAATAGCTGCCTGTGAAACAGACCTCTTTGCGAGTGAAATTGAAGCCCGTAAAACTGTGAAAAGCCGGCTGGAATGGCATGATCAGGGTATTCACAGGCACGTCCGCGCGGACCTGCTCGCGATACCGTTCGAGGCATTCTTCATCCGTGGTGAAGACGTAATCGAACGCTTTCGCCACGTCGATGAACGCTTCGAAGAAAGGTCCGTCGTCCTTGTTCCAGAACACCGTGGGAATGCCCGCCTTCCGGGCGAACTCCACCAGACGGAAAATCGCCTTCGGCTTCGTAAAACGCAGCGTCGTCGGCTGTTTCGCCAGCTCGTAGCGCCAGCTGCCATCGACGCCATGAAACGCCGATTCGGCAAGTACGAAATCCGGCTTCCAGTTCGTGATGACGTCACGGTAATTCGAGGGCGTCATCACGCGCACGCGGCATTCAGCAGACAGACAATCGGCCGTGAAATAGTCCGTGACCAGCGCGATTTTCAGACGGCCAAAGCGCCCGGTTCGCTCCGCATCTTCCGAAACTTTCGGATAGTCGTAGACGAGTGAACCCAGTTTTCTAATGACCCTACCAACCATTCCCCTCACCCCGCACTTTTCGGCAGTGCCTTGATGACAAAATCGCGCCAGCTACGTTGTGTGGTCGCATATTCTTTTGCTTGTTTCCCGAGCACTGCGAGCCCCGCGCGATCGGCCAATGCCGTTTCAATCACGCGCGCGAGATCTGCGGCGTCGCCAGCCTTGAAAAACCAGCCTGGGGGCCGCGCGCCCATTTCGTCGCGAAAGACCGGCAGGTCCGGCACGATGACAGGCTTGCCCATCGCCATCGCCTCGACGAGCTTGATGGGGGGCACAATCTCGCAGACCTTGAACGGCTTGCGCGGAATGCAGACGAGCGCGCAGCGGCTCAGCGTTTCCTGCGCGTTTTGCGGCGACATGCGGCCCAAAAAGCGGATGTGCTCTGACAAGCCGAGGCGCTCCACCTGCGCTTCGAGCGCGGAACGCGCCTCACCATCACCGATAATGCTGACGTTCGGATGCGCGCCGCGAGCTCGCAGTTGTGCCACGGCGTCGATCAGCGTATCCAACCCTTCATAGGCGATCAGCGACCCCGCGTAACCAATGGTGTTATGCTCGATTCCCCGCGACGCTGGCAACGCGAACCGCTCGGGTTCCACGCAATTGGGCAGCAGGAACATGCGCTCTTCGGCAATGCCCCAGCGCTCGCGGGCGAAGCGGCCCAGTTGCCCTGAAATCACGAACAGACGATCGGCGTGTCTCGCGACTAGGCCTTCCAGTTCCAGCCCCTGCCGGAAGCCTTGGCGCCCTTCATATTGCGGCATGCGCGAAATCCGCGTGAGCTCCCACAAGCCGCGCATTTCGTACTGGAACGGAATGCCAAGTTGCCGCGCGGCCAGCAGTGCGGGCAGCGCGTTCACGTGATTCGACGCCGCATGAATCACCGACACGCGATGTTGCTTCGCCCACTGCGCAATTGCGCGCGCCCCCTGCATGGCGTAAAGCAACACCGGGCGATTGTTAGCCGGCCCGTTGGTATGCAGATAGCGCACCTCTCCAACCTGCGTCTCTTCACCCGCTGCGTCGAGCAAACGATCGACGCGGTCAAATGGGTAACCTGGACGTGTTAGCGCATGCACGCGCCCACCCGCCGACGCCATCGCCCGAATGACCTCGTGAGTGCGCGTGGTGTAACCGCTGGTGTGGTACGGCAACGCGCTCGCGGCGACATACAGCAGGCCCGAGCCATCCCCGCTGAACGCCTCGACGGCAGCGCGTTGTTTTGCCTTGCGCTCCAGTGCGCGGACCGTGAGCCACCGGTTCAAACCCAGCAGCGGCTCGGTCACGACCGTCTGGAGGCACTCGAGCGCATCGCTCATGCCGCCACCTTCACCTGCGACTTGACTTCAGCGCGATTGAGATCGACCGTCTTCGCCATCTTGATCTTGCCTCGTCCGTGCAGATCCAGAAACTCCGCAGTCGTGATCACGTCGTAGTCCTTGGTCAAGCGACGCAGCAGTTTGCGGTAGCCCTCAACACGCTGATCGTCGCGGTAGGTCGCGTAGCCCTTTTCGTCCCAGTACAAAAGAGACCACGAATGCAGAAGGAAAATGGAAAACGTCGGGCTGCCGCTGAATGCGTCCAACAGCAATTTGCCCCACCATGGGCGGAAACGGAAATAGGGCGATTCCGGATAAGTCAGGCGCGCCCACCATTCTTCCTTGCCAACCTTAGGCAGGATTTTCTTTTCCGTCATCGGCACTTCGAGCACGCCGTTCGACCACACATACGGAAGATTCGTCGGCTCGCTGAAAACGGCCTGCGCTGCATGAACCGCGCACATCGAATTGTTGAATGACGCGCGCACGCCCACAGCTTTGAGCGCGCGGATCGTCGATGCATTCCATCGGAACGAACCCGCGCGATGCGCGAGCACCGGCTTGCCTGTTTGCTCGGAAATCAGGTTGCCGAAATGCTTGATGACAAATTCGGCACGCGCATCGTCGGTGTACTGGTTCATGTACTGCGGCCGATGTGCGAATCCGTGCTCCGCCCAGAACGAATCGGGAAGATATTCCGGATGCGTGTGCAGTTGTACATCCTGGCCCATGGAATCGAGCCAGCGCACGACCTCACGCGTTTCGTCGAGATAGGGCCATGCACCGCATTGATCGACGAAATAGACGTGTTTCGCGCCGAACTCGTCGCCGATCTCGGCCATTTCCCGGATTCCCGCCGTACCGCGTTCGTGCACGCCCCACATCAGCCGCTTGACGTGATCGTGCGGCGCGCGTTTTGGCAATGCCTCGGTATCTACCGTCAACATGGCATAGCGATTTTTTTCCATCATATTCAGTTCAATTTCAGCAATGCATTCCATTCCGGGGCGCTGGCCAGTCCAGCGCTCAACGGCATGATGCATGCATCACGATAGCGCCACGCGAGATACGCTTCCTTCCTCTCCCGCAGGGACGGACCTTCCCCGCTCAATGACGGCACATATTCCACGAGCCAGCACAGACGCGAATAAAAAGCGAAGTCGGCAATATCAGTCACCAGAACCGGCGCTAGATCGTCGGTGCCCTGCAGCCTGCTCGAAAAGCCCTCGCACGCAGCTCGCATTTGGTCTCGATCGGCGCCCAGTGCCCAGATCATCACTGTCTTGACATCGGCCGAAACCGGCCTATGTTTGAGCGTTGACAACCATGGATACGGCGTGACATGCGGCGAAATCAGGCCCGCCGAGGTAAGTAGATGCCTCACGCGCCGCGATACACGTTCCCTTAACGATGACGGTGGCTTTTTTGCAAGCAGGTCGTAGCGCCTGAGCAAATCCCATTCGGGGTTGGCGGCAATCGCCTTCATTTGCTTGCGCAACTTTTTGGCTTCAACAATTACACTCACAGCACACGCTCCTTGCCGACTGCCAACGCGAGTATCCTATCCGCCACGAGCGTTGCACCATTCATGGAAGTCGCCGCCCGCTTCCGTTGCGTCGTGTTCAACATGCCAAGCAGTTCGCGCACTGCGGTGTCCCGTTCATCATCCGTCTCGCATGCCGAGACGACGGCGGGAATCACATCAGCCACCATATGCGCGCGACGAACCTGATCGTCGGCAAGTTGAGCATTCGGCACCAGCAACGCGGGAACGCCCGCCTGAACTAGCTCGCAACATGTGTTGTAGCCTGCTGCGCCGACGAAAGCGTCGAACGCGCGCAGATAGCGCGCCAAAGGATAAACCGTGAGCGGCATAACACGCGCTGGCAATTCAAGGTCGCGCACCGAGATTGGCGCACGCACCCAGACCACCTTGAAGCCAGCCGCCTCAAAATTGCGAATCAACCCGTGACCGATTCCCGCAACATCCTTGAGGTTGCCCGGCCCGAGTGCGAACAACACGAAATGGCCATCCGCGGCAAGGCCCAGCGCCTCACGTGCCGCCGCTCGGTCGAGCAACTCATCCCCTTCGAGCACGCAGACGGGGGGCACCACTGCACGTACGCCGCCGCCTTTGAGCGCTGCTTCGCTTTCCTGCGCACCAAGTTCGCCCGGTTGAACGACGAGATCGAACAACGCCTCGTCCACCGGGACCGTCTTGGCACCCTCTTTCAGCAAACCACGGTTGGACCACACAAGCGCCGGGGAGCCGTACGCCTCACACGCAGCCAGAAAGCCCTGAAACGGCCAGGTGCCGTCGAAGACGATCACGTCGGGGCGCACGCGCTCGAGCATCATGCCGAAACGCACCGCCAGCTCGCTATTCCACGCGAAGATCGAGCTCGTCGACCAATATGGCGAAACGAAGTAATCGGCCTCGAAACCCATCCCTTCGATGAGTTCAATCGCCGATGCCAACGAAAAGAAAACTGAACGAGCGCGTCCCCGCATCCGAAGGGCATACGAGAGACACCGATTCAGATGTCCCATACCGGAGCCATTAACGTTGAAAAACAGGATGCACGGCAATCGCGAGCCGTGTGAATCGCTGCGAACCGGCTTCAGATCAGTCATGCGTCGCCGCCGAACAGGTCGCGTGTGTACACCTTGTCCGCAACGTCCGCCAGATCGACCGTCATGCGATTTGCCACTATCACGTCCGCGGAACGCTTGAATTCAGTCAAATCGTTCACTACGGACGAGTTGAAGAATGTCGAGTCGTGCATCGCCGGTTCGTGCACGATGATTTGGACACCCTTGGCCTTGATGCGCTTCATGACACCCTGAATACTCGACGCACGAAAATTATCGGAACCGGCTTTCATCACTAGCCGATAGATGCCCACCACCTTCGGGTTACGCTTGAGCACGCTTTCGGCGATAAAGTCTTTGCGTGTACCATTCGATTCGACGATTGCGTGCATCAAATTTTGCGGCACGTCACGATAGTTAGCGAGCAGCTGTTTGGTGTCCTTCGGCAAGCAGTACCCACCGTAGCCGAAGCTTGGATTGTTGTAGTGCGCGCCAATGCGTGAATCGAGACACACGCCCTGGATGATCTGATGCGTGTCCAAGCCATGCTGGGCCGCATACGTGTCGAGCTCGTTGAAATACGCTACGCGCATGGCGAGATACGTATTGGCAAAAAGCTTGATCGCTTCGGCTTCTGTGCTGCCGGTGAAGAGCGTGGGAATGTCCTTTTTGACGGCGCCTTTCTTAAGCAGATTGGCGAAATCTTCCGCGCGTCGCGAATGCTCTCCGACGACGATACGCGACGGATACAGGTTGTCGTACAGCGCCTTGCCTTCACGCAGGAACTCCGGCGAAAAAATCAAGTTTTCCGTATCCAGAGCCTCGCGCGTACGCTCCGTGTAACCGACCGGAATGGTCGATTTGATCACCATGACCGCACGTGGATTGATTTCCTTCACATCGCGAACGACGCTCTCGATCGAACGCGTGTCGAAGTAGTTCGTTTCGGGGTCGTAGTCCGTCGGGGTGGCGATGATGACGAAGTCGGCTCTCTCGTAGGCTTCCTTCTTATCAAGCGTTGCACGGAAGTTCAACGGCTTGTGTGCAAGGAAAGTCTCAATCTCGGCGTCGCCGATCGGGGATTGCTTGTGGTTCAACAACGTCACCTTATCGGCAACGATGTCCAGTGCGACAACCTCGTTGTGCTGGGCGAACAGCATCGCAAGAGATAGGCCGACATAGCCGGTGCCGGCGATTGCGATTTTCATATTAACGTCCTTCCAAGGATCGTGTTGAAAACCCGAACATCAGTTCTAGGTCAAACAAATCATGCCGATCAGGTCGATTCCACGGAACGCCGCGCGCATTTGAAGATTTTCAGTATGAGCAAAACGCCACGGCATAGCGAAGAACCGATAACCCGATTCGGGTTATGTGTCTCGTTCGCTGAATTTTGGTGGCGCGCAAAGCGCGCCTAATCCACGCTGTTTGATCATAATGGGCACGGCGAGGCGGATTTCTCTCCTATATGCCAACTCGCAACCGCTTCCAACCCTTTCATTATCTAAATCAGTTCAGACTCTTTGATATACCCCTTGACCTCCAATTCATCGCGTATTGCCAGCCACTCTTCAGCAAACAAAGTAGACGTGGTAACCCAAGGTTTATCGCTTCCTGCCCAATGCGCAACAACAGGATCGACAGCAATCTCATCAATTTTTGTATAGCTCGACCCATAGATCTGGTTAATGATTCCCAGATCAAACCTATGCTTGTGTCGCTTGTAGCACACGGGGAGGAAGTTGAATTTGATGTCCAGTTTCTTGACGCGCCCAACACAAACTTCATTGAACACATCCTGATCCATCAGATTGAAGCTCGTTGAATTTAGCTTGGCGTCGATGAGTCTGTCGGTCAAATTCTCGCTACGCATCTTGGCCAAGTTCATCAACATCACGCCGCTGTTAAAGTAGGATTTAAAATCTTTGATTTCTTTTCGATCAGCGACAGGGCTCCACATGTCCGTAACCGCGCACAAATACTCATCACCCATGCTCGTCACGAACAATTCCAGCAGGTCTTTCCTGACAATCAAATCGGTGTCCAGATAAAGAATCCGATCAAGATCTCCAAAAATCGAAGGGATGATGAACTTGAACATGGCAGAAGGTGATGCCATGCAGTAGTTGTCGTTATCTTTGTATTTATGCAGGTTCTCAAACTGTGCAGTCTCGACCTCTTGCACGTTCACCGAGAAGTCACGACTAGAAAGCTCTTCAAGCACAACCATTGACTGCCTTGATCCCTTAGGAATCAAGACAGTGACGGATGGAATCGTCGTCCCACGTTTCGCCTTTCTAACAGACTCCAGGAATACCATCGTGGGGATGATATATTTTTCATCTGCGATACAGCAGATATCAATGTTGGAAGAAAACCTTTCCACCAAATTCTTTTCCACGCGGTCGCTGTTTTCAAGTCTCTTTGCGCTATGCCGCATATCTCTTAGTGCCCTTTGATTCACAACAGTTAGCCAATACTTCAGGTCGGGCACATGCAAGTCTTCCAGACGGCTTTTCACTTCTTCGTACACACGAAGCGAGTTCTCGAAACTATCGTTCGTAATATTTTTTGTGATGCCACCACCGTGCTGCCGGTAGTAATAGACTGCATTCGTTGCAACGGAAACATTCTCGTGCCCAACGACCATAGCCATGATCGTGAAATAGTTATCCTCGGATTGACACCTCATCCCGTCCAGATAGCGAATGCCGTTTCTTAACAGAAAGTTCTTTTTATAAAGCTTGTTGCACGATACTCCCGTCGTCAGGATGGCGTGTGCCGCGAGTTGCCTAGAGTCGAGTTTCTGAAACAACTCGAACCCGCTTTTCTTTTCAACTGGAGGGTTGTCCTCATTCACCAGCAAAATCTGGCTCGCGACAACTATGTCGGAGCCATTTCGCTGCGCACTCTCGTACAAGTTGCGAATATAGTCAGGGGAAATGTAATCGTCACTATCCACGAACGCGACGTACTCGCCCCTTGCATTCCTCAACCCGAGATTTCGTCCTGTTGCCGGCCCGCTATTTGGCTGCCTGAACACACGAATCCTGGCATCCTGATCTGAGTACCGGTTCAAAATCTCCGTCGTCAATTCGTCCGTGGAACCATCATCAATGCATATTACTTCAATTTTCTTAAAACTCTGCGCAATAATACTATCCAGGCAAACTTCCAGATATTGGCCTGTATTGAATACGGGGATCACGATAGAAACCTTTAGGTCGCTTTCAACCGCAGACGTCACCCTCGCCTTTATTCGATCTCGAATCTCAGGATAACGGACGTCTAACGCCTGTAGCATCATGTCATTTCTACCTTTTCTCACATTGTCCATCCACAATGCCGTCTCTTGTGTGCCCGGCACATGCATGAGTTTGAAGCTACTGTCCTTGACGACTTGTATCTTTTTCCCCTTCAGTACTGCCATGCCCCAGAACCACAAATCATCCCCACTCGGACAAATGCTGGAGAAAGCAGTCTGATCCAAGACTGATTCATTCAAACTACCTGGCGGGTAGAGCACTCCTCCACAACCGGTAAACAGGTGATCGAACGAAGGTTTCTCTTCTTTGATGCACTTGGCCCAATCTCTGTATGGAGAGAAGTTCCCGTCTTCATCCAGAGAAACGCGGTGCGCCCTGTGGCAGACAATCGCATCCTGCTCTTGCATATGCGTGATAACCAATTGGGCCAACCAGTCTCTCTCGTAAAGGATGTCATCGTCCGCCGTGACAATGATCTTCTCCGGATACTTCCGCAAAGCGGGTATCAATTTTTTGTACGAGTGGACGTTTTCGCACCACTCAATTGAAAGCCCCTTATCTTTCAGCCCAAGTAATTCTGACGGCAGATCTTTCTCTTTACCCGGGAATTGCTCCTCAGCCAGCCAAAGCAAAACTTTTCCGGGCTTGAAGGTTTGCGCCAGAATGCTTGTAATCGTATCCGGGACCTTGTTAATTCTTGCAGGATAGGAAGTCAACGACACGACAATGTCCTGCGCGAAAAGCTCCCTCATCACATCGAATCTGTTTTGGCTAACGAAATCAATGCAAGTAGCCTTGACGTTTTTCACGCCGGTGTTCAGCTTCTCGAGACACAGCACCACGTTGGCATAGAAAAATTTATGCCCGACGTCACTTGCAAGATCGTAATATAGGCGTAGTGCGTCACCATAATCCCCGGCGCGATATGCCTTATTAGCTTTTTTTACGTTATCGTTTTGCATTTTCGTTTCATTAAAAACAGTTTGCGGGGCGTGATCTCTCGGAGCACTCTAGTCAGCCGAAGCTTTGAGTGTCTGTCGCCGTAAGGTTTTCGGCTCGACCATCCCCCAGCCTCGTCGCATCTTGAATTGGCAACCCGTACATCGCTTTAATACCTTCCCGCCACAGTCAGTCCTCAGGGCGATCTGGACAACGCGGACTTCCGACGGTTTGCGTTGCTTCCGACTACTCTGACGTGTCTTTTGACGATCTCGAAACCCTTAGAGGAAAAACCTCCAGTAAGCAAGCCTGCTTTTCAAGCTGCAGATACTCAGTACGTTTAAACGTACGGCCAGTCTGCAATAACCCTTGCTCCCATGAGGACACGATGTCGCGTTCGTCTTGACGATCGTAGTCATCCATAAGGAAATGAAAGCAGCATGCGTCACCCAAGCCTTGGAGTACCTTGGGCAAAGCGGGATGACGAGCCAACGGCCCCGTTCTACCCGGGGGCCCATCCACCACCACAAGCACTCGGGGAGCGTCCTGACACAACTCACCGCGTAACTGCCATAATGCCTCCTCGCAAGAGTAGTAAGGTGTTTCGCCGCTACGCCATGCTTGCAAGGGAGCCCACACAACGCGTGCATTTCCCGTCAGAGCTGCCCGCTCTAGATACTTTTGCGACTGTCGCTGAAATTGCTCCATATGGTCAAAGCTCAACAAAGGCGCGGAAGGCCGCCCACTGTGCTGCGCGACACGCTCCAACGCCTTGGCTAGCACAAGCGTGGATGTGCCGGAACCAAATTCCACTACCGCGTCGTAGCGGTTCTGATCCAGCAAATGGACCAACAGCACGCCAAAGTCTGGGCTGATCGCCCAGTGATGAACGTCAGGCAGCAGAACATCCGCCCCCAGGTAATTCTGTAGGCGGATGAGGGATTCGATCTGCTTGACGGCATTATTTAGACCATGCGTTTGCATCCGCTCAAGCGTCTTCAATGAGCTTTCAATATGCTCGGTCGTAGTTGCCAATTTTACCTGGGCGTCCAGGTTCTGCTCCAGCGACTCCTTTGCCTGCGTCAGCATCTCGACTTCTCGACCACGTCCTTCCGCAAGCGCCATCACTTCCTCCCGCCTGCTCAGCAAGTTCGCCTTTT
>BBSL01000075.1 GCA_001319865.1 Burkholderia sp. E7m39 | reverse complement strand
CTCCGCAAGCGCCGTCACTTCCTCCCGCCTGCTCAGCAAGTTCGCCTTTTCCTGCTCCAGCGACTCATTCGCCAGCGTCAATATCTCGACTACTCGTCCTCGTTCTTCCGCGAGCGCTGTTGCTTCGTCGCGGCTGCTCAGCAATCTCGCCATCTCTTGCTCCAGTGACTCCTTCGCAAGCCTCAGGCTGTTGAATTGCTTTTCTACTTCAACGCGGCTTTCTGAAAATCCCGCTTTCCCCTTCGCTTCGCTTTGACGAAAATGCTTTGCTTCCTGTCGCAACCGACCCGCGTGACGAGCTTCGGATTCGCTGAACTGTGCATTCGGCGACACAATGTCCAACAGAGCTTCCGCTTCGATGAAGCGGCCTGCTTCGTGTAATCTGAAAGCGAGCCACTTCAGCCGATAAGGCTTAGGGTCAAGTACATATGCTCGATGCGCCGCTTCGGCTGCCGCAGCACGGTCATCATTCATCAATTGCCGAGCCAGGACCGTGTAAGCGTTAGCCCACATTGCAGGTGAGAGGGCAACTTCGGTAGTCAACTTTTCGACCGAGGCAAAACCGCCGTCACCGTACGCTGCTATGACCTTATTAAATCTTTTTCCCCCAATAGATTTTGGAGGTGACCGACGACGCGATTCGAACCAGATTTTGCCGACTTTGATAGGCACCGAAACTAACGCGGTCAGCGAATCCGCGCTTTGGACCAGAATGTCTCCAAGCTTGACGTTCAGTCCATTCTCCGTTTCAATTCGGTGAACTTCCCTTTGCGCGTCCGCCAAAGCTTGCAGGCGACGGTTTTCTGCCAGAACATTCGGCACTTCCTCATCTACCCATCCCTTGTCGTGCTCCATACCCCCATGCAACCCGGGAGGCTGCGTCTTGGCGAGTACTTTATTGCGCAAATGGCCACTCTCTAGCTCTTCCTGTACTTGGAAAAGCTGATGGAGCAACAGATCATTTTCTTCCTTGAGTTCCTTGAGCTGAATCTCAAGGTTGGGTTGAACATTCTGGTTTATCGTCATTTGGTGTCCTTCCAGATGCCACGGGTGTCTATGAGCTTCTGCCTCCCATCGAAATCAGGTCTGGCACTCCTGAAGTCAGCGTGATCCACGAGCAAGATCAGAATGTGAGCGTCCACAAGCGCTTCACTCAGCGTGATAAGAGCCACTTGCATATCTTTCAAACCATCAGGCAAGCCTTCTAAATTTGGTTCGACGACTCTTACTTGGCCAGCATATCGTTCCGCTAGTATCTGAGTAATTTGTAGCGCAGGGCTTTCGCGCAAGTCATCGATATCGGGCTTGAAGGTAATACCCAGGCAAGCGATACGAATATCCGTACTGTCTACGCCCGAGGCGGAGAGTTCTTCAATGGCTCGCTCCACCTTACGAATCACCCAATCTGGCTTTGCATCATTGACTTCGCGAGCCAAGCGAATCAGCTTGGCATCCTCAGGTGCGCTATCCACAATGAACCAAGGGTCGACTGCAATACAATGCCCCCCAATCCACAACCAGGCGACAGAATGTCAACGCGAGGATGTCGATTCGCCAGCTTAATCAGCTCCCAAACATTGATTCCCTGCTGATCGCAGATCAACGAAAGTTCGTTCGCGAAAGCGATATTGATATCGCGAAAGCTGTTTTCAGCGAGCTTGCACATTTCAGCGGTGCGTACGTCGGTAACGATACACTCCCCCTGCACGAACAATTTGTAGAACTCGATTGCGGCCTGAGAGCACTTCTTCGTCATGCCTCCAATCACGCGATCGTTGGCAATGATTTCGTGGACAATGCGACCGGGGAGAACACGTTCGGGACAATAGGCAATACGGATATCGGATTCCTCACCGCATTGCTGAGGAAAACTAAGATCTGGCCTCGCATGGGCCAACCATCCCGCCATCTTTTCAGTGGTACCTACCGGCGATGTGGATTCAAGAACGACCAGGTTCCCTTTTACCAGCACAGAAGCAATCGCCCTGACAGCAGATTCGATATACCGCAAATCGGGGCGATGCTCAGGCGTCAGCGGCGTGGGGACCGCGATGAGAAAAACATCGGCGGGTTCGGGACGTGTCGCAGCGCGAAGATGGCCACTACTTACCGCCCCCTGAACCAAAACGTCGAGCTCGGGTTCGATGATGTGAATATCCCCGCGATTGATCGTGTCGATGACGTGGCGGGAAACGTCGACCCCGACGACTCGCTTCTTACGTGACGCCAGAACAGTGGCAGTGGGCAGGCCAATATAGCCGAGCCCAACGACAGAAATAGTATTCAACATGCACGCACCAAAATATCGCGAATACGCTGCGCAGCTTTGCCATCACTCTCGATGACTTCCGGCCGCGTTCCAACGACAAACAGGGTTTTCATTCCGACCATTTGGTTGTTGTTATCAAAGACCGCTATGGGTACGGAGACGATTCGACAACAGGTCAATCGACATGATCGAGAATAATGCTCTCGGTCAGCTTCAAGACACCAATCACGGCAAGTCCGACCAGCAGGGTAACCAATGCGCTATACAAGCGCGCGGGTTCGAGGGGGTAACCTGGTCTCGTCGGTGACTGCAACACTGAAACCATCTTCAAGGTGCGTGCTGCATCGATGCGGCCCTGTTCCAACGCGGAAAGTGCTGTCTTGTAGAGATCTTGCGCAAAACCGACCTGCATCTGCAAACGCTGGAACTCCTCAACCGTGTAGTTCAGCGTTTTCTTTGACGGAGAGGCCAGTTCCGCGCGCCGTTGGGCAATCTGCTGATCGATGGCGGCGATATTCTTTTTGAGCATCACGACAATGGGCTGATTCGCGTTTAACGTCGAGGGTAAAGAATCGAGCTGCGTGCGCACTGCGGTTTTTTGTGCCTCGAGATGGTCGATCAGGGCATTAAGACTCTGTGCCGTTGTTCCCGGCGCGACCAGCCCTTGATGATTTTGAAAATCAATCATCTTTTGCGTATCGTCGAGCAGGCGCTGATGCGTGACGGTGACTTCATTGGTTAGAAAATCAACCTGGGACTGTGCGAGTTGATGGCTGATCAAGTTCATCTGCGCCTCGCCCTCGCGGATCATGAACTCCACGATCTCACGCGCAGTCTTGGCATCGTATGCCTGCACCTCGATGTTGACCACACCGTTGTACTCATCGTATTCGACGACAACGCGCGAGAGCCAGTACTGGTAAAACCATTCGATCGGCTCATTCTTAAACAGCATGCGAGAAATCGGATCGTGACTCCAACCACTGTAATGCGAACGCAAATCGAACTCTGCATCCAGCTTCAGCAGCATGTCCAAGGATAGCAGGTACTGGGTCAACAATAGCTGATCGCTGCTATTCGGATTGCTGGCTCCGCCGAGCCCCGCAATGCTTGGCGGAAGGTTAACTTGCGGACCACTGACCTGATTCGTCCGCTGGATAACCACAAGGGCGTTGGAGACGTACCGGTCGGATGCAAAAAGCAACCAGTAGGGAACAGATAGAATCGTATATGCGACGACCAATCGCACTAGCAATTTGAAAATCTTGACTGAAAACAGCGCGTTCTTGCATCGACCGGAAAGTGCTCCCAGCCTAGCAGTTACACCCGAGTTACGGGGCAAAAATGATTCACTCATGCCAGAAGATTATCCTTATATGCTTTCAAACCATCTTCGAGGTCGTCGAACCAGTGCGCCTGGCCATTATTAATCCAGATAGCCGACTGACAAAACTGTTTAAGGGTGACTTCATCGTGAGAGACCATGATGACGCTTGCGTGGTCTGCCTTGTTCTTAAAAGCTTCCGCAGCCTTCTTTCGAAATTTCGCGTCTCCCGCCGCCGTCACTTCGTCTGAGATATACACCTCGAAATTGAAAGCCAAAGACATCGCAAACTGCAGGCGCGAGCGCATGCCTGATGAATAAGTCTGCACTGGTTCGTCAAAAGCGAGCCCCAGTTCGGCAAAGTCTTGGATGTAAGCCAGACGATCTGCAAGTTCGTTCTGGTGACCGTGTATACGGCACACGAATTTCGCGTTTTGTCGTCCGGTCAATGTCCCTTCCAAGCCGGCCCCCCCCATAGGCCAGGAAACCTGGCAACGTCGCAGAACGCGCCCCTTGGTCGCGAAATCGATTCCACCAATGATCCGCAACAGGGTCGATTTACCGGCGCCATTTCTTCCTATTAAGGCCACACTATGTTTCGACGGAATCGTAAGATTGATTCCGTTCAATATCCATTTTCCCGCGCCATGCTCTCCTTGGTAGCGCTTGTAAACGTTTTCGACGATTATCATCGCATCACCAGTTTTCTAGAGAACCGCTTGTACAGCATCAACCCAAAAAGAATAAGTCCCAATGCCCAAGCGTAGACGTAGGCAAGACTCACGCCTTTGAGCGTTACATAATTTGGGTAATACCCGAGCCGCATCAATTCGACACCATCGACGATCGGATTAGCGACAGCGATGTACTGATAAGGCTCTGGTAAAATTAAAGACAGTGGAAGCAATGCCCCCGACATGTAATACAGCGGGAGATAAATAATCTTGAAAATGTGATCAATCTCAGGAATAAATCGCATCACTACCGATGTGACCAGCCCCAATCCCAAGCCCAATAGCCATAGTGAAAAAACCGCCGCAATCAGCAGAAACGGATCCTGCGGAAACCAAACAGGATTTTGTGTGCTCAGCGTGATGCCGTGTCCCGTCATGATCACCATTGCCATGATTACGATCGAGATCGGCACCATCAGGAACAGTTCGAGCGTTGCGCGCACGATCGCTACATCGAACGGCTTGACTTGCCGATAAGCAAAAAAGGCCCGGTTTGAGTCGATTCCGTGCAACACCTGCGTCCACGTGCGACGCCAGAGCAGAAATCCGATGAAGCCCGCGACGACGAACATATTGATCCCCATTCCACCAACCTGGTGAATGTGGAATGTAACGAATCCGAAAGCATGAATTCCGATGTAAATTATTGGCTCAATCAATAACCAGAGCCAAGCGGCGCGCGCTTCGAACAGACGATCAAGCGCCTCGCGCAAAAACACTGCGCGCCAGACGGACCATGTGATCTCAAATGGCGTACGAATTCTTTCCGTCATTTGTTCTTACTGGAAATCGCGAGTAAAGGTCACTGTCGGATCGGCCACCATTACGACATAGGTTAGGAATTTCCGGAATTCCGCACCTGGAGAATTTGTCACATAAATGACGTCGTGATTCTGGATTGGGAAATTCTGCGTGACAAAAAACGCTGCCGGATCGCGCAAGTTAATCTCGTATACCACCGGCACCTTTCCGTTGCTGGTCTTTACCGACGGTTCCGTATTGTTTACGAGATTTGCGTCTTCAAAGCGAAACACAAAGATACCCCGAGCGTCCGCACGGCCGTCATTCAAACCACCTGAGCGTGCCAGCGCCTGCGCCAGCGAGATACCTTGTGCTTCAAACGGGATCTCGTCGTTCTTGCCCGTAGCGCCAAGCACCGAGAAGGTCAGCGGCTGGAAAAGCGCAGTCACGACGTCACCCGGTTTGAGGAGCACGTTTTGCTTAGGATTTCGAATTACCGCGTCGAGTGGCATCGTAGCCGTCGTATTGCCCCGCGACAGTTGCACTGCCATATGGCTGACCGGCTGCTTCAACCCGCCCGCAAATGCGAATGCGTCGAGCAAGCGCTCTCCTCTTGGAGTGAGCGGCATCATCGAGCTCTTGTTGACTTCGCCCACGATCGTGACGTTCGAAGCGTTGTTCTCCGTCACCCTCACGAGCACCTGCGGTTGGTTCGCCTTGCCCTTGAGATGGCTGACAACGCTCTCCTCGATCTGCTGCGTCGTGCGCCCCGCCACCCTGACGCGGCCCGCAAAAGGGATGGAGATAGTGCCATCGGCGGCAACCATTTCCTTGGGCAGTGTGACGCTGCTCGCGCCCCCCGAGCCAAGCGATGGCAGCGATACCTGTGCCGTCGAACCAAACAGCATCGCGGGCGGCGTTTCCCAAATGGTCACCTCGATCACATCGCCCGGACCGATCTCGTAGCTGTTGGCCGTCTTGCTTGCAAAGGTGTTCGAGAATTGGCCAAGCTGTTTCGCGTCTGCGAGTTTGCGCGCCAGCACATCGTTGACATCCACCACCTGGATGCCCTCGATTCGACCTGAATCGTGCTGCTCGAGCACCTGCTGACGACTCGCTCCGGACGTCGGAATCCAGTCCGGAAACGTGCCACACCCCGAAAGTGCCAAAACTGCAGGGACGCAAATTGCCAAGAGATTCTTCTTCATGAACCCTGAAACCTGAATCTGATGCTGCCTGACGGTCGGACTAGCCACGATATCGAGAACGCACGGCAACAGCCGAGCATTCATTGCGTTTCGCGAGCCCGCTCCGGTGAGCGCACCATTCTGGAAAATCATTCTCGAGCATCAGTCAATCGATTCTCGCCGAAAGTGGATATAGATCCACCGCCGCCCCCCCGACGACAAAGCGGTCATGTCGACCGCTTGCGCTGAGAACACCTTCGATCGTTGCTTCGATTGTGCGATCTGTTTGGGTCGATATCGAATAGCCGCGTTGCTTTGCAAACATACCTGCCCCACATGCAGCGTGCTGCGCTTTCGCACAGGGGCGTCACGGATTTATGTTGCATTCGTTGCGCCCTCATCGATCGATCTGCCGTCTCAGATCCGTCACACATTGAAATTAGGTGCGCGGCATGCCTAGTCGTGCGGACGATCATGGTCGGTGCGTTAGGCAACTTTCTGAGACAGTGAGCATTTTAGCCAGTATTCAACTCACATGCATGCATTTCGTGATCCTATTGAAACTTTCAATACAGCCCAGAACGTCGTACGCAAACGATTGCACCCTTCTCAGGCGGCGTATTTTGGCTGTGGCAAATAGTCAGTACGTCTCGTCGCGAGCACACGTTCACCGCCCTGCCAACCGCGCCACCACCCCCACCGTCCTGCTAATCTGCTCTTCCTCATGCGTCGAACAGATAAAAAACCGCAATCGCGCCGCCTTCTCCTCAACGGCCGGATGAAAAATCGGTTGCACGTTAATGCCCTCTTCGAACAACGCGTTCGCCCACTGTGCGGCCTTAAGCGAACTGCCCGTTATGACTGGCACGACCGCATAGCCCGCGCTGGTGCCAGTGTCGAGTCCAGCCGCGCGCGCCTCGGTGAGGAACTGATGGCCCCGCGCCTGCAATTGCGCAACACGCTCGGGTTGCGCGATCAAACGTTCGAGCGCAGCAAGGGAAGCCTCAGCAAGCGCCGGCGCCAGCCCCACGCTGTATAGAAAGCCGGGGGCGAGATGCCGCAGCATATCCACGAGCGGCTGACAACCAGCGATAAAGCCGCCGCAGCCCGCCAGCGTCTTGCTCATCGTGCCCATCCACAGATCGACGCGATCCGATGCCACGCCGCACTGCTCGCGAATGCCCCGTCCCGTCGCGCCGAGCACGCCCAGCGAATGCGCTTCATCGACCAGCAGGAGCGCGCCGTGCCGCTCCTTCACCTCGCAAAAACGTTCGAGGTCCGGAAAATCCCCGTCCATGCTGTACAGCCCTTCGATCGCAATCAGCACGTGACGATACTCGCGACGCGCTCGCGTCAGCAATTCGTCGAGCGCCTGCCAATCGTTGTGCGCGAAGCTCAGGCGCTTCGCCCCACTCAACTGCGCACCCTGCACGATGCTGTTGTGCGCCAGCGCGTCGTGCACAATCAGATCGCCCGGCCCGAACAATACACCGATCACAGTCACGTTCGTGGCATGGCCGCTGACGAACGCGACGCAATCATCCGTTTCGTAAAACGATGCAAGCGCCCGTTCGAGCTCGCGATGCACGGGTCGCTCGCCCGCGACGATGCGGCTCGCTGACGCCGACGTGCCATACCGGTCGATGGCGGCCTTCGCACGCGATGCGACAACCGGGTCGCCCGCAAACCCGAGATAGCTGTAGTTCGCGAAGTTAACGTACTCGCGGCCGCCGATCTGCGTCGTCGCGCCCGCAATGCCGTCATGGACGCGAAAAAACGGCGACTCGACTCGCAGCGTCTCGCCCATTTCTCGCATCAGCTTGACTTGCTGATATTGCGGCATTGCTTCAAAGCGGCTCCGTGCAGAGAGTGTCCGCGCACCCTGTGCAATCTGCGCATCGGGCACGCCAGGCGCGTCCGCCGCATCGGTTGCCCGCTCCAGCTGGCGTTTCAGCGCCTTGGCTGCCAGCTGCTGCCGTAGTGTGTCTCCGAGTCCCATCTAATTCGATCCAGCCTATATGTGCGGCGCGGCTTACGCCTGCGCCTCGATCCACTCGCACGCGCCGGGCGTACCCAGCAACGCGGCGAGCAGCCGGTAGTTCATTTCGTGTGTCGGACGTCGTGCGGTCACATGGCCCAGCAACGGCGCGCCCACGAGCGCGAGATCGCCGACCAGATCGAGCACGCGATGCCGGACGAACTCGTCCGGCTGACGCAACCCGCCCACTACCCGCTTGCCGACGATCGCTGCCGTGCACGACAGTCGTGCGCCGCGCAGAATCGGCCAGCCGCGCAGATAGCCGACAACGATCGCGGGCACGGCCCATTTGATCTGTCCATACGAGCGCGATGACGCGATTTCGTCGGCGAACGCGCGCGGCGTGAGCGAACCGCGCCACTCCATGTCACCGAAACCCTTGAGGTCGTTGTTATGCACGCTGAGCGCGTAGACGTCGGCGGGCTCGACGCGCATTTCGCGGCGCGCGGCACCCTCACCGTCAACGACAGTCACCGCCTTGAGCACTCGAAAGAAACGCTTGGCCTGCGGCAGGTCGGTGCGACCGCATGCGCGAATCGCGTCGATCCACGGCTGCGCGCTGCCATCGAGAATCGGCACTTCTTCGGCGTCGAGTTCGACGATCGCGTGATCGATCTCGCACGCGAGCAGCGACGCGAGCAGGTGTTCGACCGTGCGCACGCCTAGGCCGTCGTTCGCGCGCAGCATCGTGCAGAGCGGCTGACCCTGGCGCAGCGAAGGATCGGCGGCCACCGTACCGAGCGATTGTCCCTTGTGCACGCGGCGAAACACGATGCCGTGCCGCTCGCCGTCAAGCGCCGCCGCCCCGGCCGGCAGGATGCGCACATTCACGCGCCGCCCGGTGTGCAAGCCGCGCCCCGACAGTTCGAGCGGACGCGCCAGCGTGCCTTCACTCGCCTGCCAGCCCGCAGGCAACTTCACCCCGCGAACGCCGACGTCGACAGACATGACTCGTCCCCCTGTTGATTCTGATCGCTGTCTTTATTGCGCTCGAGCAGCGAGCGCGTCTCATTCTCGGCGAGCGCGTGGCGCGCGGCGAGCGCCGCGACTTCGTCGTTCGCGCCGTTCGCCGTGCCCTGCCCGACGCCCGCGCCTTCAGCGCTCTCGTCATCGAGCATGTCAACGATACGCGCGGCGAGCGTATGCACCGTAGCGCCCTCGGCAATCGCCATAATGGACAGCTTCACGCCGAACGATTCTTCGACGGCCATGCCGAGTTCCATGCCCATCAGCGAGTCCATGCCGAGATCGAGAACCGAGCGGTCAAGCGCGATGCGCTCCGGCGACATGTGCAGGATGCGCGAGATGTGACCACGCAGCGAGGTCTCCACCGCTTCGACCGCTTCCGCCTTCGACAGTGAGCGCAGACGGTCGAGCAGCGCGCCGTCCTCGCTTGCCGTCTCGGTCGCGCCGCCCTGCAGCGCCGCGTAGCGTCGCGCCTGCGCTGCCGGCATGCCGCGTGCGATGGCCGACCAGTCCAGACGCACCACGGCTTCGCCCGCCGCGCCGCTTGCGAGCGCGCGCTCGAGCGCTGTCATCGCCTCTTCAGAGGTGATCGACGCGCCGCCGATACGCGCCTGCATCGCCTCGCGCGTCGCGCTATTACGCGCGAGGAAGCCGACGTCCTCGATCGGCCCCCAGGCCATGAACGAGGCTGGCAGCCCGGCCGCGCGGCGATGCGCGACAAGCGCCTCGAGAAAGCTGTTCGCCGCGACATAGGCGCCTTGGCCCGGATTGCCCAGAAACGTCGTAGCCGACGAATACAGCACGAAGAAATCCAGCACGAATCGTTGCGACGCGCGATGCAGATTCCAGGCCCCCGCGACCTTGGGTTCAAACACGGCCTTCATGCGCGTGTCGTCGGTGTTTCGCAGCAGTCCATCGTCGATCCGCATCGCGGAGTGCAGCACGCCCTTGAGCGGCGTACCGCGGCTTTCGATCGTGTCCATCAGCCGGTTAAGCGCGGCAGCGTCGGTGACATCGCACGACACCACCGATACGGTGACGCCGTGCTCGTCTCGCCAGCGTTCGATCTCCTGCTTTTTCGCGATGTCGAGAACACCTTCGCGGCTCGCCAGCGTCAGGTGACGCGCGCCGCGCGACATCATCCAGCGTGCGGTCGCGAAACCGAGTCCGCCTGTTCCGCCAACGATCAGATATGCTGCGTGCGGTTCGAGCCGCACCGTCGGTTGGACGCCGCCGCGTGTGGGCGCAGGCGCTCCTCCTGGATAGGTCACGATAACCTTGCCGATCTGCCGCGCCTGTTGCATGTAGCGGAACGCCTCTTCAACCCGTTGTGCGGGAAAAGCGCGGTAAGGCAACGGATACAGCGCGCCATCGGAGAACATCTGTATTATTTCGGTGAACAGACGCTTTGTCAGATCAGGCAGAGCGTTCATCAGCTGATCTGCATCGATGCCGAAATAGCTGATGTTGTTGCGAAACGGCCGCAAGCCAATACGGCTGTTCTCGTAGAAATCGCGCTTCCCGAGTTCGAGGAAGCGGCCGAACGGTCGAAGCGTGTCAATACTGCGCACCATCGCCTCACCCGCCAGTGAATTGAGCACGATATCGACCCCCACGCCGCGGGTGCGCGCCATGATCTCATCGGCGAACGACAGGGTACGTGAGTCGAAGACGTGGTCGGCACCAAGCAGACGGACGAACTCGCGCTTTTCCGCGCTACCCGCCGTGACGAAGACTTCGGCTCCAAGATGACGCGCGAGCTGGATCGCAGCAATGCCGACGCCGCCTGCGCCGCCGTGAATCAGTACACGTTCGCCACGACGCAGGCGGCCGAGTTCGCACAGCGCGTAGTACGCGGTGAAGAACGTGGTGGGTATCGTTGCGGCTTCTTCAAACGTAAGACGAGCCGGCTTGTGGGCAATAGCCGTCGTGCGGGTCCGCACGCGGCTTGCGAAACACGCGCTGCCGAAACCCAGCACCCCGTCGCCGGGCGCAAATTCCGTCACATCGCTGCCCACGCGGACAATGCGACCGGACAGTTCCATGCCCACCGTCGCGCCAGCAAAGCCCGACTCGACGGCTTCGTCTGACAGCAGCCCCATGGCGTACATGACGTCGCGGAAATTGAGGCCGGTTGCGACAGGCGCGATCTCCACTTCGTCGGCACCGAGCTCGCCTGGCGACAGCGGGAACCACTCGAGATTGCGCAGCGAGCCGGGCATGTCGAACGCCAGCACCGTGGGAGGCACCGAAATTGCGGTGTCGCTGTCCGCCGCGAGTGTTGCTGCCTGCTGCACCGGCAGCATGCGCGGCACATAGCGGCCATACGGCGTCAGCATCACTTCTTCTTCACCGTCATCGTCAAGCAGCGTATGCGCAAGTTGCGCGGCTTCTTGCTCGCCTGCGACGTCGACGTCGATCAGGCGCAGCGCAAGCGCCGGATATTCATTCGCCATCACACGGCCGAGACCCCAGAGGCTCGCCTGCTCGGGATGCGTGGCCACGCCGCCAGCAAATGGCGCGCCGCCTCGCGTCACCACGCACAGGCGAGACTGCGCGGTCAGGTTCGCATCGTCGAGGTTACGCACGAGAGCCGCAAGCGCGAACGCGCCGCCTTCCTGCGCACGCATAACGTCGGCACCGCTGGCGTCGTGCAGATGCGCGAGCGGCGCGATAAACACGACATGCGCCGGCACCGCCTTGTGCGAGAGCCAGGCGGCCGCATCGCGCACGGAGGCCTTTTCGACATGGCACCCGAGACGCGCGAGTTCCCCGGCCAGCGCGGCGCCGAGCGCATCGTCACCGTCCCGCGCGATCAGCCAGTGCTGCGCTGGCGCAGCGGCAACAGGTGCGCGCAACAAAGCGGCCGGCTTGCGCGCGACGACCAGCGTCGGCGCACCTTCGAGATCGAGGCCCTGTTCCATGTGGCGCACCACGTCCTGGAGACCGGCTCGCTCGCAAAGCGACTCGAGTGCGGCAGGGGCGAGCGCGCCATACGACGACGCGGCAGTTTTGCGGTCGGCCGTCCCGAACACTATGTCCGCAAAGCGGCTACGCCGGGCGTTGGCGAGGACGACGATGCCGCCCGGTGCAAGCCGTTCCCCGATTGCCATCAGCGTTGCAATCGGGTCCGGCTGTTCGCCGAGCATCCGATTGACGACGATCAAATCGAATGGCGCGGCGTCGCGGCAGCGCGCGAAGGGTGTCTCGTGCTCGTCGAGCAGAAGCGTCTGCACTTGAGCGTGCCCTTCCGCGTCGAGGGCGGCAAGCTGCTGATGCGTGCCGGCGAGCACGTGCTCGCACTGCGCGGCCGCCATACCGATGTCGAGAGGCCGCAGGGTCTCACCCGTGATCGAGCCAAGCTCGAGAACGCGCAGACGGCGCGTGCGCGGCCATACCGAAACCGCCTCCTTGACGCACTCTGCCAGCATCGCGCGTGCATGCGCCCACGTTGGCGAAGCAGCGAAAAACTGCTCGACGAGACTACGCCCCGTCGGCGAAAGTAGCGCGGCCGTGTCCAGCGACGCGTCGCACAGCATGCGTGGCAGCGCAGCGCCGACGTGTGCGAGGAGCGTCAATTCGGCGACATGCGCCGGCGACGCCGCGAGCACGTCGCGCCACAACGATTCGTGCTCCGGCATCGCCGCGCACGCGGAGGCGTCGCGAACGAGACGCCCGCCTTCGAAATATGCGAGGCCGTCTTCGATGACGATCTGCACAAGCCGCGCCAGCAGTTGTGAATTCGGGTACGCGGGCAGCTTCGGCTGCGCGAACGCATTCAGCGCATCAAGCGCATCAAGCGCGTGCAGACCCGCCAGCACATCGAGCAACGGCAGCGTTTCCGTGAGATGCCGCGTGCGGTGCATGCCGTCCTCACGCGAACGCAACTGCGCGCTCGCACGCTCAACGAGCGCGGCGGGCGGCGGCAGCGCCGTGGCTGTAAAGGCGCCCGGCAGCGGCCGCGCTTCCAACGCATAGGCGAAGCGCGCGGGCGCGCCGTGGCGCCGAGCTGTCAGATCGACACGGCGGAAACGGCACGCGGACAAGCGTGCGACGATCGAATCGTTCGCATCGAGAAACTCGAATGACGCGACGATCGAGTGCGGGCTGCGACGGTGCACACGCGAAAGCACTCGCCGCACGGAATCGCCGCGCAGGAAATCGACGCGTCCGATCTGAACGGGAACGAAAGCCGCGCGCGCCTCGCCAGGCGCTGTGCCCCCTTGTCCAAGCGTCGCGAAGAGTGGATGAAAACCACTGTCCATCAGCGCGGGATGCAGCCGATAGCCGGCAAGCCCCTGCGCGCCGCCGAAGACGGGCGGCATCTCGAAGCTGGCGAGAGCGTCGTCGCCGAACACCTGCACGCTGCGCACCCAACGGAACGCCGGCCCATAGCTGAGGCCGATCGCGGACGTGCTCGAGTACAGATCACTGCCGCTCATCGCAGGACACGCTTCCAGACGCGCAAGCACTGACTCGTCAGCTGCGCTGTTCGCAACGAGCGTGTTCCCGCTCTCCAGCAAACGCCCCGTCACGTTGCGGTTCCATGGGCTGTCGCTCATCCGGTCACGCGTTTCGATCGCAAACGACGCCGTCTGCGCATCAATCACCAGGCGGAACAGCTTCGCCTGGTTCGGCAGAAACACGACAGGCAAGCGGATCTCGACGTTCTCGATGGCTACATCAGGCTTGCCGAAGAACACCCGCGCAGCGGCCAGCGCCATCTCGACATATCCCGCACCGGGAAACGCGACCCCGCCATCGACGACGTGGTCGGCAAGCATTGGCACGCGCTGCGGATCAAGCTGATTTTCCCATGCGAACGCATGCTCATGCAGCCGGTAGCCAAGCAAGGGATGATCGACGCGGCGATTCACCAGGTTATAGCCCTCGACGCTCGACTCCAGCCAGTGCCGTTCACGCTGCCATGGATAGGTCGGTAACGCGGCGCGAGGCGCGTCAGGAACGAAGCGTTCGATCTCGACACGTGCACCGTGCGCAACAGCCGAGAGGATCGAATGCGCCAGCATGTGCGCGCTGTCGTGCTCGCGCTTGAGCGTGGGCACGACGGCTCCTGGCAGCTGCAGCGCAGCCAGCGTCTGTTTCACATAGGTGCGCAGAATGGAGTGCGGCGCCACCTCGATGAACACGCGCACACGATCGTTGGCGAGGTGTGTGATCGCTTCGCTGAAGCGGACCGGCTCGCGAATGTTTCGCCACCAGTAGCTGGCATCGAGCGCCGTGCCGGGCAGCGTGGCGCCCGTCACCGTCGAAACAAAACGAGTGCTGCCGTTGCGCGGCGCGAGACCGGCGAGGCCATCGCGCACTTCACGCTCAATCGCGTCCATGCGGCTGCTGTGGAACGCGTAGTCGAGATCGAGCATCTGAAAGAATGCACCTTCGGCGGCGAGCGCCGCGCCCATCGCCTCCAGCCCCTCAAGTGTCCCGGCAAGCGTGACAGCCTCAGGACTGTTCGTCCCGGCCACCTCGACAGCCGAAGTGAGACCCAGCCGCACGATCTCCTCGTGCGCAGCCGCTTCGCCGATGCCAGCAGCGGCCATCCTGCCCGAGCCGCGCGTCAGACCCTGCGCGCCACTGCGGATGCGGATCACGCGCACAGCCTCGGCAAGCGTTAACGCTCCCGACGCCCACGCTGCGGCGATCTCGCCGACGCTATGACCGAGCGCCGCGTCGAAGCTCACGCCACGCGCAGTGAGGACGCGTGTGATACCGACCTGCATCGCGAACAGCAACGGTTGCGCATTTTCCGTCGCCGCGAGCCATTCCGCGCTGACGCCTTCGGAAATTATGGCAACAAGCGACACATTTCCATCCGCTTGCCAGAGCGCATCGACCTCGTCCAGTGCTGTCCGGAATACGGGGTCCTGCGCATAGAGCTGCTTGCCCATCCCGGCCCACTGACAACCATTGCCCGCATAGACAAATGCAACCTGGGCCTCCCCTTCCGCCGCCTGCCCCTGTGCGACATACGCAGGCAGTGCGTGACCGTCCGGCTCCGCGATGGCTGCCAGTCCTGCATGCCCTTCTTCCTGATCGGCAGGCTCGACGACCGCACGGTGCTCGAGCCATTGGCGCCGACGTGCGGCGGTGGCTGCAAGCGCGGCCCAATCGGCCCCCGCCTGCAAACGACCGAGATAGCGCGCAGCGAGCGTCGACAAGGCGGACTGTGACCGTGCCGTGAGCACGAGCGCTGGCAACCGCCCTTGGGTCAGAGGCATTGGAGGCGTGTCGGACTCGTCCGAATGCGTGTGCGCGGTCAGGACGACGTGCGCGTTCGTGCCGCCGAAGCCGAACGAATTGACGCCAATCGTCAACGGCGCATCGTTGCGCTGTTCGAGCGGAGTAAAACGCTCGGCAACGCGCAGGCGGCCGCCACGGAAGTCGATAGAAGGGTTGGGTGTGTCGAAATGCAGCGAACGCGGCACGCCGCGATGCTTCAGGCACAGGATGCCCTTCACCAGGCCGGCCATGCCCGACGCCGTTTCAAGATGTCCGATGTTGGTCTTGACCGAGCCGATCAGCAGTGGATCATCCTCGGGCCGGCCGCCCGCCATCGCATCGATCAGTGCGCGTGCCTCGATCGGATCGCCTACCGCGGTTCCCGTGCCATGCGCCTCCAGATACGAAACCGAGCGGGGATCAATACCTGCGCGCCGATAGACCGTACGCAGCAGTTCGGCCTGCATCGTCGCCGACGGTACGCTGATGCCTCCTTGCGAATGCCCATTGGAATTTACGCCGGATCCGGCGATCACCGCGTGAATCGTGTCCCCGTCCGCCAGAGCCCGGTCGAGCGGCTTCAGCAGCACAAATGCGCCGCCCTCGGAGCGGACATAGCCATCGCCGCTCGCGTCGAACGCTCTGCAACGCCCGCGCGGGGACAGCATCGACGCCTTGGAAAAGCTCACGAAGCCGAACGGATGGAGCAGCAGGTTGACACCGCCAGCGAGTGCCACCTCCGCCTCGCCCGACTGCAACGCCTGGACGGCCTGATGGAGCGCGACGATCGACGACGAGCACGCGGTATCGACAGACATGCTCGGACCGCGCAAATCGAACAGATGAGAGACGCGATTCGAGGCGATGCTGAGCGTGTTGCCGGTTGCCGAATACGGATCGATCGAATTCAGATCGTCCATGCTGCGGTTGCCATAGTCCGTGCCGGCAACGCCGACAAAGACGCCGCAATTGCGCCCGCGCATCTCGGCCGGACGCACTCCCGCATCCTCGAACGCCTCCCAAGCGAGTTCCAGCATCAGCCGCTGCTGCGGGTCCATCCAGGCTGCCTCGCGCGGCGAAATACCAAAGAATGACGCATCGAAGCCGGCGACGTCGTCGAGCACGCCCGCTGCGAACGTATAGCTCTTTCCTGGCTCGCGTTTGGATGGGTGCTGATAGAACCCCGTGCCAAAACGGTCCGGGGGAACTGCAGTCACGGCGTCACGCTCGTCGCATAGCAACTGCCAGAAGTCGTCGGGCCCCTCAACTCCGCCGGGAAAGCGGCATGCCAGCCCAATAATCGCTATTTTTTTTCCATCATCATGCTGGTGTCTGCTGCAACTCGTCTTGCCTAATGTTGCCCGTGTAATCTTCAAGCGTCATCGCACGCTGTATCGCAACGCCGAGGTTTTCAACATGGACGTCTCGTTGCTCTCCCGAGTCGCCTCCGAAGTTGCGCCAAATAAAATAATCACTTCTTTTCGGCTCGGCTCCGAGTGCATCGAACACCGAGGTCAAAGCAGGGACATGATCGCCGTAGAAACACAGAACTGTCGGCCGGTTCCGCGCGCGCAGATAGTCGGTCAGCCTGCCGAGCATGCGATCCGCGTTTTCAATGTGCCGGAGGTAGGCGGTCAGGTCTCGCCAGCGAGCTTCATCGCCGAGAGTGTGCCTGCCCTTGAATTCACCTTCGGAAACCCGCTCGAGATTCAACGGCCCGTGATTTTCCATCGTGATCGCAAACGCGAATATCGGTCGGTCGTCGTCACGCTCCTGCAGGCGCGCGATGATCGCATCCGCCACCGTGACATCGCCGACATACGGCCCCACCCGGCTCGCACCGTCGAAGTCCTTGACGTCCAGGAAAAGATCGAAATGCATCAACCGGAATGCTCGATCCCGACCAAAAAAGTCGGCGTAGTACGGATGGATCGCCAACGTACTGTATCCACCGCGCTTGAACCATCCGGCAATCGATGCGCACGCGCGCCGCACATACATGTACGGATAAAAGCGCGCGTAGCCGAGTTCCTTTGACGGCAGACCTGTCAGCATCGCGAACTCGCTGCGCATCGTGTTCGCGCCCCATGCGGGTACAGAAAGGCGACCGTACTCGAATGCCTCTCGCCGGATGCGGTCGAGATTCGCGTACGCGCCGGGCAAGACAAACTCGCCCAATTGGCGGGCGTCGAAGTACGATTCGCTCTGCACGACGATCACATCGGGGTGAGCCTCGGGGCGGCCGCACGAAAAAGGCCCGGTGTCGACAGCACGCTCAAAGGCCTGTTTCTCCGTGTGCCCAGATCCATTGATGAGGTAAGCGACGAACACGGCAAAGAAGCCAAACCGCCGCTGATCCGAGAATGGGTGAAGCGACAGAGGCAAACGACGGGACAGAACAAAACAGAAAGGCAACGCAATGCTCGCAATGACGCCCGCAGAGAAGCGCTCGAGCATTCCCACGGAATGTTCGAGCAGGACTCCGACCACGACGGCCGCCAGACCGGTTGCAACAGCGAGAATCCTGTCCAGTCCAAGAAACGGCAAGTAAAGACGCGGATGCGAAAACACCTGACTAAAGAGATTAAGGTCTGAAAAGACCAAAGGCTCTCGCAACGATTTGAATTTTGCGTTTCCAATGACCGCGAGCAATGCGATCAAAACAACCGCGACACACGCAGATAACAGCAGCCGACCTGTTAGCATGACGCTGCATGCAGTCACGACCGCAAGCGCCGCGATGTGCAGGAATAACGCCGCGAATGGACGGCGCAGCGACGACCTCGGAACTGCGATCGCCTCGACAACAAAAGAGAATGCGGCCACCAGTACCGCGATAGCGAATACGAGCAGCACTTCACATTTTTCCGGGTGGAAGATAGGACAGGCGACCGAGGATGATATCCGCCAGGGCAGCAGGGAGCACGCGCAACAATTTCATGCCGACGGCAAGGCTCAGCGGGAAGGCGATTTCCACACGCCGCTGCGCCAGCCGGTTCCTGATGTGCCGTGCGGCTTTTTCCGCGCTCCACATGAACGGCTTATTGCCGGGGAAAACATCGCTCATCGCGGTCCGCACAAAACCGGGCATCACGAGTGAGACGCTAATACCCTCTCGGGCCAAAAAGAGGTCGCACAGAGTCGCAGTAAGCGACAAGCGCCGCTTTGCTGGCACAATACGCTGGCGAAATTGCCATACCGCGCAACGCAGCGAGCGAACTGACGACGGCAATTTGGCCACGCTGCCTCACGCGCATGCGCCCAATAACAGGCTGCATCGTACGCAGCGCACCATACAGGTTGGTATCGATGACTTCTGCTGTTCTCTCTTCATCCTCCCAATCCTCTGAGGACGAGAGCGTGCTGGCTACGCCAGCATTCGCGATCAGCAGATCGATCGGATGGCGCAGGTCAAAATCGAGGATCCAGTCCTGGATTCCCGCTGAAACCCGCACATCCATGCAGCCGACCACAACCTCGGCTCCGCGCGCGCGACACGCGGACGCGACGGACTCAAGTCGATCCAGATTCCTGCCGATCAATCCGAGCGTGACATTCGGCGCTGAGTAACAAATTGCTAACGCGCGCCCTAGCCCAGCGCTACCGCCAGTGATAACGACCACACGCGGTGCGCGTGCGCCCGCCTCGCCCCGAATTGCAACCAATTTCGGTCTCTCAGTGTTTTTAAATAGTGCTTTTGCAAAGGCTTGTGGCCGCCGAACCGAAAATATTGCAGGTTCGCTGGCACCCGAATCGTGCAAACGGCCGGTTTTGATCCGATTTTTGGACTTCCGCCTTCTCCGCTCCAAGGCGGGGACATTGATCTTGCAAATACGAGGCGCGATAATAGCAAACACGTTCTCGCTAAGCCAGACTTTCTTCTCAAAACGATAAACTTTTTTCGAGAAGCAGTTAAGATGATGAAATCGGAAGCATCTTCGAATCTCGACGCAAACGTTTTACCGGGTTTAAAAACCGCCTTTTAGCGAATCTCTATGAGAGTTGAGGACGCAACGAGATAGGGCCACACGCGGTACCCCAGTGAGGGTCGCGCGAATGCGGTCGGCAGTAGGCGACCAGGGCCTCGCGCGTCGTCGCTTACCCTGCGCGAGCCTTGGTCATGCAGTCAGCGATGCGTTTGAAGTACTTGAGCGCGTCCGCCGATGGCAGCACGAACTTCATGCGGCGGTCGGTCTCCAGTTCGATTACGTCGACGAATCCCGCCTCCTGTAGCTTGCGCAACTTGCGATAAATCGTCGCCGGGGCACCCACGACTTCTTCCAGCATAGCCTCGCTGACCGTTAACGCTTTGCCATCATGCCAGGCCATTGCAAGTATTTCCAGCAACTTGGCGTCGCCAGCCTCAAGGCGCGGATGCCCCGGCAGGCTCTCCAGTGCACGCGTCAGGTTTAAAAATCTGAAATAGATATTCAGCAATCGAGCGCCCCAAATCGCATCAAAAATGTTTTGACGGATTCACATTTCAATTTATTAAATCAACCAATATTCAGGAGATCCGATACGCCTGAATGCTGATGAGGCAACGACGATCATTCTGATAAAAAAGCACAAGTTTTGTCCCCGATCTAACGCGTCGCCCCTTTGCAGCAGCGGCGAATCATAACACTGCGGCTCACGTGCCGACAGCGCGCGAGAAGGGAACGGGATTCGAGAGCGCGTCACAATTTGCCTTTCACGCGATCGACTGGTCGGACGGGAAATTTGAAAGAAAATCTTTTTCGGCCAGCGGTAGAATTAAATTTTTATTTAAAACTTACAACGAATCCCGACAATGAGAACGCCAATTCAACAAGGCCGAGGTTCGCCTGCAAGTAATCGAATTGAAGGAATTCCCGTCCCGAAGCCGTGACGGTAGCCGCATGTCGGCACCGCAGTGTCAGGATGGAGCGTCGTGCCATCATCAACGCCGGTGGTCCCCCAAGGGGTCAAGCATGTCCCTGTACACCTGACACCCATGCCTCGAGTCTGTTCACGGCTCTCGACAAAGTGTCCTTAATCCAGTGCTCGGCGATGTCATCAGCACGCGAGCCGCGCGACGTGCGATGTACCGGCGCGCACGGCTCGCGGTGGGGACTTTCAGCTGACGCGTGCGATGACCGACTGTTGAATGGCCACGCGTAAATTGCGGCACTTTCACGCGAGCGGCCGCGTAACCCGTTCCCCGCAAGCGACATCTGCCGTGCTCGAGGATCGCCAAAGGAACGTCAGCGGGAATCACGAATTATGCGTGTTTGTTATTGGCATACGATCACTGTTGTTAGCGACGAAGCGACCGGATTTTATTTGCAGCCTCAGGCGTCCGCGCAGCCCGCAATGCAGGAGCCGGAGAGGCCGCCGTTTCTCGACGACTCGGCAGCGCCCTGCGACGCGCTCAGGCTATCAATACCTCGTGTCTCTTGGGCACTATGCTTGTGCGTCCGATCGGGAGCTACGACGACTGCGCCCCCAACAGAATCATATGCCGATCCATTCACTACTCCATTCGACGTGATCCCGTCGCCTCTTCTGAAGCGTGATTGACCGACATCTGTTGAGCAGATGACTTTTTTTTGCGCGATGCCTACCCGGCATCCACCCCGACTAGTGCAGCCTCCAGCCTGAACACCGCAACCGCCTCGCGCAGCACCACGGCCTGCGCTTCGAGCGATTTCGCGGCGGCCGCGGCCTGTTCGACGAGCGCCGCGTTCTGCTGCGTCACTTCGTCGATCTGGCCGATCGCCTTGTTGATCTGCTCGATGCCGTCGCTCTGTTCGTGCGCGGCGCCTTCGATCTCCGTCATGATGCCCGTCACGCGCTGCACGGAGTTCATCGCTTCTTCCATCGTCTTGCGCGCGTCGGCGACGAGCGACGCGCCCTGCGCGACCTGCGCCGTCGAATCGCCGATCAGATCGCGAATCTCCTTCGCCGCCGCGCCCGAGCGCTGGGCGAGCGCGCGCACCTCCGAAGCGACCACGGCAAAACCGCGCCCCTGCTCGCCCGCGCGCGCCGCCTCGACGGCCGCGTTCAGCGCGAGGATGTTGGTCTGGAACGCGATGCCCTCGATGATGCCGATGATCTCGCCCACTTTGCGCGACGATGCGGTGATGCCGTCCATCGTCTGCGTCACGCGCGTGACGACATCGCTGCCGCGCACGACCGTCTCCAGCGCGCCTTGTGCGAGACGGCTCGCCATCTTCGCGTTGTCGGTGTTCTGCTTGACGGTCGCCGACAGCTCTTCCATGCTCGCCGCCGTTTCCTGAAGCGCGGCGGCTTGCTGCTCGGTGCGGCTCGACAGATCCGCGTTACCGGCGGCGATTTCGTTCGCGCCGAGCGTGATCGAGTGCGTGCTGCCGCGCACTTTCGACACCGTGTCGACCAGCCCATCGCGCATGTGCAACAGCGCCTGCAGCAGTTGCCCCATTTCATTGCGCGAGCGGACCTTGACGTCCGTCGTCAGGTCGCCTTCGGCCATGCTGCGGAAATGGCGGATGGTCTGGTTCACGGGCTTCACAACGGCAGCCGACAGTCCCACGCGCGCGATCGCGCCCACAATCAAGGCGGCCACGCCGATCGCGATGAACAGGCCCGTCGAGATCATGAAGCGCTTTTTCAGCTGCTCCGACTGAAGCTGGCGATTGCCGGCCTGGGCGTGCTGGAGCGCGTCAATCGCTTTCGCGTAGACCCCGTAGTAGCGGTCGGCTGTTTCGCCCTGGATCGTGCGGAACGTATTGAAGTCGTTGTCGATGAGCGCCTTGTGTTCCGGCTCGATCGCCTGGTCGACGAGCGCGGTGCGCCTGCGCGACCGTCTGCGCGAGCTTGCGCTCTTCGTCGCTGCCAAAAGGGCTCGCCATGTAAGTGCGGAAATCCTCGTTCGACGATTCGAGCACCTTGTGCGCGGCCGCGAGCAGCCCGTCCGTTTCCTTGCCGACGCTAAAGAGCGTCTCGTAGCTGCCGAGCGCGAGGCGCACCTGCAGGAGCTTCTCGGAACTCGACGTCAGCGCGTGCATCGCCGACGAACTTTGCTGCACGTTCTCCAGGCCGTCGCTCGTGAATTTCAGCGCGCCCCAGCCGACTCCGATCACGGTCAAAAGAAATGCCGCAAAAATGGCGATGACCAGCGTCAGCCCTTGTCGGATGGTGAGATTGTTGAGCATGGAAAGTCCGTCGCGTGCAGTCGGCCGGCCGGGATGGCGACCCCATCGATGGCTAACGGCAACGCGTTGCGAACTCCGAATAGGGACAATCCATGATGCGACATGTGGGATGCAGCTGAATGAGAGCGCGGGACGGCGCGAGCGTCAACCCGTCCGGGCGCGCTGCGTTTCATTTGTATAATCCACCGTTTGCTTTCCGGCACCCACCTTCATGCTCAGTTTCGCGCTCGGTTTCATCGTTTCATTGTTGATCACGCTCGTGATCGTGCGATACGCGCATCTGCATGAAACGTTTGCGGACTCGGATTTGGCCGGCGTGCAGAAATTCCACGTGCGCCCGGTGCCGCGCATCGGCGGAACGGGAATTCTTGCCGGACTGATCGCGTCGGCGATCCAGCTTTACGGCGCCTACCCGGGCGTGTCGGCGGGCATTCTCGGCATCGTCGCGTGCGGCATGCCGGCATTCGCATCCGGTCTGGTCGAAGACCTGACGAAAAAGGTATCGCCTCTGGCACGCCTGATCTGCACGATGATCGCTGCCGCCCTCGCCTACTTCGTGCTGGGCATTGCCGTCACGCGCATCAGCGTGCCGCCGCTCGATTTCCTGTTGTCCTACGCGGCCATTTCCTGCGCCGTCACGGTGCTGGCCGTCGCCGCGCTGGCAAACGCGATCAATATCATCGACGGCTTCAACGGCCTCGCATCGATGGTCGCGTTCATGATGTTCGCCTCAATGGCCTACGTCGCGTTCCAGGTCCATGATCCGATTGTGTTGTCAGCGTCGCTCATCATGATGGGCGCGGTGATGGGTTTCTTCATCTGGAACTTCCCCGCGGGCCTGATCTTTCTCGGCGACGGCGGCGCATATTTCATCGGCTTCATGCTCGGCGAACTGTCGATCATGCTCGTGATGCGCAACCGCGATGTGTCGGCGTGGTATCCCGTGCTGCTCTTCATGTACCCCATCTTCGAGACGTGCTTCTCGATCTACCGGAAGAAATTCGTTCGCGGCATGTCGCCCGGGATTCCCGACGGCGTGCATCTGCACATGCTCGTCTACAAGCGGTTGATGCGCTGGGCCGTCGGGGCGCGTACGGCGCGCGAGCTGACGCGGCGCAATTCGCTAACGTCGCCGTATCTCTGGCTGCTATGCCTGATCGCCGTGGTGCCTGCGACGCTGTTCTGGCGGCATACGCTGCATCTGTTCTGCTTCGTCGTGGTGTTTGCGCTGACGTATGTGTGGCTCTACGTGAGCATCGTGCGGTTCAAGGTACCGCGGTGGCTGGTGGTGAGGAAGGGACGGCATTCGTGATGCCATCGGCGATGGCAAACACACGCCATTCGTGACGGACGGTTCGAACCACTCTCTACGGCAATAGACATGAAAAAAGGCGCCTCGGCGCCTTTTTTCGTTACATGGAAGCCCGCTTGCCGACTGGCGGCGGCACGCTGCGCAGCGGCGGCGCGCCCAGCGTCGGCTGATATTCGGCGACCCAGCGACGCAGGTCGCGCCGCACCTCGTCGTCGGTCAGCACGCGATGCTGCATCAGCCACGGCAGCAGTTCGTCGAGCAGATTGTCGGGCACCTCGCGCGCCTGCGCGATGCGCAGTTTCGGATGCGGCGTGCGCGTGGTCGTTTCG